>JBOGZL010000354.1:0-2609 GCA_050697195.1 Solirubrobacterales bacterium
CTGGCGCGCCAGCCCGCCGAGCGCGCATTCCTCGAGCGCCGGCTGGCGGAGATCAGCGGTCGGTCCAGTCGCCCCTAGTCCACCCTGAAGGCGATCTCCGAGATCGTCTGGTTGCCACTCTTCTCGATCGACTGGACCTCGAGCTTGTACTCGGTCCCCGGCTCCAGGAACTCGGAGGGGATGGTCACGCTGGTCTGCGAGGCCGGGAGGTCGGCGTTGAACACGCGCAACGGGTCCTCCCGCTCGACGATCGCCCGGTAGCCGGCGATCTCGATCCCCGACCGGGACACGGGAGCCCAGCTGGCGACCACGTCGCCGTGGGGAACGGTCGACCCCGCCGCGGGCGCGGTGATCTCGGGCCCGGCCGGGATGTCGTGCGACAGCCTCGCCTTGCCGACCAGCCTCATGCCCTCGATGGTCCTCCCGGCGAACGTGTACCTCCCCTCCGGGAAGCGCTTCTTGAACTTGCTCAGCGGGAGATCCTTGAACTCGGGCTCGTTGGTCTCCGAGAACAGCTCCGTGAGCCCGAAATTCTTCAAACGTCCCTTCGCGTCGACGTCGAGGATCTTCGGTCCGCCTGGCATCGAGACCTTCATCGACCTCCAGGGCTCGCCGTCCAGGAAGACCTGTAGCCCCGCGTCGCCGTCGGTGTCATTGACCTCGACGATCATCGTCGCGTCCTCGAGCTGGATCGTCTTCTTCGCCGCCTGTGCCGGCGGGTTCGAGCTCGACCGCGCAACCGCCGCGATCCCGACCACGAGGAGGAACGCTCCCAGCAGGGCGATGCCGGGTGCATGAAGGCGCTTCGTCATCGGAACCAACTCCTTCTTCCGCGCTCGTCGCCGGTGGCGACAAGGGATGGGCCGAATCTGGGAAGCGACGCTAGGCGGCACTCGTGAGAGGCCGATGAGAGCCGCGTGTGAGCGGCGCGACCTGAGCGGGAACGTCGCGCCCCGTACCATGCTCGTGTGGCCACCCTGCCACAGCTCGATCCTCCCGGGGTGGCGGAGGTTGGCGGACGACTGCGGGACAACATCCGGCAGGCGCTCAAGGTGCGGGACGAGGTGGTGCGGGACCTGCTCGTCGCGTTGGTCGCCGAAGGGCACGTCCTGATCGAGGACTACCCGGGGGTCGGAAAGACGGCGCTGGCGCGCGCGCTCGCACGCTCGGTGGACGCCGAGTACGCGCGGGTGCAGTGCACCGCCGATTTGCTTCCGGCGGACGTGATCGGGACCAACGTGTTCGACCAGCAGGCGGCGGAGTTCGAGTTCCACCCCGGCCCCGTGTTCGCGAACGTCGTCCTCGTCGACGAGATCAACCGCGCTTCGCCGAAGACGCAGTCGGGCCTCCTCGAGTGCATGCAGGAGCGCCGGGTGACGATCGATCGCGAGTCGCACGAGCTCGCGCAGCCGTTCCTCGTGATCGCGACCCAGAACCCGATCGAGTACGAGGGCACATACCCGCTTCCCGAGGCGCAGCTCGACCGCTTCATGGTCCGGCTCTCGCTCGGCTACCCGAGCGCCGACGACGAGGCCGACATGTTCGCCGCGCACGCGGATCGCGACCGCGTGCGCGACCTCGAGCCGGTCGCCGAGGTGGGGACGGTGCTCGGCGCCCAGGCGGCCGCCGCGGCGGTGCACGGGAGCGAGCCGCTTCGGCGCTACATCGTCGCGATCTGCGAGGGGACCCGCGAGCACTCCGGCGTCGAGCTCGGCGCCAGCCCCCGGGCGGGGCTGATGCTGTTCCAGGCGGCGAAGGCGCTCGCGGCGCTCGAGGGCCGCGACCACGCGCTCCCCGACGACGTCCAGGCGCTCGCCGGCTCGGTGCTCGCCCACCGCCTCCTGCTCGGGCCCGGCGCGGTGGACGAGGAGCGCGAGGCGGTGGTCCGCGACGTTGTGGAACGCGTCCCCGCGCTCTGAGGCGGTGGATGTGGCCGGCGCGCGCTCGACGATCAAGCTCGCGGCGGCGCTGGTGGTGGCGGGGCTGTTCTTCGACTCCCCCGCGCTGCTCGTCCCGGGGATCTCGCTGGTGGCGCTCGCGGCCGGGTCGCGAGCGTGGGTCGAGCTGGCCGCGCGGGGAACGCGGGTGGAGCGCCCCGAGGGGCCGGCGAGCGTCGTCGAGGACGAGCCCTACCCGCTCCGAATCCTGATCCGCCGCGGCGTCGTCCCGGCGCGCGGCGACCTGAGCGACCCGCTGCTCGAGCGCCCGCTGCCGGTCGGCGCGCTCGCCCGCGAACGGGTGAGCCAGGTGAGCCTCTCGATCGCCTTCCCGCGGCGCGGGCGGCGGCGGTTGGAACCCGCGAGTCTGGTCGTGCGAGACCCGCTCGGGCTGCACGCGCGCGAGGTGCGAAGCGAGGACGGAGGCGAGCTGCTCGTGCTTCCGCGGGTGGAGCCCGTGAGGGCGTCCGGGGACGGAGGGGGCGGCGCGGGCGAGGGCGATGCCGCCGAGCTCGGCGAGGGTGCGGGCGCGTCGGCGCTCGACACCCGCGCGATCGACTTCGAGATCGACGGCCTGCGCCCCTATCGCGAGGGGAGCCCAGCGTCGCGGATCCACTGGCCGGCGGTCGCGCGGACGGGCGAGCTGTTCGAGCGGCGACTGGCCGCCGGAGG
>JBOGZL010000355.1:0-8125 GCA_050697195.1 Solirubrobacterales bacterium
GCGCTGCCCGGGGGCGGGCTGGGGGCCCGCGTGCGGGCCGGGGCGCAGCGCTTCGGCGGCTTCGGTCGAGGGTGCCTCCCGCTCCTGCGTGGGCGCGGGGGCTCCCCCTTCCTCCAGCGCTTCAGAAGATCTCATCGCCACACCCTTCCGGGTCCTTCCCCTGCGTTCGGCCCGAGGATATTCGACTCGGGCGCCGCGATGCAGTTCGGTCGTGGGAGATGGCGCCGAGCCGGCGTCGCAGGCGCGCGCTAACCCTGGCCGCCGGTGATCTTGAGGTACTTCTTCCACGCCGGCTTCGGCTTCTTCTTCTTGTCGAGGAGGCCGGCGCCGCGACACCAGTCGCAGTACTCATCGAATTGGGCGTCCTGGTAGGTGAACCAGCTCGCGAGCCGGATCCCGTACGCCCCACGCATCGCGGTCAGCATCTTCATCGTCTTCGTGAGCCGCTTCGCCTGCCCCCTGCGGTTCGTCACCTGCTCGTCGCCGCTCGGACCCTTGGTCGACCACCCGATCTCGCTCACCCACAGCGGCGTCCCCCCGTCTCCGTACGCCTGGGTCAGCGAGCGCGCGTCCGCGATCAGGCCGCGGACGTGCTTCGGCTTTCGCTGGTAGGGGTGAAGGTCGATCCCGTCGAAGCTGTCCGCGGCGCCGTGCTGGTACAGCGCGGCGAGGAAGTCGTTCTGGCCGATCGAGTTCTTCGCCCCCAGCCCGCCGGGCATGATCCCGCCGGTGATGAGCTCGGCGTCGGGATCCTCGCGATCGATGGCTTCGCTGGTCAGCTCGAGTAGGCGGGCGTACTCGGCCGGCGACGGGGAGGGCTGCCAGAAGATCCCCAGGTTGGGCTCGTTCCACGCCTGCCACACGGTGAGCGGGCTGTAGGGGATGTCGGGACGGCAATGGCCGGGCTCCGGCGGACAGCGGCGGACGAAGTCCCAGAAATCGCCCCCTGGCCCGTATCGGTCCACTGCTGCGCTTACGAAGTGCTGCCATTGCCCCTGCTCGGAGGGGGAGTCGAGCGGCGGTCGGAACGGGTTCTCGGACACCCGCTTCGGGGAGCCGATGAAGGTCGGGATCAGAGTCACGCCCGCCGCTGCCGCGCGCATCACCGACCCGTCGACGTTGAGCCAGTTGTACTCGCCACCTCCGGTGTCGATCGCCGGCCAGTAGAACGTGATCCGGACCGTGCGGATGTTCGCGCGCGCGAGCTTGTTGAAGTCCTCCTGCTGAAGCGCCGTCGACGCCGCCACGCCGTAGAAGCTCGGCGGCGCGGGCGTGTGGCCGCCTGCGGACGCGGCCGTCGTGACAAGCGCGAGCACGCTCGCGACGGCAAGTGCCAGTCCCGCGAGATGGTGCCGCCCGATCGTCCCTGGCGCGCGCATCGTTCTCGTGTCGCTAATCGGCAGGTGTCCGATGATCTATAGAAGCTACGTAGGGAGATGGACGGCGGCTAGGTGGAGCGCGCGAAGGGGTAGTCCACGCCGGGGACGAGGCCGCCGGGCAGATAGCCCAGCTCGGCGAGCTTGCCGCCCATGATCTCGAGCATCGCCCCCTGCTCCTCGCGGCTGAGGTTCTCGCGCCACGCGCCGGGCTTCGCGGCGCGCACCTCCTTGCCCTCCCCCTTCTCGGCCTTGGAGACGTGCTCGTAGGAGTGCTGCACGACGATCGCGTCCAGCCGGCTCCGCGGCACGTCGAGGCCGAGCGCCTCGCATGCGCGGCCGAGCTGTGCGGCGGGATCTCGGCGAAGCTCCTCGTAGCGCACGAGCGCGCGGCTCGAGCCCGAGCCACGCTCGTACGCGGCCTGGACGACGGCGGTGCGATACGTCCACACGGTTGAGAGCCATCGCACCATCGGGAGCCGGCCCCCCGGGGCGAGCGGGTACGCGCCCTCGTCGAGCGCCCACGAGCCCCGCGTGTACGCGTCGAGCCACGAGTCGACGACGTCGCGACCGTCGCGAAGCAGGAACACGAGCCGCGAGTCGGGGAAGAGCGAGAACAGGAGGTCGGCGACATGCCCCGCCGGCTCCTTCACGACCACCATCGGCTCGGCGACGCCTCGCGAACCGGCCACGTCGTGCGCCTGTGCGTCGAATCGGGTCACGATCAGCTGCCGCAGGGCGGGCGCCCACTGCTTCCGGTAGCGGTCGGAGAAGAAGTACCCCTGCTTTCCTCGCTTCACCGTCCACAGGGTGGTGAGCCTCGGCATCTCCTCGGCCGTCGCCCAGGCGAGGGGGATCGGCCGCCACACCCCGACGTGGTGGCCGAGGTGCGGATCGTCGATCGGCACCACGTCGCGCAGCTCGGAGAGCATCCGCAGCAGCCAGGTGCTTCCGCTTCGCGAGGAGCCGAGGATCCACCCGAGTCGGTCCTCCCGCTCGGCGAGGGTGAAGTCTTGGTCGACGGAACTCATCCTCTGCTTCGCCTCAAGCGCCGCTCATATACCCGCGGCAGGGGGTCTGAAACTACCGATCCGGGCGGCGGGAGACTAGCTCGCGCGACGTTTTGGAACGCTCGGGGCGTGACGCAATCGCAGCGAGCCTCGTCGGTCGCCCTGGTGCTCGGCGGAGTCGTCTCCGTCCAGGTCGGGGCGGCGATCGCGACGACCCTGTTCGACGAGCTGGGCCCGACCGGCACGGTGCTGGTCCGGGTCGGGTTCGCGGCCCTCGTCCTCGTCGCGGTGTGGCGGCCTGCGGTTCGCGGGCTCCGGCCGCCGGCTTGGCGTCTGGTGGTTCTGTTCGGCGCCGCGCTGGCGGCGATGAACCTGAGCTTCTACGCGTCGCTGGACCGGATCCCGCTCGGGCTCGCGGTGACGCTCGAGTTCGTGGGGCCGCTCGGGGTGGCGATCGCGGGCACGAGGCGGGCGCTCGACCTCGCCTGGGTCGCGCTCGCCGCCGCCGGGATCGTGCTCCTCTCCCCCGCCCCCGGCGGCAGCCTCGACGCCCTCGGCGCGGGGCTCGCTTTCCTCGCCGGGCTGTTCTGGGCCGCGTACATCCTGCTGGCGGCGCGCCTCGGCCGCGCGTTCGGGGGCGGCGACGGCCTCGCGCTCGCGATGGTCGTCGCGTCGATCCTCCTGGCGCCCGTCGGGATCGCGGGCGGGGGCGCGGCGCTGCTCGAGCCGGGGGCTCTGGCGATCGGCCTCTGCGTCGCGGTGCTGAGCTCGGCGATCCCGTATTCGCTCGAGCTCGAGGCGCTGCGAAGGCTGCGCGAGAGCACGTTCGGGGTGTTGATGAGCCTCGAGCCTGGCGTCGCGGCGCTGGCTGGTCTCATCATCCTCGGGCAGGGCCTCTCGGCGGCCCAGGTGGCGGCGATCGTGCTGGTGGGCGCCGCGAGCGCGGGGGCGCTGGGGACCTCGCGGGCGCCGGCGCCGGTGGAGGCGTGAGGCGCGACCTGGGCGTCTCAGTCGGCGAGGCGCCGCGGCACGTCCAGGAACTCGAGCGCGCGCGAGAAGGCGAGGCCCGGGTCGGGCCCGCCCTCGAGGGCGAACACGCGGCGGCCCTTCGACGCGCCACCGAGCCCGTGGCGCGCCGTCCGCATGTCGGGGAGCGCGGTCCAGGTGTCGCCGGCGGGGTCGTAGAGCTCGACCTGCTCGATCGTCGTGGCGCCCGGCCCGAGCTCCTCGCCTCCGAATGCGACGACCTTCGCCTTGACGGTCACGGCCGCGAAGCCGCTGCGCGCGGTCTCGAGCGGGGCGAGGGTCTTCCATGCGCCGGTCGCCGGGTCGAATCGCTCGGACACCTGGAAGTCCATCCCGCTTCCGTCGCGTCCCCCGAGCACGTACAGGCGGCCGCCCTCGACGGTCGCCCCGACGTGGTTGCGGCCGACGTTGAGATCCGGTCCGGCCGTCCACCGGCGGGCCGCGACGTCGTAGATCTCGAGCGAGCTGAGCTGGGCGCTGCCGTCGTTGGCGCCGGCGGCGGCGTAGATCATGCCTTCGATCTCCCCAAGCGCGTGGGCCGCACGTGGGGTCGGCGAGTCGGGCAGTCGCGCCCAGCGCTTTCGCTTCGGGCTGTAGACCTGAAGCGCCGAGGTCGGATCGCTGAGGCCGGCCGCGCTGGTGAACCCGCCGTGGACGAAGAGCTTGCCGCGGTACGAGGTGGCGGTGGGGTGGTTGACGGCGACCGGCATCGGCTTCAGTCGCTTCCACCGATCCCGCCTGATGCTGTAGCGGGAGCCGGCTGCCGTCGTCTCACCGTCGGATGAGTCGAACCCGCCGACGACGTAGATGTGCCCGCCGATTCGGGCCGCGGCTACCTCGGTCCGCTCCAGCGGGCTCGGTTCGAGCGCGCGCCAGCGGCCGGTGCTCGCCGACCCGGCCGGCGCGTCGGCGCCGTTGCCGTCGGGCCGGGTGGCCGCGACAACGACGCCCGCGGCGCAGAGCGCTCCGACCGTCCCCGCGATCGCCGCCCGCCGCGCGAGCTCAGTCACGGTCCCGCTCCATCGGCCAAGCAGTATGTCGCACTCCAACGCCGTTACTTCAGTTTGTATAGTAGGGGTGATGTCCACCTTCAGGCGGCTGCTCGGATTCCTGCGTCCATACCGCCGACCCGTGATCGCCTCGCTCGTGCTCGCCTCGGCCGCGATGGGTATGACGGTCGCGATCCCGGCGCTGGTCGGGGAGGCGGTCGACGCGATCAACCGCCACGATCGTCCCGCGCTCCTCCCCCTCGCGGTCGTGATCCTCGCCGCCGGCGTGCTGCGGCTCGGGCTGACGGTGAGCCGCCGGCTGATCGCGGGAAAGGTCTCGCTGAGGGTCGAGCTCGACCTGCGAAACCGCTTCTACCGCCACCTCCAGCTCCTCGAGCTCGGGTTCTTCGATTCCCAGCAGACCGGACAGCTGATGTCGCGTGCCACGGTCGACCTCCAGTCGATCCGCTTCTTCCTCGGCTACGGGCTGATCTTCATCACCCAGAACGCGCTCACGATCCTGCTCGCGAGCGCGGTGATGTTCGCGATCGAGCCGTGGCTCGCGGCCCTCGCGCTGGTTCCGGTGCCATTCGTGATCGCGACGGCGATGCGCTACAACCGCCGCTCGCGCCCGGCCCTTCAGGAGGTGCAGCAGCGGCTCGCCGAGCTGACGGCGGACGCCGAGGAGGGGGTGACCGGGATCCGGATCGTGAAGGCGTTCGCGCGCGAGCAGCACCAGCTCGGGCGCTTCCGGCGCGCGGTCGGCCGCCTGTTCGACCAGAACATGTACTCGACCCGCCTGCGCGCGTTCTACAACCCCCTGCTCGGATTCCTCCCCAACCTGGGGCTCGCCGCCGTGCTCCTCGTCGGGGGCCAGCAGGTGATCGACGGAGGACTGACGATCGGTGAGTTCACGGCCTTCTACATCTACTTGCTGATGCTCACGTTCCCGATGCGGATGCTGGGGATCGCGCTCGGGATGGCGCAGCGCGCGATCGCGTCGGGCAACCGGCTGTTCGAGGTCCTCGATCGCGAGCCGCGAATCACGAGCGCCCCGGACGCGCCGCCGCTTCCTGCCGGACCGGGGAAGGTCGAGCTGGAGAGGGTGAGCCTCGCCTACGACGGCGGCGAGCCGGCGCTCGAGGATGTCGAGCTCGAGCTCGAGCCGGGTCGCACCGTGGCGCTGGTCGGCCCGACGGGCTCCGGGAAGACGAGCCTCGTCGCGCTGCTGGCGAGGCTGTACGACCCGAGCCGCGGGGCGGTGCTCGTCGACGGCATCGACGTGCGCGAGGTGGACGTGGCGTCTCTGCGCTCGGAGATCGCATTCGTCGCCGACGAGAGCTTCCTGTTCTCCGCGACGGTCGCCGAGAACATCTCGTACGCGCACCCGGATGCGGCCCGCGAGGAGATCGAGCTTGCGGCGCGCCGCGCTCAGGCGGACGGGTTCATCCGCGAGCTGCCGGACGGCTACGACACGGTCGTCGGCGAGCGCGGCCTGACCCTGTCCGGCGGGCAGCGTCAGCGGGTCGCGATCGCTCGGGCGCTGATCGCCGATCCCCGGATCCTGATCCTCGACGATGCGACCTCGTCGGTGGACGCGCGAACGGAGGCGCTGATCACCGACGGCCTGCGCGAGGTGATGGCGGGCCGGACGACGTTCATCGTCGCGCACCGGCTGTCCACGATCTCGCTCGCGGACGAGATCGTGGTGATGGACGAGGGGCGGATCGTGGACCGCGGGACGCACGAGGAGCTGCTCGAGCGCTGCCCGCTGTACGCCGAGCTGGCCGAGAAGGGACTCGAGGACACGGTGTTCGTGCAGCGCGACCTCGAGGAGCGGGAGGAGGTCGCACGGCTGTGATGTGGAGACGGATCGGCTTGCTCGCTCGCGACCTGTGGCGGCTCGCCCGCGGCGAGGACGACCGGGCGCGCAAGGTCAGGTGGCTGCTCGGGTTGCTGCGCCCCTACCGGGGGAGGGTCGCGCTGATGTTCGTCGCGCTGCTCGCGGCGACCGCGGCCGGGCTTGCCCCGCCGTACCTGGTCGGGCAGGCGATCGACGCGGGGATCAACGCGGACGACCTTGGGGCGCTGCGGCTGATCGTCGGGGCGTTCCTGGTCTCCGCGCTGATCTACTGGGGCGCGACGTACGCGCAGACCTATCTCGTCGGGTGGGTCGGCCAGCGGGCGCTCCAGGACCTGCGCCAGAGGGTGTTCGCCCACCTCCAGGCGATGTCGATCGGGTTCTTCACCCGGCGCAGGCCGGGGGTGCTGATCTCGCGCCTCACGAACGACGTCCAGGCACTCGACAGCCTCGTCACGGACGGGATCGTGACCCTGTTCTCGAGCACGCTGACGCTGATCGGGGTGGTCGTGATCCTGCTCCTGCTCGACGTCCAGCTCGCGTTGATCACGTTCCTCACCTTCCCGCTGCTCGCCGTCGCCAGCATCGCCTTCCGGATCGTCGCCGCGAACGCGTACCGGTTGACGCGGGAGAAGATCGCCAACATCACCGCCCACCTCCAGGAGACCCTGAGCGGCGTGCGGGTGGTGCGCAGCTTCGCCCAGGAGCCGCGCCACATGCGGCGGATGGACGAGCTGAACGAGGAGAACTACGACGCGAACATGAAGACCGTCTACCTCAACGCCTCCTACTTCCCGGCGGTCGAGCTGCTGTCGGCGGTGGGGACGGCGGTGATCATCCTCTACGGCGGGTATCAGTCGCTGGAGGGCGCGATCGCGATCGGCGTGGTGGTGGCGTTCATCGGCTATCTGCAGACGTTCTTCGACCCGATCCAGCAGATCTCGCAGCTCTACACCACCTATCAGCAGGGGATGGCGGCGCTGGACAAGATCTTCGATCTGCTCGACACCGAGCCGGAGATGGTCGACCGCGATGACGCGCTCGACCCTGGGCGGCTGCGCGGGGAGATCGCGCTCGAGGACGTCTCGTTCTCGTATGCCGATGAGCCGGCTTCGGATGCCGAGTGGGCGCTGCGCGATGTGGACCTGAGCGTCCCGGCGGGGCAGACGCTGGCGCTCGTCGGGGAGACGGGCGCAGGCAAGTCGACGCTCGCGAAGCTGGTGGCGCGGTTCTACGACCCGCAGCGAGGACGGGTCGTTGTGGACGGCCACGACGTGCGCGACCTGCGTTCGAGCTGCCTGCGCGGCCAGCTCGGGATCGTCCCCCAGGAGGGGTTCCTGTTCTCCGGCACGGTGGAGGAGAACATCGCCTTCGGCCGCCCGGATGCCTCCGACGAGGAGATCCGCGCGGCCGCGGCGGCGGTCGGCGCGGACGCGTTCATCGCGGCGCTGCCCGACGGCTATGAGACCGAGGTCGGGGAGCGTGGCGCCCACCTGTCGGCCGGCCAGCGCCAGCTCGTTGCGTTCGCTCGCGCCCTGCTGGCCGAGCCGCGGATCCTGATCCTCGACGAGGCGACCTCGAGCGTGGACGTTCGCACCGAGCGTCAGATCGAGCGCGCGCTCGAGCGCCTGCTGATCGGGCGGACCGCGATCGTGATCGCGCACCGCCTGTCGACGATCCGGCGCGCGGGGCGGATCGTCGTGCTCGACGGCGGCCGGATCGCGGAGTCGGGCACGCACGACGAGCTGATCGCGGCGGGCGGCGCGTACGCGCGCCTCTACGGCGCGTGGGCCGAGCAGGCCGCGTAGGCGCTACGGGCTGACGCCGCCCGAACCGCCGCCGCCCCCCGGATCGCCACCGGTG
>JBOGZL010000356.1:0-1585 GCA_050697195.1 Solirubrobacterales bacterium
GAAGGGAACGATCGTGTGGATGTCGAGCATCGCCTGGAACTGCTCGTCGGACATCTTGTGGACCACGCCGTCCCACGTGTAGCCCGCGTTGTTGACGACGATGTCGACGTGGCCGAACTCGTCGCTCCCCTTCTTGACGAGGTCGTCTGTGACCCCCTCCTTCGTCAGGTCGCCGGCGAAGACCGCTGTCTCGCCGTCGATCTCCGCGGCCGCCTGCTCGGCGATGTCGCCGTCGATGTCGTTGACGAGCACGCGGGCGCCCTCGCTCGTGAACAGCTCGGCGGTCGCGCGACCGATCCCGCGCGCCGAGCCCGTGATGATCGCGGCCTTGCCGTCAAGCAGTCCCATCCTCGTTCCTCCTTCGCCGGTAGCCGCGGCACTCTATCTTCGAGCGCGCGAGTACGAGCGGCCAGACGAGCCGCACCTACACGCGAAGCACGGGCGTGAAGCGCGCGGACGGCGCGAAGCGTCCGCTGCCGCGGCGCGACCTCGTCTCCACGAAGAGGTCGACGAACGCGGGGTCGAGCTGGGTGCCCGCCACCCGCCGCAGCTCGGCGATCGCCTCCCGCGGCGAGACCGGCGGACGGTAGGAGTCCCGTGCGGTCATCGCGTCGTAGGCGTCGACGACCGCGATCATCCGCGCGATCGCGGGAACGTGCGCGGCGGGGACTCCGTGGGGGTATCCGCGTCCGTCGACGCGCTCGTGGTGCGCGAGGATGATCTCGCGAACCTGCTCGTAGCCGTTGATGCCGGCCAGCACCCGAGCGCCCTCGCCGGGGTGGGTGCGGATCCGGTCCCAGTCGGCGGGGGTGAGGCGGACGTCTCGCTTCAGGATCCGGTCGGGGAACGCAAGCTTGCCGATGTCGTGCAGCAGCCCCGCCGTGTGGGCGAGCTGACACCCACCCCGCGAGAGGCCGGCCGCGTGCGCCACCTCGCGCGTCCAGCCCGCAACCGCGACGCAGTGGCGAGCGGTCATCGGATCGCGCAGCTCGAGTGCGCGAAGCAGGGCGCGGGTGATGCTCACCGGAGCGAGTGCGGCGCCGCTCGGAGCGCGGGTGGCGGTCATCGGGAGTTCCTTCCGGGCTCGCGCATCGAGCGGATGAACTCGTCGAGGTCCTCGACGGAGTAGCGCCGCTGGCCCCCTGGGGTCCGGTATGTGGGGACCAGGCCCTGGTTCGACCACTTGCGAAGCGACGCCGCGCTGACCCCGAGGTAATTGGCCGCCTCGCTGACGCTCATCAGACGGGAAATCGTCTTCTCTGCCATAACCTCTCCTTGACTGTGTGAGCCGCCCAGAACGGCTCACGACCTGAATCGCATGTCTCCTTCGGCGGGGCGCGCGGACGCCCTCGCGGCGACTGCAAAGTTGCAGCGGGGTTTTCCAGGGTCTTCAAGCCCTGCTACGGATGTCGCAGGCGAGCGTGCCTACGAAGGCGCGACCGAGCGGCCACGGCGGGAGACGTCGATCCCGTTCGCGATCGCCACACCTGGCCGCCCGCCTTCGCCGCAAACGTCGCCTCCTGGACGGCCTCGAGGAGCGCAGCGGCGCTCTGGCCGTGAGGCGGGTGGCGGCGATCGCGCCGGC
>JBOGZL010000357.1:0-7940 GCA_050697195.1 Solirubrobacterales bacterium
GCGACCGCGATCATCGGGCGCGCGAAGGGGAGCTCGTTCTTCCTCTGGTTCATCATCGGCCTCGTCCTGCCGCTGCTCGGCCTGATCGCGGTGATCCTGTACCGCTCCGAGAAGCTCGAGCCCGAGCGGCGCTGTCCGCGCTGCGGCGCCGTCCACAAGCTCTACGTCCAGGTGTGTCGCCGCTGCGGCGAGGACATGTACCTCCCCGATCCCTCAGAGGTACGCCAGCCCCAATAGCTCGGCGGCAAAATCCCTGCTGGCCAGGCGAGGCCCATTGCTACCATCGTCCGCCCATGCGGGCGGCGGATGCTCTCTGTGAAGCGCTGAAGTCCGAAGGCGTGAAGCATGTCTTCGGGATCCCGGGCGGCGCCAACCTGCCCACCTACGACGCGCTCTACGACGCCGACATCCGCCACATCCAGGTTCGCCACGAGCAGGGCGGCGGCCACGCCGCCGAGGGCTACGCGAAGGCGTCGGGAAAGGTCGGGGTCGCGTTCGCGACCTCCGGCCCGGGCGCGACGAACATGGTCACCGCGATCGCCGACGCGATCATGGACTCGGTGCCGACCGTGTTCATCACGGGTCAGGTGCGCACCGAGCTGATCGGCACCGACGGTTTCCAGGAGGCCGATGTGACCGGGATCACGCTTCCGATCGTCAAGCACTCCTTCCTCGTCACCGACCCGCGCCAGATCCCCGAGTACGTGCACAACGCGTTCTACATCGCCTCGACGGGCCGCCCCGGCCCCGTGCTGGTCGACGTGCCCCAGGACCTCTCGCGCGCCGACATCGAGTACGAGCCGAGCACCGGCACGCCCGAGCTCGCGGGCTACAAGCCGTCGACCGAGGGCAACATCAAGCAGATCAGGCTCGCCGCGAAGGCGCTCGCGAACGCCCGCCGCCCGGTGCTCTACGGCGGCGGAGGGATCGTGAACTCGAACGCCTCGGAGGAGTTCAGGGAGCTCGCGCGCTCCGACCGCTTCCCGGTCACGCTCACGGTGATGGGCCTGGGCGCCTATCCGGCCCCCGACGAGCAGTGGCTCGGGATGCTGGGGATGCACGGAACGCGGGCGGCGAACTACGCGATGGACGAGGCCGACCTGATCGTCGCGATCGGCGCCCGCTTCGACGATCGGATCACCGGCAAGCTGTCGGAGTTCGCGCCGCGGGCGAAGTTCATCCACATCGACATCGACCCGGCTGAGATCTCCAAGAACGTCCCCGCGCACATCCCGATCGTGGGCGACGCGAGCGACGTGCTCCCGAAGCTGACCGACGAGTACCGGGCGCTTCAACCCGACTCGTCGCGGCTCGAGGAGTGGTGGAAGCGGATCGCCGAGTGGCAGGAGGAGTACCCGCTGCGCTACGAGGACTCCGAGGACTCCGAGATCAAGCCGCAGCGGATGGTCGAGGCGATGCACAAGGTCACCGACGGCGACGCGGTGATCACCTCGGACGTGGGCCAGCACCAGATGTGGTGCGCGCAGTACTACGACTTCCCCGAGCCCCGCCGGTGGATCAACTCGGGCGGGCTGGGGACGATGGGCTTCGGGCTCCCCGCGGCGATCGGCGCCAAGGTGGCGCGCCCCGACGACAGCGTGGTGTGCCTGGCCGGCGACGGGAGCCTCGTGATGGTCTGCCAGGAGCTCGCGACCGCGAAGATCCACGACATCCCGGTGAAGGTCTTCCTGATGAACAACGGCCACTTCGGGATGGTGCGCCAGTGGCAGGAGCTGTTCTGGGACCGCCGCTACTCCGCGGTCGAGATGGGCGACAGCCCGGACTGGGTGAAGCTCGCGGAGGCGTTCGGGTGGACGGGGATGCGGTGCACCGACAAGGGCGATGTCGAGGACTCGATGAAGACGGCGCTGGAGACCGACGGCCCGGTGCTCGTCGACGTCCACGTGACCAAGGAGGAGAACTGCTTCCCGATGATCCCCTCGGGGGCCGCGGCGAGGGACATGGTGGGCTGATGGAGGCCGGCACCCCCGACCTGATCAAGCTCGAGGACCTCGAGGCGACGAGCGGCCTCACCGGCCGCAAGCACATCCTCTCGCTCCTGGTCGAGAACAAGCCCGGCGTCCTCGCGCGGATCGCCGGCCTGTTCAGCCGCCGCGGCTTCAACATCGACACGCTCGCCGTCGGCCCGACGGACGACCCCGACGTCTCGAGGATCACGATGACGCTCGACGGGGCGCTTCACCCGATCGACCAGGTCACGAAGCAGCTTCACAAGCTCGTCAACGTGATCAAGATCCGCGACATGGAGCCGGATGGGACGATCGCCCGCGAGATGGCGCTGTTCAAGGTCCAGGCGAGCGTCGAGAGCCGTGCGGAGATCATGCAGTTCGCGGAGATCTTCCGCGCCGACGTGATCGACGTCTCGCGCCGGACGCTGACGATCCAGGTGACCGGCGACACGGCGAAGATCGACGCGTTCGAGCGCATGGTTCGCCCCCACGGACTGGTCGAGATGGCGCGCACCGGCGAGGTCGCGATCACCCGCTCCCGCCCCGACGCGTAGCGCGCGGCCGATGCCCGACGGGGCGACGACGGCCCGGCTGCTCGACGCGCTCGGGGAGCTGACCGCCGAGGCGGCCGAGCGCGGGCGGCGGACGCTCGTCAGCGTCACGGTCGAGGTCGAGGCGCTCGATCCCGCCGCCGTCGCGTTCGCGTCGCGTCTGGCGTCCGATCGCTGGTTCTGCTGGGAGCAGCCTGACCGCGACGGGTTCGCGGTCGCGGGAATCGGCGCCGCGTGGGAGGTCGTCTCCCGCGGGGCCGGGCGGTTCGCCGAGGTCGAGGCGAGCTGCGCGGAGCTCGCGCACGAGCGGCTCGGCGACGAGCCCGCCGGCCTTCCGCCGGGCGCCGGGCCGCTGTGGGCGGGAGGGTTCGCGTTCGCCCCGGACGGCGGGGGCTCGCCGCCGTGGTCGTCGTTTCCGCCCGCGCTCGTGTCGATGCCGGAGGTCGCGGTGGCGCGAGTGGCAGGAGCGACCTACCTCACCCTCGGGGCCGTCGTCTCGCCCGACCTGCGCGCCGCCGACGCCGTGGCGCGGTTGCGCGCCCGGGTCGCGTCGCTTCGGGGCGCCGGCCTCCCGCTGCTCGACCCCGATCCGGCGGGGGTGACCGAGATCCGCAGCGCCCGCCCACCGGGGGCGTTCGAGGACGCGGTGGAGCGCGCCACCGAGCGGATCCACGCGGGGGTGCTCGAGAAGGTGGTGCTCGCGCGCGAGGTGGTGGTCGAGGCCGCTTCCGCGCACGACCCGGGGGCGCTTTACGGGGCCCTGCGCGAGCTGTTTCCCTCCTGCTTCTGCTTCTGCTTCGGGACCCCGGAGGCTTCCTTCGTGGGCGCGAGCCCCGAGCTTCTGGTGCGGCGCAGCGGCGCCGTCGCCGCGACCGCCGCGCTCGCGGGCTCGGCCCGCCGCAGCGCCGACCCGGCGGTGGACGATCACCTCGGCGAGCAGCTCCGGCGGAGCTCGAAGGACCGAAACGAGCACGAGATCGTCGCGCGCCGGATCGAGCGCGTGCTTCGCCCACACTCGGTGTGGGTGGAGGCAGCGCCCGAGCCGGATCTGGTCCAGGTCGCGAACATCCAGCATCTCGCGACGCCGATCCACGCCCAGCTCGCCGAGCCTCGCTCGGTGCTCGAGCTCGCGGGCCTTCTTCACCCCACCCCCGCCGTAGGGGGGGAGCCGCGCGACGCGGCGGTCGCGGCGATCGCTGAGCTCGAGGAGATGGACCGCGGCTGGTACGCGGGCCCGCTCGGGTGGATGGACACGACCGAGGACGGCGAGCTGTGCGTGGGCCTGCGCAGCGCCCTGGTCCGCGATCGGACGGCGCACCTGTACGCCGGGGGCGGGATCGTCGCCGGGTCCGATCCCGCCGCCGAGCTAGCCGAAACTGAGGTCAAGCTCGAGGCGCTGCTCCCCCTGCTCGCGGGCTGACGCTGAGGGTCGCGCTATAGCGTCGCGGTGAGGTCCACCATGGTCCCCTCGCGCCACGGCCTCCGAGCCTCCTCGTCCGCCCACGGAGCACCATCGCGCTCGATCGCGTCGACGTACGCGCGCATCGCCCGGTGGGACGCCGGGGTCGAGGCGCCGGCGAGGAACCACTTGCGCTCCACGGCGAGACCGTCCGGGAGCGGCATCCGCGAGCCCTCGCGCACGGCGCGCTTCGCGCCCGCGACCGAGAGCGGCGCGCGGCGGGCGACGCGGTGTGCCGTCGCCGATGCCTCCGCGAGCAGATCACGGTCGCGGACCACGCGGTTGACGAGGCCTTCCTCGAGCGCCTCCCGCGGCTTCAGCACCTCGCCCTCGAGGATTATCTCCAGCGCGCGCGCCGGGCCGAGGAGGTGTGCGAGCCGCTGGGTTCCTCCCGCGCCTGGGTTGAAGCCCAGCGTCATCTCGGGAAGCCCGATCGGCCCGGCGTCACGGCCGATGTACCGCAGGTCGCACGCGAGTGCCAGCTCGCACCCCCCGCCGAGGGCGGGCCCGTTGATCGCCGCGACGAAGACCTTGTCCAGCCGCCCGATGCGGGTGAGGAGATCGTGGATCGCGTGCAGCTCGACGAGCCCGGCGGCGGGTGTCCGCTTCAGCGCCGTGCGGCCGCGGCGCACCTTCGAGACGCTCTGCGCGGCACGCAGCGAGACACCGGCGACGGCGCTGGACACCTCCATCCCGACCCCCTCGGCCCCGGTGAGGATCTCCTCGACGTCGTAGTGGGTGATGAACCTGCCTTCGACCCCGCCGGTGATCACCACCGCGCCGATCGAGCGGTCGCCCTCCAGCGACCGCGTGAGCTCGTCGAGCTCGCCGACCATGGCGCGGTTCATGAAGTTGTGGGGCGGGTTCTGGATCCGAATGGTCAGGACGCGACCGTCGCGATCGGTTGTGATCGTCTCGGGCACTGGCTGCTCCTCTCGTCGGGTTGCTACGCGCCGCTCGCGGCGGCGACCGCTTCGGCAAGCATGCGGTGGACGGTGACGTTCTGGCGGCGGTCGACCGGGACCTCCGCGATCACCCGCGTCTCGCGCTGGAGATCGCCGAGCTCGCCGAGGTTGTCGATCCTCCGGTACTTGAGCTCGTGGAGGTGCGCGATCCGCTCCACCGAAAGCCCGGACGGGGTGCCGAACAGCGCCTCGAACTCCTCGCGCTCGATCTGCTCGGCCTGGGGCAGGAACTCGAAGATCCCCCCGCCCCCGTTGTTCAGGACCACGATCCGCACCGGGACGCTCGTCGCGGGCAGGCTCGCGAGGCCGTTCATGTCGTGAATGAGGCACAGGTCGCCGAGCACGATCCACGTCGGCCGGCCGCTCGCCACCGCCGCCCCGATCCCCGAGGAGACGAGGCCGTCGATCCCGTTCGCGCCCCGGTTGCACAGGAAGCGAACACGCGCCGGGCCCGCGGCGAGGAACGCCTCCTGGTCGCGGATCGGCATGCTCGAGGCGGTGTAGACGAGCTCGCCGTCCGCGTACAGCCCGCCGAGCGTCGCGTGCACTCCGGGCTCCGTGGGTCGGCCGATCTCGGCGAGGGCGTCCCGAAGAGCTTCGCCCGCGGCGCCCGCGACCGCCATCCAGGCGCCGGTCCAGTCGTCGTTGCGGCGCCGCCCGAGCCGCCGCCCGAGCGCCTCCGCGGCCCGCGTCGGATCGGCACGCAGGAGCGTCGCCGCGCGCCGGTTGGGGTCGTTCCATCCGTACAGCGGATCGACCACGACCTCGTGAAGGTCCTCGGCCTCTCCCAGCCACCGCCGAAGGGCCTTCGAGGTTGGCATGTCCCCGAAGCGGATCACGAGCTCGGGCGCGAGCTCCGGCGGGCGCAAGCGCGCGATCGAGTCGTATGGCCACACGACGAGCTCGCGGTCGTGGCCGCCCAACCGAAGCTGCGAGGTGGGCTCCGCGAGGATCGGATAGCCGGCATTGGCGGCCAGCGAGGCGATCGCCTCCGCGCGCGACACCGGGTCGCGGCCGCAGAGGATCAGCCCCCGGGGGGAGGTCGCCAGCCGCGCCGCCAGCTCGTCGACCTGGGACGCATCGGGCTCCTGCGCCCCCGGTGGCCCGACCGCGGTGAGCGGCCGGCCCGGGCGCCCCTCGAGCGCGAGGCGGGAGGCCGCGGTGACGTCTCCCTCGTGCGGCTCGGGGCCGAGCGGGTCACGCCACGGGAGGTTGAGGTGGACGGGGCCCGGGCGCGGCTCGCCGCGTGCGGACGCATACGCGCGGCACGCGACCGATCGCATGTGGATCAGGCCCGCGTCGTCGGCGTCGTGGGTGCCGACCTCGCAGAACCACCGCGCCGCCGGCCCGTAGAGCTTCAGCTGGTCGATCGTCTGCCCGGCTCCGATCCCGCGCAGCTCCGGCGGCCGGTCCGAGGTGAGCACGATAAGCGGGACCGCGGCCTCGTCGGCCTCGACCACGGCGGGGTGAAGGTTCGCCGCCGCGGATCCCGAGGTGCACGCGACCACCGCCGGGCGCCCGCCGGCCTGCGCCGCGCCGAGCGCGAGGAATCCACCCGAGCGCTCGTCGACGTGAACCACCACCTCGATCTCCGGGTGGCGCCAGAGCGCGAGCGCGACGGGCGTGGACCGCGACCCGGGTGCGACGACCGCGTGCCGCACGCCGCAGCGCGCGAGCTCCTCGACGAGCGCCGAGGCGAGCGCGGTGTTGCGGTTCGTGCGGTCGATGCCGGAAACGCTACTCGGCTCCGATCGTCGCACCCGGCCCGATGCGGTGTTCGGCAAGCGCCGATTCGTCGATCTCCACCCCGAGCCCCGGGCCGTCGGCGAGGTGGAGGGCGCCGTCGCGCACCGCGCACTCGGTGGCGGCGACCGTGTCGGCGAACAGGAGCTGGGTCGCGAGGCCGTGGGCGAGCCCGGGGTCGCGGCTCTCGCGGTAGATCGCCTGCACGACGTGTGCCGCGGCGGCGATTCCCACCGGGCCGTCGAGGGCGCTCGAGAGGTACACCGGCAGGTGCTTCGCGACCCCGGCGGCTCCGCCGACGCCACCCGACTTCGCGAGCTTCACGGTCGCGAGCTCGCACGCGCCGGTGCGCGCGGCGCGGGCCGCGTCCTTGGCGGTGGCGACGCTCTCGTCGGCCGCGATCGGGATCCCGGTCGCCCCGGCGACCGCGGCCATGTCGCGGAGGCGCTCCGTCGGCTGCTCGACGAGCTCGATCCCAACGGGCTCCAGCTCGCGCAGGATCGCGATCGCGTCGTCGCGGCTCCAGCTCCCGTTCGCGTCCACCCTGATCACGGCCTCCGGCCCCAGCGCGTCGCGCACCGCGGACACCTGGCGCAGGTCGTCGCCGACCCCGAGCTTGAGCTTGAAGGTGTCGAACCCGCGCGCCGCCCACGCGCCCGCGCTTCCGGCGACGCGCTCTGGGTCGCCGGCCGCGAGCGTCGCGTTGCAGCGCACCGGAGCGGCCTCCTCGGCCCCCAGCAGACCCCACACGGGAGTCCCGGCGGCCTTCCCGGCGAGGTCGAACAGGGCCATCTCGAGCGCCGCGCTCGCGGGGGGCGGCAGCCGCCGGCCCGCGGCCGCGTGCACGAACGTGTCGATCGCGGCGCGCAGCGGCGACTCGCCGCCGAAGTCCGACACGTCCGCGGGGGTGAGCCGGCGCGCCGCGCGTCGCAGCCGGCGCTCCACCCGCGCGAGGTCGTCCCCGCCGCGCAGGGCGAGCGGGACCGCCTCGCCGAGCCCCTCGATGCCGGTGTCGGTGCGCAGGCGCAGGAGGATCATCTCCCGCCGCTCGAGGGTGCCGCGCGCCGTCACGTAGGGCTCCTCGAACCGGAGCGCGTACGGGATCAGCTCTGCGCTCTCGATCCGCATCAGCGATGCCTCACGCCGCCGCGAGGAGGAGGCCCGCGGTGAGAAGGAGGCTGAACGCCGCGAGCAGGGCCCCGGTTGCCGCGAGCGCCGCGTTGAGCGCGGGCCCGTCGGTCCGCCTCCGAAC
>JBOGZL010000358.1:0-1539 GCA_050697195.1 Solirubrobacterales bacterium
GGCAGGCTCTGCACGATCGCCCGCGCCTGCGCCTCGGCATAGTCGAGCAGGCCCTTGATCCCGTCGCGAAAGGTTTCCTCGCCAAAACGCCGGATCATCTCGTGGACCTTGCGCTCGCCGGTGTTCATGGCGGCGATCTGCGCCTTCAGATCGCCCCAGTTCTGCTCGGGCACGCGCACGTTGGTCCAGAGGATGTCCAGGAGCGCCTGATCGATCTCGCCCTTGCGCACCAGCTTGACCGGCGGGATGCGGATGCCCTCCTGGTGAACCTCGGTGAGCGAGCGGGAGAGCGAGGCGGGCACCGCGCCGCCGACGTCGGTGTTGTGGATGTGGCCGACGGCGAACGCCATGATCAGGCCCTCGTGGAAGATCGGCTTCCACAGGTGCAGATCCGGCGGATGGGTGCAGACGAACCCGCTGTACGGGTCGTTGGTCGCGCAGATGTCGCCCTCGTCGTAGTGGTCGATCATCCGGATGACGTTGCCGTAGTCGAGCCCGACGAACCAGGTGGCGCCCAGCTCAGTGGGCGTGGCGAAGGTCTGGCCATCGGGCGTGGTCAGGCCGGTCGTGAAGTCCTCGGTCTCCTTGACGAAGGTCGAGTGCGCCGTGCGGTAGAGCGTGTACGCCATGCTCTCGGCGGCTGCCCGGCTGTGGTTGGCGAGGATCTCTAGGGTGACGGGATCTATGGTCAAGGCAGGTCGGCCTGGGACGAGGGGTCGATGAGGAGATTGCCGTAGCGATCGACCGTGCAGACGAAGCCGTCCGGCAGGCAGGTGGTGCAGTCCTCCTGCAGGACGATCGCCGGCCCCTGAAAGCGCTGACCTGCCTCGAGCGAGGGACGCTCGAACACCTTGGCCGACGCCTCGGCCCCGTCGAGGGTCAGCATCACCTCGGCGACCGGCATCGCGTCGCCCTGCCCCGGCGCCAGCTCGGGCAGCGCGGGCTTCGGCACCCGACCGACGATCACCAGGCGAAGGTTGATGATCTGCACCAGGGCTTTGGGGTCCGCGTGGTCGTAGGTCTGCTGGTGGGTCCGGTGGAAGGCGTCGCCGATCTGCCTCACCGCCAGGGCCGCATCGGCGCCCTCGGCCCACCAGCTGCGATCGAGCGGACACTCGATCTCAAACGACTGGCCGCGATAGCGCATGTCGGCGGAGTAGAGGAGCATCGGCTCGCCGTCATGCCGCTGCTCGTCCCGCAGCCAGGCGATCGCCTGCCGCTCGAGGTCCGCCATGCGCGCGCGAAGCTGGGGCAGGGCCGCCTCCTCGAGGTCGAGATAGACGGTCTGGATGAAGTCGTTCTTGGCGTCCGCGATCAGGCCGCCGAAGGCGCTGAGGACGCCCGGCGTGGTCGGCACGACGATCCGGGGCATGCCCAGCTCGCGCGCGAGCTGGGCCGCGATCATCGGCCCGGCGCCGCCGAAGGCGAGCAGGGTCAGCGTGCGCGGGTCGACGCCGTTGCGCGACAAGAGCTTGGTGATCTCGCGGTACATGCCCGAGACGGCGACGTCGATGATCGCGCGCGCGGTCGCCTCGAGGT
>JBOGZL010000359.1:0-8575 GCA_050697195.1 Solirubrobacterales bacterium
CCTTGCATGCGCAACATCCCAACCTCCTCGATTCACCTGAATATCGCTCAATTGCAGGTAAATCATCCCGCTCAAGTCGGACGGACAGGAGCTTTCAGGCGAGACTATTTCCGGGGGAAGTAGCTAGTGGCAGAGCAGACTGCAGAAGATAGGAGAGCCCGATGTCACGCTCAACGGTGAACGTCATCACGACCATCGTCCGTCGCTCCCGTGCGACGAGCTTGAAGCCATGCTGATCTATTCGATGAGCGTCTCGGTGGACGGCTTCATTGCCGACCGCGAGGGCGCGTTCGGGTGGACGGCCCCTAGCGAGGAGCAGTTTCGTTTCCACCTCGCGCAGATACGCGAGCTCGGCGGCTATCTGTGTGGCCGCAGGCTTTACGAGACGATGCTGGTGTGGGAGACGGATCCGTCGATGCGCGACGATGAGCTCCGGGCCGCGTTCGCCGACGTCTGGGGCGCGATCCCGAAGGTCGTCTTCAGCCGCACGCTCGACCGCGTCCAGGGCAACGCCCGGCTCGCCGAGGGGTCGGTGGCCGAGGAGGCCGCTGCCGCGCTCGACGCGACTGACAAGGACGTCTCGATCGGCGGCGCCGGCCTGGCCGCGGCGGCGATCAAGCTCGGCCTCGTCGACGAGCTGCGCATGTTCCGCTATCCGGTCGTCATCGGTGGCGGCACGCCGTTCCTGCCGCCGGTCACCGAAGACGTCCCGCTGGACCTGATCGAGACCAGGACGGTCGGCTCGCGCGTGATCTACGAGCGCTACGGGCGCGCCCGCGATGAGTCGGACGAGAGGGAGCAGCCCAGCGAGTAGGCGCGTCGGCGACCGGGGCGCTATCGCAATGCGCGATTTGCGGTTGCCGGCCCACGGTCACGGGAGACTTCTGCGTGTCGTCCAAGGGAGGAGCCGCCTGTGCTGGAGCGGGACGCTTGCTTTGTGGAGCGAAGGAAGTAGCCTGCGCGAGACCCCTCCCGCCCGAACGTCGCTCCTCACGCTCGTTCGGGCGTCGCCGACGGCGTTGCCCTCGCTCACGCGCTGGAGCGAGGATACGTCCGCAGCGGCTATTCGACCCGCACTCTCCCGGGGTACGCGAGTCGCGACGCCGCCCTTCGGCGCTGCTCGGCCTGATGGCTGGCCGGGGCGAACGCGCTCCAGGCGAACCAGCGCCCAAAGCCGCGCTGGAGCGCCCTCGGGCCGTTCAGCGTCAGCTTGCCAGCCCGCATCGCGCCGCCGAGCTCGGCCCGCCCAAGGTAGACGCGGTAGAGGGTGGCGGTGTCGACCCTGACCTCCAAGTCGACGTCGAACCCGGGGTGCTGGAGGCAGACCGACACATCGGAGGGCTCGAGCACCATCCAGTAACGCTTGGCGGGGTCGCGGAAGTCGAACTGGATCACGGTGCGCTCAGCCGGAAGCTGCTCGCGATCGACGTGGCGCGCCATCCAGACGATCAAGAGGTCGGAGTCGAGCTCCTGGGGTCGGGGATCGGTGAACGCCCAGGTCACGCCCCACTCGCCGATCGCCTGTACGACCGGCTCAAGATCGCGGCCCGCCGGTGTGAGCCGGTACTCCAGCGTCCTCCCCTTGGGCCCCGTCCGTCGCTCGACGATCTCGGCCCGCTCAAGCGAGCGCAGGCGCTCGGTGAGGACCGAGCGCGAGATCCCCGGCAGCCCGCGCTGGAGCTCATTGAACCCACTCGCGCCGCCCAGCATCTCGCGCACGATCAGCAGCGTCCAGCGGTCGCCGAGAATCTCGCTTCCCTTGGCGATCGGGCAGTACTGCGCATAGCTCCGCATGCTCCGAGAATGCTAGACCCGGATTGGGCTTAGGTTCGGAATTCGGACCGCTTGATTCGGAATTCGGTCTAGTCCGCCGCGGCTCGCCTACGTACCGTGGCGACATGGCGACCGAGACACCAACACTTGCGACCGCTGCTGCCGACCTCACGCCCCTGCGCGAATCACTCCACGGCCCGGTGATCGGCCCTGACGACGAGGGCTTTGACGCCGCGCGCGGGATCTGGAACGGCGTGATCGACCGCCGTCCGGCCTGCATCGCCCGCTGCGCGGGAGTCGCCGATGTGGTCGCCGCGGTTCGCTTCGCGCGCGAGCACGATCTGGAGATCGCCGTACGGGGCGGGGGCCACAACGTGGCCGGCACCGCGGTGTGCGACGACGGGATCGTCATCGACCTCTCGGCGATGCGGGCCGTGTCGGTCGACGCAGCCGCTCGCACGGCCTGGGTGCAGGGGGGCGCTCTGTGGGGCGACGTCGACCACGAGACGCAGGCCCACGGCCTGGCCACCACCGGCGGCATCATCGGCCACACCGGCGTCGCCGGGCTCACCCTCGGCGGCGGCATCGGCTTCCTCATGCGCAAGCACGGGCTCGCCGTCGACAACCTGCTTGCCGCCGAGGTCGTCACCGCCGAGGGCCGCATCGTCCGGGCGTCCGCCGACGAGCACCCCGATCTGTTCTGGGCGCTGCGAGGCGGCGGCGGCAACTTCGGCCTCGTCACCTCGTTCCGGTTCGCTCTGCATCCCGTCGGCCCGACCGTGATGGCCGGGCCCGTCTTCTGGGCGGCCGACGACACCGCCGACGTGCTGCGCTTCTACCGTGACTTCGCCGCCGAAGCGCCCGACGAGCTCGGCACCGTCGTCCGGCTCGGCACCGTCCCCCCGCTGCCGGTCATCCCCGAGGAGCTCCACTGGCGGCCGGCGATCGCCGTCGCCTGCTGCTACGCCGGCGCCGTCGAAGACGGCGATCGTGCCCTGCGGGACCTCCGCCGGTTCGGGACGCCGCTCGTTGACCTGCTCTCAACCTCGCCGTACGCCGCGTTCCAGGGCGCGCTCGACGACACCGTCCTCCATGGGTGGCACTACTACTGGAAGGCGACGAACCTGGCCGGCCTCTCTGACGACGTCATCGCCGTCGTCGCCGATCACGCCTACGCCGCCGGCTCGCCCCGGTCGTACGTGGGGATGTTCCACATGGGTGGCGCCGTGGCCCGAGTTCCCCACGACGACACCGCCTACGCCGCTCGCGACGTGGCCCACAACATCGTCATCGACGCCGTGTGGCTCCCCGACGAGTCTGGCGACCGCGCCGCGGCCGAGACCGCTTGGGCGCGGCGGTTCCTCCAAGCCCTCCAACCGCACCGCGCCGGCGGCGTCTACATCAACTTCCTTGATTCCGACGACGACTCCACCCGGGTTCGAGAGGCCTACGGTCATCAGACCTACCGGCGACTCGCCGAGGTCAAGGCCAACTACGACCCTGACAACGCCTTCCACCACAACAAGAACATCAAGCCGTCGTGACAAGCCGGCGCGTCTCGATCCAGTGGCCGGCGCAGGATGATGTCCGTACGAGAGGCGCTTCGCATCTGTCTGCGGCCGGAGCACCTGCGCCGCACGCTTAGCGTCGCGCTGGTCGTCGGCACGACCATGACGATCATCAACCAGGCCGACGTGATCCTCGGCGGCGACGCAACGACCGGGACATGGATCAAGGCGATCCTCAACTATTGCCCGCCGGTCGTCGTGTCGAACCTCGGCCTGCCCGCGGGCAAGGGGGTCGAGGCGGTGGCGGCGCGCGAGTCCGACACGGTCGGGGGCTCGCCCCTTCGGACGAATGCGAGCGCGTCCGGTTAGTTGCGCCGGCTACTGCCTTGGACGAAACTCAGGAGCGAAAACCTGCCTGGCGCTCGCTCCTCCCTTGCGCGACGAGGAGCACCGAGACGAGCATCCATCCCGGGGGGCGCCCGAGGGTGGCGTGGAGCTTCGAGCAGCCTGGCCCCCCCTGCACGTGACGAACCCGCCCTCGAAGATCAGCCACCGCCCGGGCTGATCAGCGCCCGCGTTGCGCGATAACTGGTGGCGCCAATACACGCGCGGCGTCCAACTCGGGCGTGCGGCGATAGTCCGGCCGACGGCGACGTCCTCGTCTGCCCTCGGGCTTGAGCTGGGCACCGGGCCACCTTCGGCGCCTCGATAGCCAAGTCAAGCCTTCCCCTTCGTCCACCTCCTCATCGCATTCCCTTTCGCACATCCGACCCCTCGAACGCGTTCTAGCTCTTCTCGCAGATCCTTCGAACGCTTCTGGCCTCCGAGAACCAGCTCTCGCCCCCGACCTACGCCCCCGGCACACATTTGCAATTGATTGCACATGTAACACTGTCAACACATGGCGAGGCCGCAGATCGCCCGGGTCGGCGTCGACGACGAACGCTGGATGGCGTTTCGCCAAGCCGCCCTCTCGCGCGGGATCTCGGTCTCTGCGTATCTCGGACGGCTCGTTGAGGCAGAGCTCAAGCGGCGCAAGGGGAGAGCGGTGGCGACAATCGCGCCGGAGATGCCGGCGCCGGACCAGGCGATCGCCGCGCTCGCCGAAGTGCGCGCCTCGATCGACGAGCTCGACGACCTCGCGGGCCGGCTGGCGCGCTCGGCGGTCGCCCACGGGGCCGAGTGGTCCGGCGTCGCGTCGAGCTTGCGGCTGTCGGCAGATCGAGCCCGACGCGCCTATGGATCCCGACGGTCCTGATTTCGGGACACATTCGGGACACATTTCGCTCCGGAGCAGATGCAGCCCGATACGATTTCGACGCCGTACCAGGGACTTTCTAGTGCCGGAGGCAGGATTCGAACCTGCGACACGCGGATTATGATCCGCCGACCGCAACAATCGAAAGCTATTGCGGTTATTACGCTTGTGTGCTAGCCTAAGCGGCGTCCGTTGCCGATCAGGAGGAGGCTGCTGGCCGTCGCAACGCCACATCCCGACACCCTGGTGCGCGCCGAGAGAGGCGAGCTTTCGGAGCTGCGCGGGTTCGCGCGTCAGCTCGACGAGATCATCGATCAAGAGGGGGAGGGGGCGAGGCTGGTGGGCGCCAGCGGTGAAGAGCTCGAGATTCCGGCGTCCGCGCTGCAAGCCCTGAAGCTCGTCGCTGAAGGAATGGCCGCCGGGCTGGCGCTTTCGCTGATCCCATACGGCAAGGAGCTGACAACGCAGGAGGCCGCCGATCTGCTGCACGTCTCGCGACCCCACCTGATCAAGCTCCTAGACAACGGGACGATTCCCCACCACAGGGTCGGGACTCATCGGCGGGTGAGGCTCGACGACGTCCTCACGTTCGCCGCCGAGCGCACCGAACGCCGGCGCGAGGAGCTCCGCGAGCTCACTCGGCTGTCCCAGGAGGCAGAGGGCGGCTACGTGTAGTTCGCACGGGAACGGCGCCGAGTCCGTCCTTATGCTCGCCCGCGATGCCGTTCCGCGCTGTCCTCGACACCAACGTCCTGTTCCCGTTCTCGCTTCGCGACACGCTCTGGCGTCTGGCCGAGCCAGCTCCGACGCCATCGCCTGCTCCGCTCTACATCCCGCTGTGGAGTGAGCGCATCCTCAACGAGATGGTTCGGAATCTCGTCGAGGACGGCCGCATGGATCAGGATCGGGCGGATCGACTGGCAGTTTTGATGCGCTCAGCCTTCGAGAATGCTTCGGTCGGCAAGGACGCCGTCGCGGCGCTCGAGGGGTCGATGACCGACCGTGGGGATCGCCACGTCCTCGCCGCAGCGGTCGCCGGAGGAGCCGAGGCGATCATCACGTTCAACCTCGACCACTTCCCGCGCGAGGCATGCGAGCCGTTCGGTGTCGAGCCAACCCATCCGGGCGAGTTCCTGCTCGCGCTGTATGGGATTGCGCCCGAGCTCGTCGTCGAGGAGGTGCGTCGGCAGGCCGCCGATCTCACGAATCCGCCGTGGAGCTTCGAGGACTTGATCGAGGCTCGTGAACGAGCGGGTGTCGAGAGATTCGCGGACGCGTTGCGCACCCCCTTGGCTTCGGAGGCGGACGACCCGAGAGGGTGAACGCGTAGCTCGAACGAGGGATCCGTCCTGTGATTCCTTTCCCGTTCGACGGCTCTTGCTGTCAGTCCATCTCGGCTCTCGCAACCCCGCGAAGGGAGTCACGAGTTGCAGAGTTTCGAGGAGTGCTGCTTCGTATGGAAAGCAGCGGTCGCGCTGGTCCTTGCTTACCGGTGGGAGGCCCTACTTGTAGGCGATGCCGGCGCTCGTCGGACCGGCGAGCGGCAAGACCCCTGTCTTCTTGAACCCGGCCTCCTTGCACCAACGGTCGAAGTCGGCGCCGGTGTAATCAAAGGCGTCGCCGAACTCGATCAGCATGTTCAGTGACATCAGCAGCCCGAAGGCGTTCTCGCGACGGGCGTCATCGATCAGATTCTCGATGACGATGTAAGCCCCGCCTTCGGGCAGCGCATCGTAGGCGGCCTTGACCAGGTGCTTCTTGTTCTCCAGGTTCCAGTCGTGGAGGATCAGTCCCATCGTGATCACGTCCGCCTTGGGTAGCGGGTCGGTGAAGAAGTCGCCGCCGACCGCGGCGATCCGATCGCTCAGATCGGCGGCTTCGATCGTTCGCTTCGCGATCGGCTCGACGACCGGCAGGTCGAAGGTGGAGCAGCGGATGTTCGGATGGCGGTTGGCGACGATGATCGAGAGCTTGCCGGTCGCGCCCCCCACATCGCAGAGGGTCTCGTACTTCGAGAAGTCGAATTTCTCGGCGAGCGCCATGAACGGGCCGGCCGAGATCCCGGCCATCGCGTTCATGAACTGCTCGAGCCTGGCCTCGTCGGCGTAGAGCTCATCGAACATCGGTTTGCCGGTGTGCTTGATCTCGTTCTGGGGTTTCCCAGTCCGCAACGCCTCGGTGAGGTCGCCCCAGAACGGATAGAGACGCGCGTTGGCCATCTCGAGCAGCCCGCCGATGTAGGCGGGGCTCGCCTCGTCGAGAAAGACCGCTCCCGCCTCAGTGTTTCGGTAGACGGCGTCGCTTGCGTCATCCTCACGATCGAGCAGCTTGAGGGAGACGAGCGCATCCGGGAAATCGGGGACGGCCCGGTCGTCGAGGTCGAGCTCCTTGGCGAGCTGCTCAGCGGTCATCCCGTCACTGCCCAGCTTGGTGAACAGCTCCAGCTCGACAGCCGACAGGAGCGTCTTCGAGCCCCAGAATCCCATCCCGACCTGCATGATGTGGGCAGGATCGACTTGCTCCGACATCGTGTCCCTCGCTTTCCTCTCAAGGTTGTCCTTCAGGGTGCGCGGCACGTGTCGTGCGGCCGTCCTGTTGTCGGTTGTCATGGGCTGAGCATGCCGCCGCCCGGCGGCCAGCACCATGCCCGTTCGCTACCGCCGAACGGACCGAGCGATCCGCTCGCCGGCGCCAGCGATCGCGCGCGTGTACTCGTCGCGCCGGGCCTGGAACCGGTTACGCGGGGCGCACAGCGCGAGGGCAGCGGTCGCCGGCCCGTCGCTCGTGCGTACCGGAGCGGCGGCGCAATCCACCTCTTCGAGGGCGCTCTGAGCCCCGACCGCGTAGCCGCGTCGGCGCGTGCGCTCGAGCTCGCCGGGTTCGAGCCCGCTGCCGGCGCCGCTGGCTCGCTCCGCGAGCAGCACCGTGCCCGGCGGCGTCAGCTGCGCGGCAACAGGCTCCGCCGGTGCGGCCACACCGTCGGGCGGGCGTTGACTGGCGACGTACAGTACGCGGCCGCGCTCCCATGCCGTGATGTGGACCGTCTCGCCGAAGTGGCTCGCCAGCCGGCGCGCCGTCGGCGTGATTGCCTCGCGGTACCCGCTCGTGGCCAGTTTCGTCCGCGCGAGTCCCAACGTTCGCCAGCCGAGCCGGTAGCGCCCGCACGGCAGCCGCTCCGTCAGCCCGACGCTGGTTAGCTCTCCCAGCAGCGCGTGCGCGGTGGACTTGGCGATCCTCAGCTCATCTGCCACCTCGGTCGGCCCCCAATCCGGCCGCTCGACCGAGAAGAGATCGAGCACCAACGCCGCCTTGTGGACGCTTGCGGGCATGGAAGAAGACTAGCTGCGCCTCGCGAGGACGATCGTGGGCCGCTGTCCATGCGGTCGCTCGGTCCTCGTGCGCCGCCCGACGCTCGGCGTGCGCAGCCGGGCGGCTGGCGCTCGGCGCACCGGCCCGGTCACCATGCCCGGATGATCTCTCCGGTGCGCCATCCCTCGATGCTTCGCTGAAAGGCGGACGCGATCTCCAGCATCGAAACGGGGGCGCGGCCGGGATTGAAGGGCCCGAACTGCTCGTAGCTGTCCTGCGCCAACCCCGGGCTGACGGCGTTGATCCGTACGCGCCGCTCGAGGCTGAGGGCGGCAGCACGCACGAAGCCTTCGACGCCGCCGTTTGCGACGGCGAAGCTGGTCGCCTCCGGGATCGGATCGTCGAGGACGTAGCCGGAGATGAGCGTGAATGAGCCTCCCTCGGAGATCAGCGATCTGCCGAGGAGGACGAGGCGCATCTGCCCGAGGAGCTTGCTGTGAACGCCAAGCGCGAGCTCTTCCTCGGTCACGGTCTCGAAGGAGCCGAAGTGCGCCTCGCCGGCCGCGCATGCGAGCGCGTCGAAGCTCCCGATCCGGCGGTACATGGACCGCACGGAATCGCGCGAGCTGATGTCCACTTGCTCGTCGCCGGACTGCCTTCCGGCCACGACCACGTCATGTCGAGCCGAGAGGAGCTCGACCACGGCCGTGCCGATGGTTCCGGCGCC
>JBOGZL010000360.1:0-3947 GCA_050697195.1 Solirubrobacterales bacterium
GGGTTCCGTTGCGCCGGGCGCGCTCGGCAAGCGCCGACGCGACGCGCTCGGCATCGTCGCGCCGCCCGGCCCGCGAGTACGCCTCGACGAGGTCGGGCGCCCATGGCACCACGACGGGATCCTCGAGGCCGGCGATCTCGAGCAGCTGCTCGGCCTGCTCGAGCTCGGCGATCGCCTCCGAGGTGCGATCGAGAGCGAGCTCGAGGAACCCGAGTGCCGCCTTGCCCCATCCGACGGGGCTTCCGTAGGCGGGCGGCGCGGCAACTTCCATGGCGCGTTCGACCTCCCGCCGGGCCGTGCGCTCATCGCCGCGCGCGGCGTGCACCCGGGCCGCGATCACCAGGGCGATCGACAGCGGCCCGAGCTGGCTCGACTCCTCCGCGCTCTCCATCGCCTCGGCGATGTCCCGTTCCGCCGCCTCCCAGTCCCCCGTCCGGTACGCGGCGTCGGCGACGAGGAGCTGGTAATAGGGGAACAGCCCGATCGCGCCGGCGCCGCGCGCTGCGGCGGCCAGCGATTCGGCCTCCTCGCGAAGCGCCTCCTCCTGGCCCGTGCACAGCCGGCCGCCGAGCGCGAGCGAGATCGACTGCGCCGCGGGCGTCAGCGGATCGACCTCCGCAAGCAGCCGGCCGGCTTCGTCCAGTGCCTCCCGACCCTCGGCGGTTCGCCCCCGCAAGGCTAGCCCCATGCCCAGGATCGAGAGCACCTGGCAGCGGGTCGTCGGAGGCGCCCCTTCCGGCAGCACGGACGCCGCGCGCTGGGCCGACTCGAGCACCAGGTTGCAGTTCCCGAGCACGGCGGCGGTCACGCCCGCGTTGGCGTGCATGGCCGCCGCCTCGCGGGGATCGATGTCGCGGATCCGCTCGGCCTCCTCGGTCAGCATCGCGTGGTTGTCGAGGGCGCTTCGCACCCCGCCGTTCAGCGTGATCAACGCGATCAGGTGAAGGACGGAGGCTCGCAAGACCGGATCGTCGATCTCGGCGGCCGGCTCCAGCAGCGCGACGCCGCGATCGTAGGCCCCGCCCATCGCGGCCGCGAGGCCGGCGGCGAGGAGGCGCCGCGAGCGCGCCTCACGGTTCTCGCTCAGCCGCGCGGCGCGCTCAAGCGCGTCGGCGGACGTCGCGTGGGCCCCGCGTGCCGCCGCGCGATGCGCGGTGGCCTCGAGAGCGTCCGCCACCTCGGCGTCTGGATCGAGCGTGGCGGCGGCGAGGTGCCACGCTCGGCTGTCCTCGTCCGCGTGCTCGGCAAGGGCCCGGTGGACGCGCCGGCGTTCCGCTGCGGGGGCGCCCCTGTATACCGCCCCTCGCAGCAAGGGGTGGCCGAACTCGATCCGGTCGGCGGTGAGCCGGACGATTCCCTCCCCCTCTGCCGGCTCGAGTGCGGCGGCGTCGATGCCCAGCGCCCCACATGCGGCGAGGATCGGCTCGAGCGACGGAGTGAACGCGGTCGCGACGACGAGCAGAGCGCCGCGGGTCCGGGAGGGCAGCCGCGCGATCCGGCGCTCGAACGCACGCTGGAGGCTGACCCCGGGCGCAAGCGGCTCGTCGAGCGCAACGACGCCCAGTCGCTGATCGGACGAGAGAAGGCCGGGGAGCTCGATCAGCGCCAGCGGGTTCCCCGCGGCGGCGTCCACGAGCGACTCGGCGACATCCGAGGGAAGCTTCGGATCGACGTCCCTGAGCAACGCTCGTGCCGCTCCGCGGTCCAGTCCCTTCAACGTGAGCTCGCTGATGCCCGTGCCGCGGAAGACGTGCTGCTCGTCCGCTCGCGCCGCGAGGAGCAGGGCGATCGGCTTGCCGCCCAGGCGACGGGCGGCGAAGGCGAAGGACTCCGCCGAGGCGGGGTCGAGCCAGTGAGCGTCGTCGATGGTCACGAGCAGCGGGGTCTCGCGCGCCGCGTTCGCGAGCAGGCCAAGGAACCCGGCGCAGACGGCGAAGCGATCGCTCGCGGCGGGCGGTGCGAGCGCCAGGGCACCCTCGATCGCGGCCGCCTGGGGCCCCGGCAGCGCCGAGATCCCTTCCAGAAGCCGCTCGGTCAGCTCCGCGAGCGCGGAGAACGGCAGGTTGGACTCGGCCTCGAGGCCCGCGGCGCGGAGGGTCCGCAGCCCGGCCGCGTCGCTCGTCACGTCGAGCAGCGTCGTCTTGCCGACGCCGGCGTCGCCGAGCACGACCAGCGCGCCGCCGCGCGCCGCGCGAGCCGCATCGATCAGGGCGTTGACCCTCGCGACCTCGAGCTCTCGGCCGTGCAGCACCCGGTTATCCCGCCGTGGTCGGGGGAGCCGCGGCCCGCTCGGCCGACTGCCCGGGCTCGAGCCGCCCTCGGCCGCCAGCGCGGCGAGCTCGGTGCGGGAGTGGATCCCGAGCTTGCGATAGACGTGGCCGAGGTGGTACTCGATCGTCTTCGGGCTCAGGAATAGCTCGGCGGCGACCTCGCGATACGTCGCGCCGCCCGCGACGGCCAGCGCCACCCTGACCTCCTGGGCCGTGAGCTCGTCGGGATCGCCGACGGGCTTGCGTTTGATCGCCCCCGCTGCCCGCAGCTCGGCCGTCGCTCGCTCCGCCCACGGCGCGGCTTCGAGCCGCTCGAACGTCTCCAGCGCCTCGCGCAGGGGCTCGCGTGCATCGGCCCGGCGGCGGGCGCGGTGGAGGCGGGTGCCGAACGCGAGCCGGGTCCGGGCACGCTCGAAGGGGACAGGTGCCCGCTCGTGGAGCGCGAGCGCCGAGGCGAAGGAGGGGTCGAAGCCTTCGGCCGTGACCAGCCCGCGGCAGCGATGGGCCAATGCCCGAGCAAGCGTCCCGCCGGCCCGCTCCGCCTGGCCCTCCAGCGTGGACGTGACGCGATCGGCGTCGGTCCGCCGTCCCGCCTGAAGGTACGCCTCGACGAGGTCCGGCGCCCACGGGATCAGGGTCGGCTCGTCGAGTCCCTGGGCGCGCGCCATGCGCTCCACGGCCTCGAGCTCGTCAATCGCGTTGTCGATCCGGCCGAGCCCGAGCTCGAGCAGGCCGAGCGCGGCCCGGATGTAGACCACCGTGCTCCCCATCCCCGCCGGCTCGGCGATCTCGAGCGCGCGCGACGCCGCGCCGCGCGCTCCCTTCTCGTTGCCACGTCCGGCCGCCACCCAGGCGCGGATCACGAGCGCGATCGGCAGCGAGCCCCGCTGCCCGATCTCCTCCGCGAGCCGGAACGCCTCGTCCGCCTCGCGATCGGCGGCGTCCCAGTCGCCGAGCCGGTGTGCGGCGTCGGCCCCGACGACCATCGGGAAGGGAACCATCCCCAGAAAGCCCGCCTCGCGGGCGCCCGCGACGATCGCCACGCACTCCTCGCGCGAGCGCTCGTACTCCTCCGATGGGATCCGCGAGTTGAGCGCGACGCCGATCGACTGGGCCGCGGGCGAGAACGGGTCCACCTCGGGGAGCAGCAGATCGACCTCCTCGAGCACCGGGCGGGCCGCCTCCGACTCGCCCCGGAGCGCGAGGCTCCAACCGAGGACCGACAGCACCTGCGCGCGCTGCGCGGCGTCGCCTCGGTCTCCGAGCAGTGCCTGCGCCCGCCTCGCCGTCGCCAGGGTGAGGTGGTTGTCGCCCGCCGACGTCGCCGCGATGCCCGCGTCGGCGAGCAGGGTCGCCGCCCGCAGCGGGTCTTCGGACTCGACCCGATCCGCTTCATCGACCAGCAGGCGGTAGGCCGACTGCGAGTCGCCCGTCTCCCACAGCGTGACCATCGCGAGGAGGTGGTTCGCCTCTCCGCGCAGCTCGGGGTCATCGGACCCGGCGGCTTCCTCCAACGACGCCGCGGCGCGAGCGTGGGCGCCACCCGCGGTCGCGGCGGTGCCGGCGGTGATCAACCGCCTCGCTCGAGCGTCTCGATTCTCGCTCAGGCCCGCCGCCCGCTCGAGCGCCTCGGCGGCGGTGGCGTGGGCGCCCCGCGAGCTGGCCCTGTGTGCCGCC
>JBOGZL010000361.1:0-7769 GCA_050697195.1 Solirubrobacterales bacterium
CGACCTCACCGGCGCGGTCCCGTTCAACGACGCCGATGCGCTGGAGGAGGCCCTGAAGCGGCTCGACGGCGAGGTCGCCGGGCTGATCATGGAGCCGGCGATGATGAACATCAACATCATCCCGCCCCTCGACGGCTATCTGGAGCGGGTGCGCGAGCTGACGAGCGCCCACGGCGTGAAGCTGATCTTCGACGAGGTGAAGACCGGTTGCACGATCGCTCATGGGGGAGCGACCGAGCGGTTCGGGGTCCAGGCCGACCTGATCGCGCTCGCCAAGGCGACGTTCGGCGGCTATCCCGGCGGCGCGATCGGGATGACCGAGGAGATCGCCGTGCTCGTGAACGAAGGCCAGTACCACCAGTACGGCACCTTCAACGGCAACCCGCTGGTGATGGCGGCGTCCCAGGTGGCGCTGACCGATGTGCTCACGCCGGATGCCTACAAGAAGCTCGAGGCAACGAACGGGAAGCTGCTCTCGGGCTCCCAGGAGCTGATCGAGCGTTACGGTCTGCCGTGCTACCCGGAGGTAATGGGCGCCAAGGGGTGCGTGATCTTCTCATCCGAGCCCGTGCGAGCGTACCGCGACTACCTCGAGAAGGTGGACGGCGAGCTCGCGACGCTCGCGTGGCTCTACCACATGAACCACGGGATCTTCATGACCCCCGGCGTCGAGGAGGAATGGACGCTCTCGGTCGCCCACTCGGACGACGACGTGACGGCCTACCTCGACGCGTTCGAGGCGTTCGCGCGCGACGTCACCGGCTGACGCCGGTCCGTAGGCACTCCAGGTAGCTACTCGAGCGCCGCGCGCGCGGCCTCGAGGTCGTCTGTGGCGACGACGAGCCGCGCGTCGTCGCCGAACGTCGTGTAGGCGAGCTCGATGTTGACGCTCGCGTCGGCGAACCGGCGCGCCATCTCGCCCAGCGTCCCGGGACGATCCTCGATGTCGACCACGAGCACCTCGCGCGCGTCGGCGACCCCCATCCCGGCCTCCTCGAGCGCCTCGCGGGTGAGCGCGGCCTTGTGGTCCGCGACGAGGACGTGGATGTATCCGCGACCCTCCCCCGTCAAGGCGCACATGCCGAGCACGTTCACTCCGGCCTCGCCCGTCACCTCGCCGAGCCTCGCCAGCTCTCCCGGACGGTCCTCGAGGATCACTGTCAGGTTCGTCGCCATCGCTCCACCTCGCTCGTTACGCATTACATCACTGGGTAGCCTGAGGGTGGATGCCGAACCGGCTTGCAGCGCAGACCAGTCCCTATCTCCTCCAGCACAAGGACAACCCCGTGGACTGGTACCCGTGGGGCGACGAGGCGCTGGAGCGGGCCCGCGACGAGCAGCGGCCGATCCTGCTCTCGGTCGGCTACTCGGCTTGCCACTGGTGCCACGTGATGGAGCGGGAGTCGTTCGAGGACGCCGACACCGCCGGATTCATGAACGAGCACTTCGTGCCCGTGAAGGTCGACCGCGAGGAGCGCCCCGACGTCGACGCCCTGTACATGGAGGCGGTGCAGGGGATGACGGGCCACGGCGGGTGGCCGATGACCGCGTTCCTCGACCCCGAGGGGGTGCCGTTCTACGGCGGCACCTACTTCCCGCCCGAGCCGCGGATGGGGATGCCGAGCTTTCGCCAGGTGATGGAGGCGGTGGTCGAGGCGTGGACGACCCGCCGCGACCAGATCCTCTCCGCCGCGCCCCGAACCCGCCGCCAACTCGGCGCCGTGGGGCGGATCGAGCCCTCGCGGGACCTTCTCAGCGAGTCGATCCTCGCCCAGGCGGTGGAGCGCCTGTCGAAGTCGGCCGACATGCGCAACGGCGGGTTCGGCAAGGCGCCGAAGTTCCCGCCGGCCTCGGCGCTCGAGCTGCTGCTCGATCGCGGCGCCACCGCCCCCGTCGAGCTCACCCTCGACGCGATGGCCCACGGGGGGATCTACGACCAGGTCGGCGGCGGGTTCGCGCGCTATTCGGTGGACGACGTGTGGCTGGTCCCCCACTTCGAGAAGATGCTGTACGACAACGCGTTGCTCGCCCGGACGTACCTCCACGGGTGGCAGGTGCTCGGCCACGAGCGCTACCGGCGGGTATGCGAGCACACCCTTCAGTGGGCGCTGCGCGAGATGCGCGGCCCCGAGGGCGGGTTCCAGTCCGCCCTCGACGCGGACTCCGAGGGCGAGGAGGGGCGGTTCTACGTCTGGACCCCGGACGAGATCCGCGAGACGCTCGACGAGGCGGGGCACGGGGAACACGTGGACGCGGTGATCTCCTACTACGGGGTGACCGAGGGGGGCAACTTCGAGGGACGCAACATCCTCCACGTTCCGGGCGGCCGCGAGGCGGAGGCGCCCGAGGGGCTCGAGGAGGTGCGCCGGGCGCTTTATGCACGCCGCTCGCGCCGCGTGTGGCCCGGGCGCGACGACAAGCGGCTCACCTCGTGGAACGCGCTGATGATCTCCGCGCTTGCCGAGGCCGGCGCGGCGCTGCCGTGCGCCGACTACCTCGACGCGGCGATCGCCTGCGCCGAGTTCGTCCAGCGCGACCTTCGCGATCAGCGCGGCCGGCTGCTTCGCAGCTACAAGGACGGCGAGGCGCGGATCGGCGCATACCTGGAGGACCACGCCTACCTGCTCGAGGCGCTGCTCACCCTGTACGAGGCGACGTTCGAGGCGCGGTGGTTCGACGCCGCGCGGGACGTCGGCGACGAGATGGTCGAGCGGTTCGGCGATCGCGAGCGAGGTGGCTTCTTCACCACCGCCGAGGACGGCGAGCAGCTGATCGCGCGGCGCAAGGACATCGACGATCACCCGATCCCGTCGGGCAACTCGGCCGCCGCCTACGGCCTGCTGCGGCTCGCCGCGCTCACCGGCGAGCACTCATACGAGCAGCACGCCGTGGGAGTGTTCCGGCTCCTGCACGGCGCGGCCACCCGCCAGCCCCAGGCCCTCGCCCACCTACTCCAGGCCCTGTCGTTCCACCTCTCGCCGGTGAAGGAGGTCGCCCTGGTCTCCCCTTCCGGGGACGGCGGAGCCGATGCGCTTCGCAACCTCGCCGCGGTCGTCCGATCCGCGCACCGCCCCAACCTCGTCCTCGCCGGCGGCCCGGAGGGAACCGAGAAGCCGGAGCTGATGCTCGAGCGCCGCGCGGTGGCGGGCATGCCCGCCGCCTACGTGTGCGAGCACTTCGCCTGCCGCGCACCGGTCACCGAGCCGGACCAGCTCGCCGCCGCACTGGGCGACGCCTGACCGCGGGCGATAGCGTGCGCCCATGGCCGAGGCTGGGTTGTGGGGAGCGTTGGGCGCGTCCTCCCTGTTCCTCGGCGCCGTCCTCGGCCTCGCGCTGCCGATCCCGAAGCGCGTCATCGGGCTCGTGCTCGGGTTCGGCGCCGGGACGCTGATCAGCGCGCTGACGTTCGAGCTCACCGAGGAGGCGTTCAGGCTCGGCGGCGCCGACGCGGTGGCGCTCGGGCTCGCCGCCGGCGCTCTGACCTACTTCTTCGGCGACCTCTTGATCGAGCGCCGCGGGGCGCAGAACCGGATGAGCTCGACGGGCGAGCAGGCCGGCGGCTCGGCGAGCGCGCTGCTCCTCGGCGCGGTCCTGGACGGGATCCCCGAGTCGGCGGTGATCGGGATCACCCTGCTCGAGGGCTCGACCGTCGGGGTCGCGGTGCTCGCGGCGGTCTTTCTCTCCAACCTTCCGGAGTCGCTATCGGCCTCCACCGGGATGAAGAGCAGCGGGAGCTCGACCGGTCATGTCCTGGCGGTGTGGGGCATGGTGGTGGTGGTGGCCGCGGTGTCGGCGGCGCTCGGGTACGGGCTGCTGGACGGTGCCTCGGGCAACACGATCGGCTTCATCCAGGCGTTCGCCGGAGGGGCGGTGCTGACGATGCTGGTGGACACGATGATCCCCGAGGCCTACAAGCGCGGCGGGAACCTCGTCGGCCTCGTCACCGTGCTCGGGTTCGCGCTCGCGTACCTGCTCTCGACGCTGGAGTAGCCGCTACAGGATCGAGAGGAAGTTCTCGACCTCCCACGGGGTCACCTGGACCCGGTACTCCTCCCACTCCTGGCGCTTGATCTCGACGAAGCGCCGGAACGCGTGCTCGCCGAGCACCCGGAGCACGAGCTCGGACTCGGCCGCGATCTCGATCGCCTCGCCGAGCGTCTCCGGGAGCTGTTCGATCCCGCGCTGGTGGCGCTCCTCGGGGGTGAGGTGGTAGAGGTTCTGCTCCATCGGCTCGGGGAGCTCGTAGCCCTTCTCGATCCCCTCGAGCCCGGCGTGCAGCATCCCGGCGAAGCACAGGTACGGGTTGCACGCGGGGTCGGGACAGCGCAGCTCGGCGCGCGTCGCCTGCTCCTTTCCGGGGTGGTAAAGCGGCACCCGGATGAGGGCCGAGCGGTTGCGGCGCGACCACGACAGGTAGACCGGCGCCTCGTACCCGGGCACGAGCCGCTTGTAGGAGTTCACCCACTGGGCGAAGAGCGGCGCGATCTCGCGCGCGTGGCGAAGCTGGCCGGCGATGAACGACTTCGCCGTGTCCGAGAGGTAGTACTGGTCGTCGGCGTCGTAGAACGCGTTCTTGCCGTCCCGCGCAAGCGACTGGTGGACGTGCATCCCGGAGCCGTTCTCGCCGAACAGCGGCTTCGGCATGAACGTCGCGTGCCAGCCGTACTTCATCGCGTACTCCTTGACCACGATCCGGTAGGTCATGCAGTCGTCCGACATCTCGAGCGCGTTCTTGAACCGCATGTCGACCTCGTGCTGCGAGGGCCCGACCTCGTGGTGGGTGTACTCGACGTGGATTCCCATCTGCTCGAGCGCGAGCACGGTCTCGCGGCGAACGTCGGAGCCGGCGTCGAGCGTCGTGAGGTCGAAGTACCCGCCCTCGTCGAGGACCTCGGGGATGCCGTCCTCCGGCTTGTCGGAGCGAAAGTAGAAGTACTCGAGCTCGGGTCCGATGTTGTACGCGTCGAAGCCCATGCCCGAGGCCCGCTCGAGCGCACGACGCATGATCCAGCGCGGGTCGCCCTCGTAGGGATCGCCGCCCGGGACCCTGATGTCGCAGAACATCCGCCCGACGCCCTTCTCCTCCGGGCGCCACGGGAGGATCGAGAACGTCGACGGGTCCGGCATCGCGATCATGTCGGACTCCTCAATCGGGTTGAAGCCGGTTATCGAGGACCCGTCGAAGCCCATCCCGCCTTCGAACGCGTCGTCGAGCTCCTGCGCGTTGATCGAGAAGCTCTTGAGCTGGCCGAGGATGTCGGTGAACCACAGCCGGATGAAGCGCACGTCGCGGTCCGCGACGAGGCTCTTGACGTCGTCGGCGGACTTGGTGCTCGGTGCGGGAGTTGACTGCTTGGCCAATGGGCCTCCTCTCGTTCTGCGATTCGGAGGGCGGAACGATATCGGCGCGGCGCGCTTCGAGCCGGGCCGTCGACGCGGCCGAGCCGACGCATGATCCGTGCGGGGACACCGTTCGTAGCACCCTTGCGAACGCGACGGACAGGCGCTATAACTTACGAACGGTTAGTAACTGGCTAAAAGTAAAGTAAAGGGCCGGTAAGCGCCGCATAAACCGAGATCAGGCGATCACGCCGGAGGGTCGACATGACCGTCAAGACCGACATCAGCCGCTTCCACATCCACGATGAGCTCACCGCGCCCGAAGCGAGCGCCCGGATCGTCAAGGGCATCACCACCGCGGGAGGCGCGGTCTCCAAGTTCATCGGCGTGCTCGCGGGGGCGCCGGCCGCGCTGCGCGCGTACGCCCGGATGCGCTCCGAGCTGCGCGGCGGCAGCCTGCCGCGCCAGACGCGCGAGCGAATCGCACTCGCGGTCGCGGAGCACCGCGGCGACGCCTACAGCATCGCCCAGCACGCCCGCACCGCTCGGGCCGCCGGTCTCGGGCTCGACGAGATCTCGAGCGCCCGCGGCTTCTCCTCGGCCTACACCCGCGAGGCGGCGCTGCTCACCTTCCTCGAGTCGGTGCTGGAGTCCGGCGGGCACCCCGAGCTTCATCTCCTCGAGGAGGCCCGCGAGGCCGGGTGGACCGACGAGGAGATCCTCGAGGCGGTCGCCCATCTCGCGTTGAGCGAGTTCCAGAGCCTGGTCGCGAACGCCGCGGCGCTGCCGCAGGATCAATCGGATCCGTCGATCCTGCCCGAGGCCGCCTAACCCGCCGCGGCCGGCGCAGGCCGGTGCTACTTCTCGATCACCGCGGAGCGGACGCTCTCGGTGTACTCCATGCCGAGCGCGCGCGCAGCCGCCTGGGTGAGGTCCCAGCTGCGTCCCTTGACGAACGGCCCCCGGTCGATCACCTTCGCCCGCACCCAGCGGCCGCCCTTGTTGAAGACGACCTTCGTGCCGCAGGGCAGGCGTTTGTGGGCCACGCCGACCGTCTTTCGCCTCAGCTTCTGCCCGCACGCGGTCTGGTTGCGCCAGAAGCCGGGGCCGTACCAGCTTGCGGTCTTTCGCTTCATGCCCGCCCTGAGCTCCTCGCGTGTGTCACCGTCGACCACCCCGTTCGCGGCCAGCCCCGCGCGATCCTGAAGCTCGCGCACCGCGACGTCGGTGGGGTCGCCGAACTCGTCGCCGAAATCGACGCCGTCGGCGTAGGTCGTCGAGTTCAGGAACCAGTTGAGCGTCTTGACGTCGTCGCCGCAGTCGCCGAGCTGGAGCGAGCGATCGCCAAAGGGCACGTTCTCGCACTCGCCCCCGATAGGGGTCCCCCCGCTCCCGGCCTGCGCCTGGGCGCTGGCGGCCGCGACCACGGTCGCGCCGATCGCCAGGAAGACGGCCCACAGCGCGACGCGATCGGGGCGACCCTGCACTCGGCTCGGCCGGTCGCCCCGTGAATTGTGGTCCTCCGCAAAGCGGCGGTACTCGCCTTCGTGCATACGCTCTTTCTCTGCTTACGGGGTTAGCTGACGGGCTCGCGCCGAAAGAGAAGCGCTACGCGGGCATCAGCCCGCGACTCGCCCCAGTGTCTGGGTCCCCCGATCTCCGCGATATGTGGCGGAGACTCAGCGGAAGGTGGCGGCATCCTAACAGGAGGCTTCGCTGTCCACCGGGGTATTCCTCGCCCCGATCTCAGCGGCGCAGGCCCCGGAGCAGGCGGCTCGCGACGCCCTCGAGGGTCTTCTTCCCGTACTCGTGGCCCGGGCTGCCCTCCGTGAGGATCGCGAGCGCCACGCGCTCGCCGCGCCGCTCCAGAAACGCGATCTGGTGGTTCACGTTGTCCTGGATCCCCCACCCTCCCTTGAAGTACGGCTTCCACCCCTTCGGTCGCGCGCGGGCGACCCCCCAGCGCTGCGAGGGGACGATCGTCGCCATCAGGTTCTTGGCGTAACCCTCGTGGCGCTTCGGCACGACCTCGTCGAACCGGTGCATGAACGACGCCTGGTCCGACGCGCCCGTCCGGCATAGCCCCCAGCTGGCGCTGTAGCGGAAGTGCCTCATCCGAGCGTCGCGCGCCACCCGCCGGATCGCTCCCTCGCCGACGATGTCCCGCACGCGCGTCGCGGCGGCGTTGTCGGAGCGGCGAATCATCGGGCCGAGCAGGTTTCGGTCGCTGCCGTGGAGCCTGCGGTCCCGGACCGATCCCCGGCGGAGGTAGGCGGCGAGCAGCATCACCTTCACGGTGCTCGCCATCGGCGCGGTTCGACCGCCGTGGAAGTCGCGCGCCTTGCCGGCCGGATCGACGATCGCGAACCGAACGTCGCCTGTGCGGCGCTGGGCGTACTTGCGCGCACGCTTGACGTCCGGGCTCCATC
>JBOGZL010000362.1:0-37133 GCA_050697195.1 Solirubrobacterales bacterium
TGGTCCTCGGGGTCGAGCGACTTCCGGGTCACCTTCTCGGTCGCCATCACCGTCAGGTCCGCGACCTCCTTGCGGATCCGCTCCAGCGAGCGCCGCGTCTCGGCCTCGATGTCCTTGCGCGCGGCCGCCACGAGCTCCTCACGCCTCGACTGGCCCTGCTCGGCGGCCTCGTTCTTCACCGTCTCGGCCGCCTTGCGCGCCCGGGCGACGATGTCGTCGGCCTGCTCGCGAGCCTCGGTGAGTCGCTTGCGGTACTCGGCGAGGAGCTCGTCCGACTCCTTGCGCTGGCGCTCGGCTGCCTCGACGCTCTCCCGGATCGCGTTCGCGCGCTTGTCGAGCGCCTCCCCGATCCGCGGGAAAGCGAGCCGCTTGAGGATCAGCATCGTGATCCCGAACGCGATCAGCGTCCAGATCATCAACCCGATGTTCGGGGTGACGAGGAAGTTGCCCGAGTCCTCCTCGGCCGCCCCGCCCCCGTGCTCCTGCGCGAACAGCACGAAACCGGGCGCGACGGAGTAGAGCTTGTACTGGGCGCCTCGGAGCATCTACGCGATGAAGAAGGCGACGAGGGACATCATCAGCGCGTAGAAGACGATCGCCTCGGTGAGCGCGAACCCGAGCCACATGATGCTCTGGATCTCGCCGCGCATCTCGGGCTGGCGGGTGACCGACTCGATCGTCTTGCCGAAGATGTAGCCGACGCCGACCCCGGGGCCGATCGCGCCGAACCCGGTTCCGAGCCCGAGCGCGATCGCCTTCGCGGCGTCGATCGTCGTTTCGTCGGCGGCCTGGGCGATGGGAAGAACGACGTCCATTCGGGGAAAGCCTCCTTGGTCAGTGCTCCTCGGCGACCGCGCCGCCGAGGTAGATCGAGGACAGAATCGCAAAGATGAATGCCTGCAGGGAGGCCACCAGCCCCACCTCGAAGATGAAGAAGGCGACCGCGATCGGCAGCGTGGCGACGCCGATGTAGGCAAGCCCGAGCAGCACCGCCATCCCCCCTCCCATGATCAGGATCAGGAGGTGGCCGGCGAGCATGTTGGCGAACAGTCGGGCGCTGAGCGAGATCAGGCGGACGAAGTGGGACAGCGCCTCGATCATGAAGATCGGGACCGCGGTGAACCCGCTGATCCCGGCGGGGACCCAGCTCTTCAGGTAGCCGAAGAAGCCCTTCCTCCGGATCCCCTCGAAGTGATAGCTGAACCACACGACCAGGGTGAGGACGAGGGGGATCGAGAGGTTCGCCGTCGCCGCGTAGAGCGCGAACGACGGGACCGCGACGCCGAAGACATCGACGGACTCCTCGGAGTTCACCGGCAGCGGGATGAAGCCGATGATGTTCGAGAACCAGATGAAGAAGAACACGGTGGCGATAAAGGCGAACCAGCGGCCCGCCAACTTCGGGTCGTGGATGTTGTCCCGGGTCATCGTGTTCGCGGTGAGGTCGTACGCGGCCTCGACTGCCGTCTGGACTCGGTTCGGCTTCGTCGCCATCCGCTTCGCGACGTAGGTCATCGCGAAGCAGGTCGCCCCGGCGGCGAGGAACAGGTACAGGACGGCCTTGTTGATCGACATGTCGAGCGGGCCGAGGTGGATCGAGATCCAGGGGTCGAGCTTGAACTCGTTCTGGGGCTTGAACTCCTCGTTCTCGGTCCCGCTGGCGCCGAAGAGGACGACGAGCAGGACCATGAGGCCGAAGTAGATCCCGAGCGCGATGAAGAGCTTGGCGAGCGCGCCGAGCCCCTTGCGCTCCTCGGGTGAGGCGGGCCCGCCGGTTGCGGTTGTCGTTGCGGCCTCCATCAGCCCGGGCCCCGCTCGCCGGCGTGCTCGAACAGGCGTGAAGCGAAGTAGACGGTGAACAGCGCGAGGACGAGGACGACCGCCGACAGGCCAACGTCGTCGCCGGCGAGGATCCCGATCACCAGCACGGCGACGGCGGCGAGCCAGCCGCGCGCGATCGCCCCGCCCGCCGTGTAGCCGACGACCGCCTTGGGGTCGTCCGTGCGCCGCAGCCGGCGCTCGAAGAAGAGCTGGAGGGCTCGCTGGCCCAACCACACACCGGCGCCGAGCCCCCAACCCCCGAGCGGAAGGCCCGCGACCGCGAACAGCGGCAGCGCGAGCGCGAGCACGATCAGGTCGAGATAGGCGAGCACGCGCATCTCAGATATCCCGGAAGCGGCTATAGACAAGCCAGAAGCCGGCGGCGAGACCGACGCCACCTCCCAGGATCGCCAGCACCGTGGGCGCTCCGACGAGCGCGCCGACACCCAGCCCCGCGAGCGCGCACAGCACGATCGTCCCCACCAGCAGCGTGCCGGCGGTCGCCGCTTCTCGACCGGAGCCGGTCATGGGTGCTTTCGAGGTCTGGGCTGTACACGTCGAATAGTGAGGAGAGCCCGAGATCAGCCACGCCTAGTGAGCGCGCTGCCCCGGGCCACGGGGCGAATATAGCCGAATCAGCCGAATCCAGAATCGGATCGCCCACCGACCCGTACGCGCCTGACTCGTGCCCGGATCAGGCCACGGATTCGCCCGTGCGGCATCCTGCCCCTGACCACCGGCGTATGGTGAGCGTCGACTTTCTGTCCGCACACGCCAGCCGTGACCCGTCGCCTCGAATCGTCCACGCGCTCGACCGCCCTCGACAGTTCGCGAGAGGGCTCGCCGCGCGATCTCCCGGTGGTCTTGCTCGGCGTGTCACGCAGCGGCACCACGTTGCTCAAGGAGATGCTCGATCAGCATCCAAGCCTGGCGATACCGCCCGAGTCGTACTTCATCACCCAGCTTTGGGATCGACACGGCGAGTGGCCGGCCCCAGAGGCCTTCGTCAGCGACATCGGCCGTCTTGCACGGGTACGGGAGTGGGGAGTGACGCCAGCGGATGTGCGCGAACGTCTAGGTGAGAGACCCGACTTCGCGGCGGCGATCCAGGCTGTGTACAAAGCGTATGCGGACGCGCGCGGGAAGTCGCGCTTCGGTGACAAGACGCCGGCCTATATGCAGCGGTTGGATGTCGTCGAGCGTGCGTTCCCCGGCGCCTTGTACGTCCACCTCGTCCGGGATGGGCGGGACGCGGGCCTGTCGTTCATGGAGATGCGCCGCCGACCCCGCTTCAGCTGGGCCCGCCCTCGCAGCCTGGGCGCGTTCGCCGCGCAGTGGCGGCGCGAAGTAGAGGGGGCGCGCAGATTCGCCCGCGAGCGAGCTGCCGGCCGGTATCTCGAGCTGCGCTACGAGGATCTCGTCGCCTGGCCGGAGTCGACGCTGCGCGGCGTGTGCGGGTTTCTCGGGCTCGAGTTCGATCCCCGGATGCTCGCCTACTACCAGAACGCCAAGTCCCTGCCCGATCATCCTCGACTCGTCCGACCGCCAACCCCCGGGCGGCGCTGGCGGGAGCAGATGGCGCCGCGTGACGCCGAGTGCTTTGAGGCCGTTGGAGGCAAGCTGATGACCGAGCTCGGCTACCAGCGGGCTCATCCGGAGCCGTCAACGAGCATCCGAGCCCGTGCGCTGATCCACAGAGCCTGGCTCGAAGCGCGAATAGTGCTGTGGGACGCCGCGCTGGCGCTCGTCCGCAGGAGCCCGATCTGGTACCTGCGCCAGCTCCATATCCGGCGAACGTTCCGCACGGGGTCCACCCCGTAGCGCACGCGATCTTTGTCCGAGGTGGCCGCGGTCCGCGGATCGACGCGGCTCGAGGCGGTCGGACCGCGGTCCGACCGCCTCGCACCCACGGCACCGACGCGCTATAGAAGCGGCGCCGTCTGGAGGTTGAGGGTCGTGCCGAGCACCTGCTCGGCGCGTGCCTCCTGGGGCGGGACCCTGGTGATCCCGACGACACCGGCGTCGACGCCGCCGGTCCCGATCGAGCCGGAGTGGACCCCGACTGTGACCAGCACGCCCAGCGCACGGCCATCGCTCGAGATCACGCCGCTGCCCGAGTCGCCGGGCACCGCGACGCCCTGGGCGAACACGTGGTCCGCGTTCGGCGTCCCGAGGGCGAGCGCACTGCGGGCCGGGAGCACGCTCCCGACCCCGAGCCCGTTGCCGAAGTGGTTCAGCACCACCGGGCCGGAGCCCTGATCGGAGTTCGTCCCGTTCGGCCCCCCGAAGTGGCACATCTGCGGGCTCGCCTGGACCCCGTCATCGAGGCGGATCAGGGCGAAGTCCTTCGGATCCTCCAGGATTGCGTAGGCGAACTCCCCGATTCGGTTCCCCGCCGCGTCGCGCGCCACGGGGCCGGTGCCCGGCGCCCACGACTCCTCCCCGACGTCGCCCCCGACAGGGCTGTCGCCGAGGATGCAGTGTCCGGCGGTTCCCATGTAGCGCTCGCCGTCCGAGCCGTTGAACAGGAAGTTGAACGTGCACTGCCCGGCCTCGCTGGTGACGATCGCCCCCGGCCTAACCCCGGGACAGGGGCCGGTGCCGATCGGCGCCGCGGCGGGCACCGGGATCAGCTTGCACGGCTTCCCCCCGAGCGTGAAGTCGGCCTGCGAGCCAGATCCTCCGCCGCCGAGGCCAAGCGGGCCCGCGTGAGCCGGCGCCGCCGAGACCGCTCCGACCGCGGCGATCGCGGCCATCAGCACCGCGCACCGCAACGATTTCCTTCGCATTGTTCCTCCTCGCACGCCACCCGCAAACGGGTCGGCGCATCGAGCTCCGTCCGTGTTACCCCCTGCTCGCGCGCACGAATCCCGCGAGCCCCCATCCATGGGCTCGGGTAGCCTAACCGGCGCGCGCGGGAGCTGCGCCGGTTGTCTCGACCACAATGCGCTCGCAGAACAGCTCCACGAGAGCGGGATCGAATTGCGCTCCCGCGTGGCTGCGGAGCTCCTCGATCGCCTCGGCGGTGCCTATCGCGCTTCGGTATGGGCGCCCGGAGGTCATGGCGTCGAACGCGTCACAGACGAAGATCACGCGCGAGGCGAGCGGGATCGCCTCCCCGGCGAGGCCGTCCGGGTACCCGCCCCCGTCCCAGCGCTCGTGGGTGGAGCGCACGACCCTCGCGACCGGGGCCATCGCCGCGGCGGCCTCGAGGATCCGCTGCCCGATCACCGTGTGGCTCTGTACGAGCTCCCACTCCGCTGGGTCGAGCGGGGCGGGCTTACGGAGCACCTCGTCGGGAATCGCCATCTTCCCGATGTCGTGCAGCTCGGCGGCACGAGCCAGGATGTCGAGCTGCTCGGCGTCCATGTCCAGCGCCCGCCCGAGCTCGAGCGCGAGCCTCGCGACCTCGTGGAGATGCTCCCCGAGCGCCGGCTCGCGCTCGCGCAGCAGGCGGACCAACACGTCGTGCGTCTGGCGCTGGGTGGACTCCGTACGGCGACCCTTCTCCGCGTACATGCGGTGGTCGGCAAGTCGAAGCGCCGTGGACGGATCCTCGGCTTCGAAGGGGAGCATCACCGAGCCGTGCGAGCTCCGGATCGTGAAGCCCTCGCCCTCCTCGGTGAGCGCGGCCGAGGCGGCCGCGAGCAGGCTGCCGGGCTTCATCGCCTCGTTCCTGACGATGACGCAAAACTCGTCGCCCCCGAGCCGGTACGCGGTGCCCGAGGGACGGACTGCCGCCTCGAGGTTTCGCCCCAGGCGCCTGAGCAGCAGGTCTCCGGCGGAGTGCCCGAAGCTGTCGTTGTAGGCCTTGAAGCCGTCGAGGTCGAAGAGGGCGAACAGCGTCTGCGGCCGCCCATTGCTCGGATCGAATACGCGCGCCAGGTCCTGGAGCAGCAGTCGCCGATTGCTGAGTCCGGTGAGAGCATCGGTGACCGCCTCGCGCCGCACGACGTCAAACAGGCGCGTGTTCTCGCCGAGCGCCATGAACAGCCGCAGCACAACGAGCGCCAGCGTCGCCGTCGCAAGCGCGGTGGCGAGGGTCGGCGCCATCGGCAGCGAGGGATCCAGGTGGCCGACCGAGTCCCAGCCGGAGATGACGATCGCGACCAGCGCGAACAAGCATGGAAACAGCAGCGAGCTGAAGCGACGCAACTCGATCTTCGAGGGCCGGGTCTGCGCCCACGCGGCGAGGGCGATCAGGATCATTCCCACCGGCCACAATGCATCGACCGCGCTTCCCTCGACGTAGGAGCCCGTCGCCTCGAGGTGCAGGAACAGCCCGTCGGCGATCGCGATCACGAGGAGCCCGGCCGCGAGCAGCGTCCACTCGCGCACCGGACGCGCTCCGCCGTGCAGCAGGGTGAGGGTCAGGGCTCCGATCACGAACGACAGCAGCAGCAGATCGCCAAGCGGGTAGGCGAGATTCGTCGCCACAGTCGCGGTGTTCCCGTTGTCGGCGTCGGTGAGCGCCGGCGCAAGCAGCGCGGCTCCGACGGCGGTGGCCGCGAGCGCGCCGATCAGCCCGTCGAGCCACTGGCTGGCGGGGAAGCTCGACACCCGCGCGCGCACGATCAGGATGATCCCGGCGTAGGCGAAGGGGTAGAAGACGAGGTAGAGAGCGTCGGCGATGGACGGGTACGGGATCTCCTCGCGACCCGATAGCTCCACCGACCAGTAGATGTCCGCGGCCGTCCACGCCGCGATCCCGATCCCCAGCGCGAGCCAGCCGGAGCGTTCCGTCCTCACGAGGACGCCGCGCGCGACGCACGCCGCCGCGGCGAGGGCAAGGATGATGTTGTAGAGCCAGTGGTCGGCCCATGAGTCGAGACCGGGCCCACCGAGGTCGACGAACACGTGCAGCGTGTAGAGAAGCGCGCCCGCAATCGCGACTCCGAGAAGCGCAAGGATCAGGATGCGCGGTCGTGTCGAGAGCTCACTCAACGTGGTACCCCGCCGAGGTGGCGTAGCTGGTACCGCTATCGGCCGAAGCTCGAAAACGCTTAGACGCGTCGGAGCGCTCGAGAAGTCAGCGCTCGGGGCCGAGCGCCTCGAGCTCGCCGGTGTCGGGATCGACGGTCGCGAACTCGCCGGTCTCGAGCTCGCGCGCGACGCCCTCGTCCACCTCCGCCGCCTCCGGTGGGGGTCGCCCGGCCTCCTCCCGCGCGCGCTCGAGCCGGTTGAGGCGAAAACGGCGCAGCTTGAGGATCTCGAGCACCTCGACCACGTACACGCTGGCGACGATCGCGACGAGACCGCACGCGATGATCACCGCAGTCCAGGCGGCGTCGAAGTTGCCCCGATCGTCGCTGTAGGGAACGAAGCGCAGCGCCAGCGCAAGCCCCGCCATCACCAGGGCCCAGCCGTACAGGTACGCAAGCGTGCGCCGCTGCGAGAAGCCGATGTTCGCCATCCGGTGGTGAAAGTGAGAGCGGTCGCCGACGTAGATCGGCTGGCGGTACTTGAGCCGCTTCGCGATCACGAAGCTCGAGTCGAGGATCGGGACCGCGAGGATGATCAGGGGGAAGAACAGGGCGACGACCGCGTTCGTCTTCAGCGCCCCCTGGACCGCGATCGCGCCGAGCAGGTAACCGAGCAGGTTCGAGCCCGTGTCCCCCATGAAGCTCGACGCGGGTGGGAACCCGTGGCGCAGAAAGCCGAGCGCCGCCCCCGCCGTCAGGGTCGCCAGCACGCCTGCGGCGTTGCGGTCGAGCGACAGGGCGATCACGGCGAGCGTAGCGGCCGCGATCGCGCACACGCCCGCGGCGAGCCCGTCGACGCCGTCGATGAAGTTGATCACGTTGACGATCGCGACGATCCCGACCACCGTGCCGATGAAACCGAGATCGACCGTGCCGATCAGGGGAAGGTCGAACAGGTCGACGGACGCCGGCCTCAGCCCGCCGATGAACGGGACGGTGAACGTCTGCACCTTGACCCCCTCGGAGACGGGGATCACGACCGCGACGACCTGGCCGAGAAGCTTCCACCCCGGGGCGAGCTCGACCACATCGTCGAGCACCCCGACGGCCGCGATCACGGCGGCCCCGGCGAGAATCGCCTTTGTCTGGTCGTTCCATGGCAGCCATTCGAAGGCGACGGAGCCGATCAGCCCCGCCGCCAGGACGCCCGCGAGGATCGCGAGCCCGCCCAGCTTCGGGGTCGGCACGTCGTGAAGGCTCCGCTCCTTGGGCTCGTCGAGCGCACCGATTCGCCGCGCGAGGCGCTCCGTTGCCGGGACGAGAGCCCAGGCGAGGATCCCGGCAACGAGGAAGGCGTAGAGGGCGTCGATCGTCTCGGGCATCTGAGTTACCGCGAGGCTGGCGCGAGACTACTCGACGGCCCCGAGGGCTCCTTCCACGAGGAGCTGCGGGTCGCGCGGATTGCGGACCCCGGCCTCGTGCTCCCGCTTGCGCAGCTCCAGCTGCCGCGGGTCGTCGAGCGGGCGAAGGCGGCGCTCGGCGATCAGGCGCTCGTCAACGGCGCCGAGCCGGCCGCTGAAGATCGTGTACACGGGAGTCCCCAGCGCGACCGCCTCGCGATTCATCGTTCCGCCGGCGCCCACCACGAGGTCGGCGTGCGCGATCAGGCTCTGGGCGTCGATTGCCGACCCGGGCACGATCAGCGAGGGATCGCCGCGGTCGCGGATCGCCTCCGCCTGCGCCGGGGTCCGGGGGATGATGACCGCGACCGCTTCGGGCGCCGCCGCGAGGCAGTCGATCACCGCTGAATAGAGGGGGTTTGCGGCGTGGTAGGCCGAGGTCTCGGGCGGTGGGCGGACGACCGCGATCACGGCGTCGCGCTCAACCCCGAGCTCGTCGAGCACCGCGGGGGCGGGCACGAAGTCGGCGAGGTAGTAGTCCTCCTTGAGGCCCGGGTAGCGGACCAGCTTGCCCCGCGCCGCTCCCGCGCGCACCAGGCGCTCGATCGGGATCGCGTCGGGGACGATCACCCGGCGCGCGGCTCGCCAGCTCACCTGCCGCTGCAGGCCCGCGTGCTCGTAGTCCTGCATCTGGGCCGACGGGATCCGCAGCAGCGCGGACACGACCGCGAGGTCGACCGACCCGTGCGCGATCGCGAGATCGAACCCCCGCCCGCGCGCCCATCGCCCCAGCGACGCGCTGCGCCGCGCGACCGCGGCGCCCTTCGCGGCGGTGCCGGCGTCCGCGTGGCGACCGATCGCCGCGTACGGGATCCCCAGCCGGTCGAGGATCCCGAGCGTCTGCCCGTACTCGCGCGCGGTCACCACGACCTCGTGCCCGGCCGTCTCGAGACGCTCGATGATCGGCCGCAGGACAAGAGGGTGCGCGGCGGCCGTGCAATCGACCCAGACCCTCACGGGCGGGATGAAAGCAGGGCACGCCGCGCGGGTCGTCTAGCTCATTGCGCGTGGAGGACTCATCCCACGATGAACTGGTAGTCGCTCCGGATCCGGCCGTCGGCGTCGAGGACAACGAACTCGAGCCCGACGCCGGCAACCTCACCACCGGTCGTCGACACCATCTCCCAGTTGAACGTGACGACATCCCCGAGACGGGCCGCGTTGTCCCGCGGGCGGAACGAGAACTCGCCCGCCGCAACGAACTGTTCGTACGCGCGGCTCACCCTGGCCTCGAGCTCGTCGTGGCCGCGAGCCTGGAATGTCGATGTCACTCGCAGCGCGGCGGCGGCGTCCCGCACCTCCTGTGGCGGCTGGAGCACGTGGACGCCATCCTCGCTCCACAGCTCGGCGACGGCGGTGCGGCGCCGGTCGGCGTCGGCCTCGTTCCATACCGCGACGTAGCGATCGACCAGCTCCTTTGCGTCGTTCACTGCCCTCTCCTTGATCGGGTGTTGATCCCTCATCCGGCTCGCGGAGGTTGACCGCCGTGTCGCAGCTCGGCAATTCCCTACAGGGAATGGCGAGTCACAGGGAATGGCGAGTCGACGGCCCATAGGCACGTGAGCTTCATCGAGAGCGATCGCTCCGCGCCGGGCAGGGGCATGGTCGTGCGGCTGGCGGAGGCACTCGAGGTTCCGCTCAGGGATCGGAACGCCCTGCTGCTGGCGGCGGGATATGCCCCGGCGTACGAGGAGACCAGCCTCGAGGGTCCCGAGCTCGCTCCGGTACGCGCGGCGCTGGAGGGCATTCTCGAAGGGCACCTCCCGTATCCGGCCGTCGTCGCCGACCGGCGCGGAGACCTGGTGTCGGGCAACGACGCGTTCTGGTCTATCGCAGAGGGCGTCGCGCCGGAGTTGCTCCGCGCCCCGTTGAACGTCCCCCGGCTGTTCCTGCACCCACGAGGCATCGCGCCGCGGATCGTCAATTTCGACGAATGGGCGTGGCACGTGATCAACGCGCTGCACCGCGAGGCGCTTCGGAATCCCGACGAGCAGCTCGATGCGCTCGTCGGCGAGCTCGAGGAGCTTGCGCCGAAGCGCCCCGCGGCCGGTCGCGGGCCACCTCGGCTTCGCGGTTCCCCTGCGGCTGCGCTCGAGCGACGGCGAGCTTCGGCTCATCACGACGCTGGCGCATTTCGGGACGGCGGTCGACGTCACCGTCTCGGAGCTGAGGCTGGAGGCCTTCCTGCCGGCCGACGAGACGACCGCGTCGGCCCTTGCCGAGCTGGACCGCGCTAGACGGCGGCGGCGCTGAGCTCCGGATAGAGCGGATAGCGCTCCATCAGGGCGCGGCTGCGCTCCAGCAGCTCGTCGCGCTCGGCGTCGAAGCGGTCCGAGAGCGCGGCGCAGATCACCTCGGCGACCTCGCGCAGATCGTCCTCGACGAGGCCGCGGGTGGTCAGCGCCGGGGTGCCGATTCGCAGCCCCGAGGGGTTCATCGGGGGGCGCTCGTCGAACGGGATCGCGTTGCGGTTCACGGTGATCCCAACGTCCTCGAGCCGCTTCTCCGCGGTCTTGCCGTCGAGCCCGGTCGGCGTTAGGTCCACGAGCACCAGGTGGACGTCGGTGCCGCCCGTGAGCACTTCCACCCCACCTGCCTGGAGCTCCTCGCCGAGCGCCTTCGCGTTCGCGATCGTCTGGCGCTGGCGGGCCTTGAAGGCGTCGCCATGGGCGAGCCCCAGCGCGACCGCCTTCGCGGCGATCACGTGCATCAACGGACCGCCCTGCTGGCCGGGAAAGACCGAGCGATCGATGTCCTTCGCGAGCTCCTCGCGGCAGAGGATCATCCCGCTGCGCGGCCCGCCCAGCGTCTTGTGGATCGTCGTCGTGACGACGTCGGCGTGGTCGACCGGGTTCGCGTGCTCGCCCGCCGCGACGAGCCCCGCGAAATGGGCCATGTCGACGATCAGGCGAGCGTCGACCGCGTCGGCGATCTCGCGGAAGGCGGCGAAGTCGAGCTCGCGCGGATACGCCGACCAGCCGGCGACGATCACCTTCGGCCGGTGCTCGTGGGCGAGCCGCTCCACCTCCTCCATGTCGACGAGGTGGTCCTCGCGACGCACGTGGTAGGCGACGACCTCGTACAGCTTCCCCGAGACGTTGAGCTTCATCCCGTGCGTGAGATGGCCCCCGTGGTCGAGCGCCATCCCCATGATCGTGTCGCCGGGGTCGAGCAGCGCCATGTAGGTCGCGTTGTTGGCCTGCGCTCCGGCGTGCGGCTGGACGTTCGCGTGCTCGGCGCCGAACAGCGACTTCGCGCGGTCGATCGCGAGCTGCTCGGCGACGTCCACCTCCTCGCAGCCGCCGTAGTAGCGCCGCCCCGGATACCCCTCGGCGTACTTGTTCGTCAGCACCGTGCCGGTGGCCTCGAGCACCGCCCGGGGGACGAAGTTCTCCGACGCGATCATCTCGAGCGTGTTCTGCTGCCGCTCGAGCTCGCGCCCGATCGCGCGCGCGATCTCGGGGTCCACCTCGGCGAGCGGGGCGGAGTGGCTGTTGTCGGGCTCGCCGGTCACGGCGGGCGAAGATACCACCGCGGGTGGCGCTACCCGATCGGGCCCAGCCGCCGGGCGAGCTCGGCGTGGGGCATCGCTCCCTCCCGCAGCACCCGCCACCCGCCGCCGGACTCCAGGCCGCTGACGTCGACGACCGTGGACGGCGTCCCGGCTAGCGCGCCGGCGGTGACCACGAGGTCCGCCCCCGCGGCGATCCCGTCGTCGATCTCGTCGATCGAGCGCGGGTCCGACTCGCCGCTGCGGTTGGCGCTCGACTGGAAGAGCGCGCACCGGGCGCCGGCCAGCGGGCCGTCGATCAGGCGAACCCCGAGCCGCTCGGGATCCCGCCCGCATGCGAGCGGGTAGCGGCGCTCCGGGTTGTCCACCACGACCGTCACCGGGCCGGGCAGCAGCGCGGCGAGCGCGTCACGCGTGCGCGACCCGAGCGTCGCGACGAGCTCGCGCATCGCGAGCGGGGAGAAGAACAGCACGGCGGAGGGCTTGCCCTCCTCCCTCCCCTTGAGCGCATGGATCCGCTCGATCGCATGCGCGTTCGAGGGATCGCATCCGAGTCCATACACCGTGTCGGCGGGGAACACGACCACACCGCCGACGCCGACGCACCGATCGAGCTCGGCGCGCGCCGTCTCCTCGTTCGCCGCCACCGTGCGACTGATCCGTGTCGGATCGGTCATCCGAGCGCTCCCTACCTCCGCCCGACCACGACCCGGTCCACTCCGGCCAGGTCCCGCCGGCTCTCGGTGTCCCTGTAACCCGCGCGCCGCATCAGCGATTCGGCCTCGGCCGCCTGCCCCGCCCCGACCTCGAGCGCGAGGACGGTCGCGGGAGCGGCCGCGACGACGCGCCCGATCGCCTCGAGCCCGCTCGGCCCGGCGACGAGCGCCTCGCGGGGCTCGTAGCGCGTGATCTCGGGCGCAAGGCGCTCCCATTGGTCCTCGCGCACGTACGGAAGATTGGCGAGCGCGAGGTCGAACCGCTGGCCCTCCGGGACCGACCCGTGCAGGATCGTCACGCGCTCGGCGAGCCCGAGCCGGGCGGCGTTCGCGCGCGCGACCTCCAGTGCCGGCCCGGAGACGTCCGTCGCGGTCACCTCGGCCCCCGGAACCTCGTCCGCCACCGCGAGCGCGACCGCGCCCGAGCCGGTTCCGATCTCGAGCACGGCGCGCGACCGATGCTCCACCGCGACCTCGACCAGCAGCTCGGTCTCCGGGCGCGGGATCAACGCCCGCGGGTCGACAGCCACCTCGATGTCGCGAAATCCCTTCCGCCCGAGGATGTAAGCGACCGGCTCCCGGCGCACGCGGCGGCGGACCATGTCCCCGAAGGCGCGGGCGACGGCGGGGTCCACACCGGCCTCCGGGTCTGCGGCGAGGGCCGCCCGGTCGCGCCCGGTCGCCTCCGCGAGCAGCAGCTCCGCATCGAGTCGCGGCGTCTCCACGCCCGCGGCGGCGAGGGCGTCTGCCGCCGCCGCGAGCGCGTCGCGGACGGCGCCGGTCGTCGTGCCGCCGCCGGTCAACCCGCCAGCCCCGCCGCCTTCCGCCCGCGGCCCCGAAGCCGAATGCGCACAAACACGCATTCGCCGGCATCGACGATCTCTTCGGGCACGTACTGGAACCCGCGCTCGAACCCCGACAGCCATCGCACGATTCCTCGCACGACCTCCTCCTTGCGGGCAACGTCGGCGGCGGACATCGGAGCTCAGGCGCCGGCCGCCTGCGCCTCGAGCCGGCGGCGGCGCTCCTCGCCGGCGAGCGCGGCGGTGAACTCGCCCAGATCTCCGTTCAGCACCCCGTCGAGATTGTGCGAGGTGTGCTTCACGCGGTGGTCGGTGACCCGGCCCTGGGGGAAGTTGTAGGTGCGGACCTTCTCCGAGCGCTCGCCCGTGCCGACCTGCGCCCGGCGCTCGGACTCGATCTCGGCGCGCTGCTCGGCGAGCGCGCGCTCGTACAGTCGCGCCCGCAGCACCCGCATCGCCTTCTGGCGGTTCTGGAGCTGGGACTTCTCGTCCTGCATCGAGACCACCGTCCCGGTCGGTGCGTGGGTGATGCGCACGGCGGAGTCCGTCGTGTTCACGGACTGTCCGCCGGGCCCGGTGGAGCGAAACGTCTCGATCTCGAGCTCGTTTGGATCGATCTCGACCTCGACGTCCTCCGCCTCCGGGAGCACGGCAACGGTCGCCGTCGAGGTGTGAATCCGCCCCTGAGACTCGGTCTTCGGCACCCGCTGCACGCGATGGGTGCCCCCCTCGTACTTGAACACCGAGTACGCGCCGTCGCCCTTGATCGCGAAGGTGATCTCCTTGAACCCACCGACGTCGGCGGGCGATTGCGAGAGGACCTCGGTCTTGAAGCCGCGCTGCTCGGCGTACCGGTTCAGCATCTTGAACAGGTCGCCGGCGAACAGCGCCGCCTCGTCACCGCCGGTCCCCGCGCGGATCTCGATCAGGACGTTCTTGTCGTCGTTGGGATCGCGCTCGACCATCGCGAGCCGGATCTCCTCCTCGAGCTCGTCGAGGCGCTCGGGGGCCTCGCTGACGACCCTTCGCAGCTCCGGGTCGTCGCCGTCCTCGGCGAGAAGCTCGCGCGCACCCTCGAGGTCGTCGTGCAGCTTCCGGTACTCGCGCGCCAGCTCGTGTGCTGGCTCGAGCTCGCGGTATTCGCGTCCGACCTCCGCATACCGCGACCGGTCCGAGATCACATCGGGATCGGACATCTGCCGCTCCAGCTCCGCGAAGCGACCCTCGATCTGGCTTACGAGCTCGTCGATCACAGGAACTGATTGTGACCGCAGTTGCGGGAGAAGGACCGGATGGTGGTCGATCGTCACCCTCGAGACGCCAGCGCCTGAGCGACCCGCGCCACCACCGCGGCCGGCGAATCCACGATCCGTGACCAGGTGACGCGGATCACGCGATAGCCGTGTGCCGCGAGCTCGGCGTCGCGGCGGCGGTCGTTCTCGAAGGTCCGTCGATCCGAGTGGTAGGCAAAGCCGTCTACCTCGACGACCAGGCGTTCTTGGCGCCACAGGAAGTCGACCTCGAAGCCCCGCACCGACACGTTGACCTCCGGGGGCGGGAGCTCGGCACGACGCACCAAGGCCAGAAACCGCTCCTCGGCCTCGGACCGGGTGAGCGCGGGTCGCTCGTCGCGTTCGAGGAGGTGCCTCAGCGCCGGCACCCCGTGGCGAGTTGGATAGCGGGCGGCGAGTGCGAGCAGAGCACCGTGGCTGGCGAGGTTCCTTCGCAGCACCTCGGCCACGGCTTGCTCCAGCTCGCGTTGCGAGACGATCGCGGCGAGGTCGAGCGCGGTCCGCGCCGCCGTCGTGATCGGGATGCCCCGGAAAGCCCTGACCTCATCTCGCCCAATACTGCGCACCCTGTGAACGCGCACGCCCGGCCTCCTGCCGGGGTCGCGGCCGGCAACCGTAACCTCGATCTCCGTCGCGTTGGCTCCATCGGAGAGCAGCCGCCAAAGCGAGGCGGCGCATCGGTGGCTCAGGACCGCCCCAGCGCCGCAGGAGAGGACCGCCGCCATCTCGAGGGCGAACGGCGGCGCGATCGACCCCATCAGGTACACGCCGCGGTGGAGTGCACGCAGCCGATCGGCCTCGAGTCGTCGGTCGATCGCTCCGGGCTCGAAGCCGAGCTCGAGAAGCTGGGCACGCGTCACGACGCCGTGCTGGCGCGCCGCGATCCGCCGGGCGCCCATCTCACTCTCTCGACTGCTCCGGATAGCACCACACGGCCTGTGACTCCGGTTCCCCGTGTGGTTCTGACCCCGCATATCGGGGTCAATCCCGCACGGACGCCGCGCGCCCCGGGCCGTGTGGCGTTAGCCGGCAAGATCCAGGCGCGGCGGGAGAGTGGGCCGCCGCGGTCCCCGCGCCGGCGGCGCCTACGCCACGATCTCGATCTCGGCTTCCTTCGCCTCTTCCTCGGGCTTCTCGACCGCGAGCACGGCGTCCAGCGCGCGGATCGCGACCTCGAGCTGGTCGTGGTCGGGCTCGCGGGTGGTGAGGTTCTGGAGCATCAGCCCCGGCCACATCACCGCGCGCACCCAGCGCTTATGGCGGTTGCGCCCCGCCCACTTGATCACCTCGTAGGAAAGCCCCGCGATCAGCGGGATGCCCAGGATCCGGGAGAGCAGGAGCCAGTACCACTCGGGGAGCCCGATCGGGGCGAAGACGAAGATCGCGAGCACCATCACGATCAGCAGGAAGCTGGTCCCGCAGCGCGGGTGAAGCCGGGAATAGAGCGCCGCCCGCTCGGGCACGAGCCGATCGCCGGCCTCGAAGCACGAGATCGTCTTGTGCTCGGCGCCGTGATACTCGAACACGCGCCGCAGGTCGGGAAGCCGGCTGATCAGGAGGATGTAGCCGATGAAGATCGCCGTACGCAGGATCCCCTCGACGAGCCAGAACAGCAGCGCCGAGCCGAGCTCGTCCTTGATCAGGCTGGTCGCGCCGACCGGGATCACGAAGAAGAGGCCGATCGCGAGCACGAGCGAGAGCGCGATCGTGAGCCCCCAAGTGAACCCGCCGATCGGTTCGGGATCCTCCTCCTCGGCCAGCTGAGCGTTGGCCGAGAACGCGAGCGCCCGGAACCCGATCTTGAGCGACTCCCCGAGCGCGACCACCCCGCGGACCACCGGCAGGCGCAGCAGGCGGTGCCGCTTCGCCCACGAGACGAGCGGCTCCGAGGAGAGCTCGATATCGCCCTCGGGCTTGCGGACGGCGACCGCCCAGGTGGAGACGCCGCGCATCATCACGCCCTCGAGCACCGCCTGACCGCCGATCGGCGCGTCGCGCCCGCCGACGAGCTTGCCGTCGGGCATCGGCGCCCGCTCCAGGTTGGTTCCCTGCGGACCCCCGCCGTCCGACCCCGGAGCTGACATCAATTTTCTAGCCTCGCCCGGAGCGCCTTGCGGCCCGGCGCTTGAAGCGCTCCACGCGGCCGCCGGTGTCGACGAGCTTCTGCTTCCCGGTATAGAAGGGGTGGCAGGCGGAGCAGATCTCGACGTGGAGCTCGGGGCTCGTCGAGCGGGTGTAGAACTCGTTCCCGCACGAGCAGCGGACGTGCGAGAGCACGTACTCGGGATGGATCTCGGCCTTCATCGTCGATCGATTCTAGCGGCGGGCTGGATCACCGATCAGGCATTCGCCTGCGAGAGCAGGAACAGCCCCAGGCACGTGAACCCGATCATCACCGCGAGCATCCAGTACTGCGAGCGGGTGGCCGAGCGCGGGTCCCGGTAGGTGGCGAGCGCGCGGTCGTGGGCAAGGGTCAGCCCGGCGACGTGACCGATCACGAGCGCGGCGACCTGCACGTACCAGACCTCGGTCGCGCCGATGAGCGCGTAGTCGATCCCCGACGACGCGGTCCCGAAGTAGTCCGACCCGTCGCCCAGCGGGTCCGACAGCAGGTACCCGAACTGCGCCTGCTCCTGGAACAGGAAGAGGCTGAAATAGTGCGCGACGAGGTACGCGAGCGCGATCGGGATCAGGGTGTGGCCGAACGCCCGCCGCAGCCGATCCACCGATGGCGAGCCGGGAACCGTTCGCATGCCGCGGATCCCGAGCGCGAACAGCGCGGTCACAGCGAGCAGGGTGAGCGCGAGGAACAGGGTGTCGGTGACACGCAGCGCGTCCGCGAAGCCCAGCCCGCGCTCCGTCAACCAGTCGAAGACGCTCTTGATCGGGTCGGTGAGTGCGCCCTCCTGCGCGCCGTCGAAGCTCGTCCCGCCGATCGCGACCAGCACGAGGGCGACCGAGCCGGGGACCTGTGCCCACCTCCCGGCCGCCGACAGCGGCCGGCGGACGCCGAGCCGGTCGCCGCGCCGCTCCAGCGGCGCTAGGCGGGAGAACATCCCGAAGTAGACCGAGAACGCCTCCCCGCGCTCCAGCCATCGCTCGGTCCCGAACATCGACATCGCGAACAGGGTGATCGCCGTGTAGACGAGCGTCGCGAGCGCGACGTCCCGGGGTGCGACCCCGCCGGTCTGGGTGCCGCTCGGAAACACCAGCTCCAGCCACAGGAAGGCGAGGATCCCGACCACCGCCGGCCACCGCCCGAGCCACTTCGGGTAGGGCAGCGGCGCCGGGCGGGGCCGCCGGCCCACCACCGAGAACGCCCCGCCCACAGCGCGGGCGATCGCGCGCCACGGGTTGAAGGCGCGAAACAGGTCTCCGAACAGGACGCTCAGCAGGACCATGCCGAGCCACGCGGTCACGAACACGAACGTGACCGAGAAGTTGGCGTTCGGCTGGTCGGTCCCGGACAGCCCGGTCCACACGACGACGCCGAGCAGGAAGACCCCGATCAACCCGGCCACCGTCTCGGTGACCGGGTTGATCGCGAGCCTCGATAGCCGCTCCGAGAGCGGCCGCCATCGGTCCTGCTCGAACCGCGGCGCGCGCCACGCGACGGCGAGCGCCGCGAACGACACGATCAGGACGAGCGACGCTCCCCACGCGAACAGCCACGCCGGGATCGGGAGATCCTCGCGGCCGACGAGCGCGTGGGCGAGCGGCAGCGCGAGATCCATCTACCCGGGCTCCACCGTGAGCTCGGCGATCTGGGTGTGCGTGGCCTCGAGCTCGACCTCGAATCCGCCGTCGATCTCGGCGGGGAAGTCGAGGGTCGCGACCTTGCCCGGGGCAACGTCCTCGAACAGGTCATAGCCGTGCACGTGGACCTCGTCGGCGACGTCGGAGCGGACGTCGAAGCGAACCTCGTCTCCGCGCGTGTACTCGAGCTCCTGGACGCCCCCGACCGGCTGTCCGCCCTTGACGACGATCGTCGTCACCTCGGGCTTCGGCTTCGGCTTCTTCTTCCCCTCGGTTTCGGCGGTGGTCGTCGCCTGCGTGGTGGTCGTCGCCGCCTGCCCGGAGTCTCCGTCGTCGTCGCGCAGGACGACGAACAGCACCGCCGCGGCGGCGATCAGGGCGACGGCGACCACGGCGCCCATCGTTCTCGATTGCATTCGTTCCTCCTTTCGTCGCACGGACCAGCCGCGCGACGTCCCGCCCGCGGTCCGGGCGGGGTCAGTGTCGATCGCTCAGCTCAGACCGACGGAGGGGCGCGGGCCGCGGCGCCGCCGGCGAGAAGCGTCGGCGAGAGGAGAACGTCGAGCCACCGCGGGCGGAGGCCGAAACGGGCGGACCCGGGGGAGGCGGGCCGCTCGAAGCGGATCGCGATCCGCTCCTCGACCGCCTCGAGGCCGCGAACCGCGAGCCACGCCACAAACCCGAAGCCGAGCGAGAGCGGCGCCGCGACGAATCCACCGCTGACGAGCGCGACACCGATCCGTACGGGATCGCCGCCGGCGAGCAGACCCTCCACCGCCTCCTGGACACAGAACAGCGCCAGGATCGCACCGGCGTAGGCGACGATGCGGCTGAGCGGCGAGGCTCGGCGGGCGCGCGTACCCGCCACACCGCCCTCGACGGTGACAACGAGCGTGAGCGCGACGAGCGCCGCAAGCGCAGGAAGCAGCGCCGCAAGGTAGGAGTGGCCCTGGAGCGTGGCCGCTGCGTCCGCGCCGAACCCGGCGTGATAGCTCAGCTCATGTACCGCGAAGACCCCGCCGGCGACCAGCGTCGCCGGCCGAACCGCGGCGATGAACCGTGCCGAAGCGGCCACGGACGCAGTGTAGTCAGGCGCCTACGTCTCCTGATACAGGGGGCCGTCGCCGCCCTCGGGGAGGGTGAGGCGACCGCCCTTGGCGGTGATCGCACCGCACTGGACGCAGTTCGAGGGCGTCACCTGGAGCTCGATCGTCTCCGCATCCGACTCGAGCTGGTCGTCGGGGATCTCGTAAACCTGCGCGGGGCACATCGACGCCCACGCCTGGGCGAGGTCGCGCGGCACCTCGGTCTGAAGGCGGATGTGGTTCGGCGCGTCGTCGCGGGTCGCGTTCCCGGACGCGAACACCGAGGAGAGCTTGTCGAAGGTGTACTTGCCGTCAGGCTTCGGGTAGCGGGCCGCGGCGCCGTCGCTCGACACCGGAACCTCGGCGTCGTCCTCGTTTCTCCAGTGCCCGCCCGGGAACGCTCCGCCCGTGATCTCCATCATGCTCGCGAGCGCGCCGCCGAGGAAGAACCCGCGCGAGAACGGCTGGCGCATGTTCCGCGACCGGTAGAGGTCCTTCTCGATCTCGCTCGCCCGCACCTTCTCCTCGTAGGCCTCGAAGTTGATCGAGTCGCGGTTCAGCGCATCGACGATCGCCTCGGCGGCGTAGATCCCGGCGTGCATTGCGTAGTGGATCCCCTTCAGCGTCGGAATGTTGACCATCCCCGCCGCGTCGCCCGCGATCACCATCCCGGGGACCGCGAGCCGCGAGGGCATCGACCAGTAGCCCCCCGAGGGGATCGTCTTCGCTCCCCACGCCTCGCGCTCACCGCCCTCGAGGATCCCCTCAACGAACGGGTGGGTCTTCAGCTCCTGGAGCGCGTCGTGGACCGAGAACGTCGCGTCGGTGTAGTCGAGCCCGACGACGAGCCCGAGCGACACCCTGTCCTCGCCCATCGGGTAGATGAAGCTGCCTCCGAACTCGTTCCGCTTCGCGCGCTTGCGCAGCGGCCACCCCATCGTGTGGATCACCCGGTCGAGCGGCTTGGGGACCTTCCACACCTCCTTCACCCCGAGCTCCCAGCGCTGAGGGTCGCGCCCGCCGATGTCGTAGTACTCGACCGCGGCGCCGGTGAGGTGGCCGAGGGTGCCCTCGGCGAGCACGGTCGCCTTCGCGATCACGTCGGATCCGGGCTCGAAGTTCGAAAGCTCCTCGCCGTCGCGTCCGCGGCCCTTGTCGCCGGACCGGATCCCCTTCACGATCCGCTCCGAGACCAGCAGCTTGTCGGCGGCGGTCTCGGACAGCACGTAAACACCAGCCTCCTCGGCCTTCTCGCCGAGGAACCGGCCCAGCTTCGCGACCGAGGTGACGTAGTTGCCGTGGTTGCGAAACGCGGGCGGCATCGGCTTGAGCGGGAGCGCGCGCCGCTTCGTCAGCAGGTAGACCGCGTCCTTGGTCACCTCCTGGTAGGTGGGCCACTCGGACGGGTCGAGGTCCGGGAACAGCTCCCGCATCGCCGAGGGGCGCATGTTCGCGCCCGAGAGGAGGTGCGCGCCGGGGGTCTTGCCCTTCTCGATCACGGCCACCGGCACCTCGCCGAGCCTCTCGGTGAGCTCGGGCTCGTCCTCGAGCAGCTGCATCACCCGGACCGCGCACGCGAGCCCGGCGGGCCCGCCGCCGACGATCGCGACGCCGACCTCGATCCGCTCCTCCTCGGGGTCCGTCGGAGGGCCGATGAACTCCTGGGCCGGCTTTACCGGGGGAGGGAACTCCTCCGGCTTCACGGCAGGCATCTAGGTGCCCTTCTTCGCCTTTACGGCCTCGGTCAGCTTCGGGAGGATCTTGTGGAGGTCGCCTACGACCCCGAGGTCGCAGAACTCGAAGATCGGGGCGTTCGGGTCCTTGTTGATCGCGAGGATGTTCTCGGAGCTCTGCATCCCGACCTTGTGCTGGATCGCGCCGGAGATCCCCGCCGCGAGGTAGAGACGCGGGGCGACGGTCTTGCCCGTCTGGCCGATCTGAGCGGCGTACGGGTACCAGCCGGCGTCGACCACGGCGCGCGTCGCCGCGACGGCACCGCCGAGCGCCTCGGCCAGCTCCTCCGCGAGCTTGAAGTTGTCGGCCTCGCCGAGCCCGCGCCCTCCGCCGACGAGCAGCTCCGCGTCCTCGATGTTGACGTCCTCGCCGCGCGACTCGCCGCGGGTGACCATCGTCGCCTTCGTCGACCACTCCGAGAGCTCGACCTCGACGTCCGCGACCTCGGCCGCGCCGCCGTCGCGCTCGGTCGCGTCGAAGGCGTTCAGGCGCCCGATGATGATCCCCGGCTCGTCCACGTAGCCGACGTCGACGACGGCCGAGTCCTGGAGCACCGGCCTCACCGCGACCAGCTTCCCGTCGGAGACCTTGACCTCGGTCACCTCCATCGTCACCCCGGCGCCGAGCCGCGCCGTGAGCCCGGCGCCGATCTCAAACCCGAGCAGCCCGCCGCCGAACAGAGCGTAGGAGTAGCCCTCGTCTGAGATCAGCTTCGCCATCACGTCGACGATCGGCTGCGCGAGCCCCTCCGGGGCGTCCTTCGCCCGCCACACCTTCGTCGCGCCGTACGCCCCGAGCCCCTGGCAGGCCTCGTCGGAGACGTCGCCGACGGCGACGACCGCGGCCTCGGTGCCGAGCTCGCCGGCCAGCTTCGCGGCTTCGGAGATCGCGCCGAGCGAGTTCTTGTTGAACTCCCCCTCGTCGCTGTGCAGCGCGTAAACCAGGATGCCGGCCATCAGATCAGCTTCCTTTCCTCGAGCCAGGCGACAACCTTCTCGACGGTCTCGTTCGTGTCCTCGTCCTCGATGATCTCGCCCGCCTCCTTCTCCGGCGGCGGGTTGATCGCCAGCACGGCGGTCCTCGAGCCGCCCTCGCCGACGCGATCGGCCTCGATCCCGACGTCGGACGTCGACTTCGTGTCGAGGGGCTTCTTCTTCGCCCCCATGATCGCCTTCAGCGACGGGTACCGGGGCTCGTTGATCGCGTCGCCGACGCTGATCACCGCGGGTAGCTCGACCTCGACGGTGTCGTAGCCGTACTCGGCCTGGCGCTCGCAGGTCAGCTTGCCGTCGGCGACGTCCATCTTGATCACCTGGGTGAGCGAGGGCATCTTCAGGTGGTCGGCGACGACGGCGCCGATCGTGTAGCACTCGCCGTCGTCGGACTGTTGCCCGAGGAGCACGAGGTCGGGGCTCTCGGCCTCGAGCACCTTCGCGAGCGCGTATCCCGTCGCGCACACGTCCGAGCCGGTGAGGGCGTCGTCGGTGAGGTGCACCGAGCGGTCGGCGCCGAGCGCGACGGCCTTGTGCAGGGCGCGCACGGCGCTCTCGGGGCCCATCGTCACGGCGACGATCTCGTCGACGTCGTTGCCCCCCTCCTTGACCTGCATCGCCGCCTCGAGGGCGTGGGTGTCGAACGGGTTGAGGTTCTTCTCCCCGCTGCGGTCGAGGCGCTTCGTCCCGTCGTCGATCCGCTTCTGGACCGAGGCGTCCGGGACCTCCTTGCAAAGGCAGCAAATCTTCAAGTCAGCACTCCCTTGACGTGGGGCTCGCGGTCGTGGCGGCCGGCCATTCTAATCGCTCCGGCGCCTGGTTGACTGACCAGTCAATCGCCTCAGCTATACCCGATTCCCACGCCGCCGAGCACGGTTCAGGTCCGGTCCGCGATGGCGCCCCGGATGTAGGTGACGATCTCGTCGGTCGAGGCGCCGGGGGTGAAGATCTCGGCAACCCCGAGCTTCTTCAGCTCGGGGATGTCGTCGTTGGGGATCGTGCCCCCGACCGTGAGCACGACGTCCTCGGCGCCCTGCTCGCGCAGCAGCTCGACCACCCGCGGTACGAGGGTCATATGCGCGCCGGAGAGGATCGAGAGCCCGATCGCGTCGGCGTCCTCCTGGATCACGGTGGCGGCGATCTGCTCAGGGGTCTGGTGCAACCCCGTGTAGATCACCTCCATCCCCGCATCGCGCAGCGCGCGGGCGATGATCTTCGCGCCCCTGTCGTGCCCGTCCAGCCCGGGCTTCGCGACGACGACGCGAATCTTGCGATCGCGCGATTCGGCGCCGGCGGCGTTCTCGGCCGTGGCTTCCATGCGGGGAAATGTAGTCCCTGACGAGCGCTGCGGGCGCTACGCGCCGAACTCGGTCAGCGAGCCGACGAGCGAGATCACGACGACGAGGATCGTGATCAGGGCGAGCAGGCCGAGGAGGTAGAGAAACGCCGGCCGCACTCCCTTCTCCTCGTCGTCCACGTGATGGACGGCGTTTTCCCGCACCGTGACCCGGACCTCGTCGGCCTCCTCCCGGTCGCCGCGCAGGCGGGCGGCCTCCTCGGCGCTCTCGCGCGTGGCGTGGTTTGAGAGCGCCTGTTCCTCGTCGCCCTTCTTCACGTCCCAGCCGTCGATCTCGTCGGGGACGACCTCGAACTCGACGATTTCCTTCTCGCGTGCGTGGGTGGCCATACATGCCTCTATACCCGGCCGGATGGGGTGCAAACAACGCGCGTCGGGGCATGAGATCGGCCCGCGGGGTCGAACCAATAGGTACATCGAAATCGGTCCGATGCGGGCGGCATGCTTTCGCCCGACCACCGGGACAGGAGGAACCGTGTACGACGTCCTCTACCTCGATCAGACCAGCCATCAAAGCGTGATCGCCGCGGGGCTGGCTCGCGAACCGGCCGTGACACTCGCTCGCGCGGAGGCTCGCCGCCGCCGCGTCGGGCGCATGTTCCTCGCCGGGTCCGAGCCGTCGCCCCAGGGCGAGCTGGTCCTGATCGTCGAGTCGCACCACAAGACAGCCTGAGTCCGCGCCCCGCGCGCCGAAGCGCTTACCGCTTCCAGCTCCCCCTTGCTTGGGTGGCTAGAAGATAGGCGTCTCGGTGTAGGTCCCGAAGACTTCCTGGAGCGCGGCGATCATCTCCCCCTCGGAGGCGCGCGCCCGCGCCGCCTCGATGAAGTGGGGCATCAGGTTGCGATCGCCGGCGGCGGCGCCTTTCAGCTCCGCAAGCGTCCGCTCGACCGCGGCCGAGTCGCGGCTTGACCGGGTCGCGTCGAGGCGCCCGACCTGCTTGCGCTCCAGCGCGGGGTCGATGCGCAGGATCGGAAGCTCCTCCTCGTCGTCGGCCCGGTAGTCGTTGACGCCGACCACGACCCGCTTTCGCTCCCGAACCTCCTCCTGGTAGCGGAACGAGGCATCGGCGATCTCACGCTGGGGGAAGCTCTGCTTGATCGCCTCCACCATCCCGCCGAGCTCGTCGATGCGGGCGAAGTACTCGTACGCGGCGCGCTCGATCTCGTCGGTGAGGGTCTCGACGAAATACGAGCCCCCGAGCGGGTCGACGGTGCTCGGAACGCCGGATTCGTGCGCGATCACGTGCTGGGTACGAAGCGCGAGCCGCACCGCGTCCTCGGTCGGCAGCGCGAGCGCCTCGTCGTAGGAGTTCGTGTGCAGGGACTGGGTCCCCCCCATCACCCCGGCGAGCGCCTCGATCGTCGTCCGGACGAGGTTGACGAGCGGCTGCTGCGCGGTGAGCGAGACCCCCGCGGTCTGGGTGTGGAAGCGCATCATCATCGAGCGCGGGTCGGTGGCACCGTAGGTCTCCTTCATCTCCCGCGCCCAGATCCGGCGCGCCGCCCGGTACTTGGCGATCTCCTCGAAGAAGTCGATGTGGGCGTTGAAGAAGAACGACAGCCTCGGCGCGAACTCGTCCACGTCGAGCCCCCGGGCGATCGCCTCCTCGACGTATGTGAACCCGTCCTTGAGCGTGAATGCGAGCTCCTGCTGGGCGGTCGAGCCGGCCTCGCGGATGTGGTACCCGGAGATCGAGATCGGATGCCAGCGGGGCATGTTCTGCGAGCACCACTCGATCATGTCCGTGACGAGCCGCATCGCGGGCTCGATCGGGAAGCACCACTCCTTCTGGGCGATGTACTCCTTGAGGATGTCGGTCTGGATCGTCCCCCCGAGGCGGTCGGGTGAGATCGCCTGCTCCTCCGCGGCGACGACGTAGAAGGCGAGCAGGATCGCCGCCGGGGCGTTGATCGTCATCGACACCGTGACGTCGCCGAGCGGGATGCCGGCGAACAGCGTCTCCATGTCGTCGACGGTGTCCAGCGCCACCCCCTCCACCCCGACCTCGCCGAGGCTGCGGGCCTGATCGGAGTCGAGCCCCATCAGGGTCGGCATGTCGAACGCGGTCGACAACCCCGTCTGGCCGTGGTCGAGCAGATAGCGGAAGCGCTCGTTCGTCTCCTCGGCGGTGCCGAAGCCCGCGAACTGGCGCATCGTCCACAGGCGCCCGCGATACATCGAGGGATAGATGCCCCGGGTGTAGGGGTACACGCCCGGGAACCCGAGGTCGCGATCATCATCGCTGGAGGCGCGGTCCTCCTCGGTGTAGAGCGGCCGCACCTCCTGGCCGGAGATCGTGTCGAACAGCGCGTCGCGTTCCGGCTCGCGCGAGTAGAGATCCTCCTGCCACTCGTGGGCGCGCTTGCGGGCTCGGGGCTCGGTGGCCATGGGGCCGAAGTCTAGAGCCGGTGGCCGCGCCTATTCGAGCGGCGGCGTGCGATCCGCCCACGGCCGCTCGGCCTCGATCTGAGCGGCCAGCGACAGCAGCGTCGCCTCGTCGTTAGGCCGCCCGACGAGCTGGACCGAGAGCGGCAGCCCCTCCGCCGTGAACCCGGCCGGCACGGCGGCCGCGGGGTGGCCGGTGTAGTTCCACACGCCGGTGAAGGGGTACACGCGGCCCATCCCGACGACGGACCGAAGCGCGCCGCGGCCGTCCCAGCGCCCCACCTCAACCGGCGGGCATCCGACAGTGGGGGTGAGCAGCACGTCGTGGTCCTCGAAGAGGCGGTCGATCCGCGCGGCGTGCTTCGGGATCGCCGCCCTGGCACGCCTCAGCGCGCCCGGGGTGACCATGGCGCCCAAGCGACCGAAGCCGCGGGTCCGCGACTCGAGCCGCTCGGGGTGGGGCACCGCGCGGACGTCGTCGTGGATCCCGCGCAGGTACAGCGCGACGAACCCGTTGCCGACCAGTCCGTATTCGGGACCCCGGTCGCGTACGTCGTGGCCGAGGGAGCGAAGCAGCTCCGCGGTCGTCTCGCTCGCCCGGCGGACCACTTCGTCGACGATCGGCGGCGCCGCCAGTCTGGGAGGGCCGATGGTCACCGCGATCCTGAGCCGGCTCGGCGGGCGTGCGGCGGCCTCGACGAAGGGACGATCCGGAGCGGGCGGCGTCTCCGCGTCGCCCACCACCCCGCCCGCCGTGGCATCGAGGAACAGGGCCGTGTCGCGGACGGTCCGGGTGAGGCAGCCGCTGACCGACAGCCCGTGCCAGTGCTCGGCCATCGGCGCGAGGGAGATCCGACCGCGCTGGGGCTTGAGGCCGAACAGGCCGCAGTTCGCGGCCGGGATCCGGATCGAGCCGGCGCCGTCCGAGCCCGTCGCGGCTCCGACGAGCCCGGCCGCGACCGCTGTGCCGCTGCCCCCGCTCGATCCCCCAGGGGACCTGCGCGGATCCCACGGGTTGCGCGTCACTCCCCACGTCCGCGACTCCGTGAAGCCGTAGATCGCGAGCTCGGGGAGGTTGACCTTCCCGATCAACACGGCCCCCGCCGCGCGCAGCCGGGCGACGATCTCGGAGTCCGCGCTCGCCGCCGCATCGAACCCGCCGGTGCCGAAGCTCGTGATGTCACCGGCGACGTCCGAGACGTCCTTGACCGCGATCGGGACACCTAGCAACGGGGCCCGCTCGCCCGCCGACCTCCGGCGATCGGCGTCGTCGGCGTCCGATAGCACCCGATCTCCCCACACGACGCGGAACGCGTTCAGTCCCCGGTCGAGCCGGGCGATCCGCTCGAGATAGAGCTCGACGAGCTCGCGCGACGAGATCTCCCGGGCGCGGATCAGCTCCGCCTGGCGGGCGATCCCTGCATACGCGAGCTCGCGCGCGTCCATCGGAGCGGCGAGACTAGCGCCCGATGAATGGGGAGCCCAACCGCCTGCGGTCGCGGGAGCTGATGTCGATCGTCCTGCGGCGCGCCGCAACGGTGTTTCGCACCGAGTCGGTGTACCTGCTCGTCCTCGCGCTGCCGATCTTCGTCCCGGTCGGGTTCCTCGAGGCCCTGATGGGCCAGCTGGAGGCCGAGGAGCTCAGCTTCGCCCTGGTGGTGGTCGCCGTCACGGTGGTCGTCGGGGCGCTGATGGGCGAGGTTCTGTACAGCGGCGCGGTCGCCGCACTTCTGGCCAAGACGCCCCACGGGGAGCGACCATCGCTGGGCAAGGTCGTCCGCGAACTGGCCTGGGGACGGCTGATCGCGGCCGACATCGTCGTCGCGCTCGTGGTGGTGATCGGCACGATCCTCCTGATCGTCCCGGGAATGGTGTTCCTCGCGTGGTTCGCGTTCGTCGCCCCCGTGATCGAGATCGAGGACCGCGGCCTGCGCGACGGCTTCAGGCGCAGCCGCGAGCTGGTCAGGGGCCACTTCTGGATCGTGCTCGCGACGATTCTCGGGTTGACGCTCGGGACCGAGGCCGTGATCGAGGCGCTGGGAGGGTTCGTCCACTCGCTGCTCGGAGAGCACCTGCTCGAGGAATGGCTCGCGGAGACGCTGGGGGACGTGCTCGTCAATCCCCTGTACGCGGTGCTCGTCGTGCTGATGGCGATGGAGCTGATGCGCGAGCGTGACGCCGCGCCCCGGGATCAGATGACCGGTTAACGACGGACGCGAGGCCGCAGACGGGGCGCACGCGCCCCGCGCGAGGAGCGCCGGCGCGCCGCCAGCCACGTCCCGCTTCCCCCGATCGCGGCCGCGGCGAGCGTCGTCCCGGCAATCGCGATCCGCCGCCCGAGCTTCTCGAACCGCATGATCCGCCACCCCTCGCGCTGGGCGACGGCGGCGAGCTCGGCGTCGGGATTGACGGCGACCGGGTTCGCGACCGCGCGAAGCATCGGGAGGTCGGACACGGAGTCCGAGTACGCCCACGATTCGCCGAGGTCGATGTCGTGGTCGTCCGCGAACCCCTGCATCGCCTCGACCTTGCCCTCGCCGTAGATGAAGGGGCCCTCGATGTCGCCGGTGAGGGTGCCGTCCGGCGCCACCTCGTAGCGGGTGCCGATCCCGCCCTCGAAGCCGAGCACCCGCGCCAGCAGCTCCACGAGCTGATTGCCTGCCGCGCTGACGATGAAGGCGGGGCGACCGGCGTCCTGGTGCACGTGGACCTCGTCCATCATCTGGGGATAGATGCGCGGCAGGACCCCGGCGAGCAGGTCCGGGGCCATCCGCGCCATCTCCTTCTCGGGCACTCCCGCCAGCAGGTCCTTGACGACCGCGAGCAGGGTCTGCGTGGTCTCGTCGGTCGATCCGCGGAGGCGAAACCGCAGGTGGTCGAGGCCCCATGCGGCGAGCTGGCGGCGGCGCACCATCCCGGAGCGGTACGCGGCGCGACCGAAGTGCATCGCGCTCGACCCTGCCATCAGCGTCCGATCGAGATCGAAGAAGGCCGCCGCGCGGTCCATCGCTGGAACCTAGCGGAGCCGGCGCGGCCCCTGCCCGGAGTGCCCGGCGCCTGCTTCGTGACCAACTTGAGCCTTACCGCGGCGTGATGACCTCGAGGCCCACTGCGCGCCCCGCATCCGCCAGGTTCCGGTCATACGTGAGGAGGGCGTCCAGCCAATCGCGCAGCTCGAAGGCTGTCGCGAGATGGATCGCGTCCAGGGAGCGGAGCGTTGGCGGCCCGACCGAGCCCGCCACGTCACGGAGGCCCTCGGTGATCCGGACCAGGGTCACGCCTGCCAGCTCGCGCTCGACGTCCCGCGGCGAGCGCCCGCCGAGGCGCCGCGCAACCCGCCTCGCCTCGATCGCCAGCAGGTCGCTGGCGATCGCGCGCACACCTCCTGCGTCCGAGGTGAGCGCACGCAGGGCGTCGCTCTCCGGCTCGCGGTAGAAGAGCTTCACGAACGCAGATGCGTCGATGTAGAACGTTCTCAGGCGCGCTCCCGGCGGAGGTCGCGCAGGATCTCCGTCGCCCTGTGAGGGGCCTCATCATCGACTGGCCCGAGGCGATCCAGCGACTCGCCGAGCTTCCCGGATGCGTACGTCGCGCCGTAGCGCTCGCGGAGGATCCGGCTCAGCTCGTCCTGCGGCGACGCCTCGCGCGTCACGGCCTCCGCCCCGCGGACCACCAGGTCCTTTGCAAGCGAGGCATCGGGGCCCTGGTCTGCGAGCGCCCGGCGGGCTCGCGCCAGAGCTGCCTCGACCTCCGCGTCGCGGACGATCGCGATCCGGCGATGCTTCGTTGGCACAGCCCCAAGTGTAACACCCGGTGTAACTCCGAGCGGGGCTACCGCCAACGCGAGGGTCGCCATGCTCGCGAGGGCGCGCTCAAGCGCCGTTGACTTCGAGCACGATCGCGTCGCCCTGTCCGCCGCCCGAGCAGATCGCCGCGCACCCGAGCCCGCCGCCCCGGCGCCGCAGCTCGTGGATCAGCGCGCCCACGATCCGGGCGCCGGAGGCGCCGATCGGGTGCCCGAGCGCGATCGCGCCGCCGTTCACGTTCACCTTCTCCTCGTCCACATCGAGCATCCGCACCGAGTTGATCGCAACCGAGGCGAACGCCTCGTTGATCTCCCACAGGTCCACGTCGCCGGGGCCCTTGCCGATCTTGTCCAGCGCCTGCTTCGCGGCCTTCGCCGGGGTGCGGGCGAGATAGGGAAAGTCGTCGGCGACCGTGCCGTAGGCGAGCACCCTCGCGATCGGCGCGCGCCCCTCGCTGCGGGCCCAGTCCTCCGAGGCGGCGACGACGGCACCGGCGCCGTCGTTGACGCCGGGCGCGTTGCCCGCCGTGTGCGTTCCCTGGTCGTCGAACATCGGCGGCAACTTCGCCAGCACGTCCACCGTCGTGTCGGGCCGGATCGCCTCGTCGGCCTCGACTACCCGCTCCTCCTTTTTCGCCTTCACGCTCACTCCGACGATCTCGTCGGCGAGCCGTCCCTCGTCGGTCGCCTTCGCGGCGAGCCGATGGGAGCGCTCGGCCCAGCGATCCATGTCCGCCCGGGTCAGCTCGAGCTCCCCGGCGACCTCGGAGGCCTCCTGCATCATGTGCTTGCCGCTGAACGGGTTGGTGAGGCCGTCGTGCGTCATCGCGTCGATCGCCTTCGCGTCGCCCATCCGGAACCCGAACCGCGCCTTGGGCAGCATGTACGGGGCGGCGCTCATCGATTCCATCCCGCCCGCGACGGCGATCTCGAGATCCCCGGCGCGCACCGCCTGGTCGACGAGCCCGATCGTCCGCATCCCCGATGCGCACACCTTGTTCACCGTTTCGGAGGGCACCTCGCGCGGGACGTCCGCCTTGATCTGCGCCTGGCGAGAGGGGATCTGGCCCTGGCCTGCCTGCAGCACCTGGCCGTAGACCACCTGCTGGACCTGATCCGGCTTCACCTCGGAGCGCTTGAGCGCGGCGGCGATCGCGGTCCCGCCGAGGTCGGTGGCGTCCCGCGAGGCGAGGGCGCCTCCCATCTTTCCGAACGGGGTGCGGGCGGTGCCGAGGATGACTGTGTCGGGCATCGGTCCTCTCGGGGTCGGGGTCGCGGCCAATGCTAGAACACCGAGGATGAGGGTCGAGCTCCTCGACACGAAGCCCGCCGAGACCGAGGCCGACGCGCTCTGCATCGGGCTGTTCGAGGGCGAGGACCTCCCCGCCCCGTTCGCGTCGGCACCGGGGGCAGCCGACGCGAAGGGCGGCTACAAGAAGGTCGCGGTGCTTCATCCGGAGCGTCCCGAGCGCGTGATCGTGGTCGGGCTCGGTGCCCGCGACGAGTTCGAGCCCGAGCACGCGCGCGTCGCGGCGGCACTCGCCGTCCGCCAGGCTGGCTCCCGGGGCGCCGGGACGATCGCATGGGATCCCCCCGCGGCGGGCGATCCGAGCGCGGTCGCGGCCGCGCTCGTCGAGGGGACGATCCTCGCCGCGTACCGCTTCGACCGCTACAGGTCCGCGCCCGCGGACGACGAGCCCCCACCCCGGATCGAGACGCTCACGGTGCTCGGCTCGGACAGCGAGGTCTCGGCGGCGGCCGACATGGCTCGGGTCGCGTCCGAGGCCGAGAACCGCGCCCGCGAGCTCCAGAACCTGCCCTCGAACGTCGCCACCCCCTCCTATCTCGCCGAGCGCGCCGAGGAGATCGCGGCCACCGACGAGCGCCTCTCGGTCGAGCTGTTCGACCGAGAGCAGATGGATCGGCTGGGAATGGGCGGGCTGATCTCGGTCTCGCGCGGGACGCTGGAGGAGCCACGGCTGATCGTGCTGCGATACGCGGGGGGCGCGGCCGGGGCGGGCCCGATGGCGCTTGTCGGGAAGGCCGTCACGTTCGACTCGGGCGGGATCTCGATCAAGCCCGCCGCCCACATGCACGAGATGAAGATGGACATGTCCGGCGGGGCCGCCGTGATCGAGGCGGTCGCCGCGATCGCCGAGCTGGGACTGCCGGTCAACGTCCTGGCGGCGATCCCGGCAACCGAGAACATGCCCAGCGGCACGGCGACGAAGCCCGGCGACATCATCACCCAGCACAACGGGAAGACGGTCGAGATCATCAACACCGACGCCGAGGGGCGGCTGATCCTCGCCGATGCGCTGAGCTGGTGCGTTGAGCAGGGCGCCGACCGGATCGTCGACCTCGCGACGCTCACCGGCGCCGTGCTGACCGCGCTTGGATCGACCTACGCGGGCCTTATCTCGAACGACGACGAGTGGGCCGAGCGCGTGCGGGCCGCCGGCGCGCGGACCGGCGAGCTCACCTGGCGCCTTCCGCTCCACGACGAGTACAAGGAGCTGACGAAGGGGACGATCACCGACCTCGTGAACGCGTCCGAGAAGCGAAAGGCGTCGACGATCTACGCCGCGTCCTTCCTCGAGGAGTTCGTCGACGGGGTCCCCTGGGTCCACCTCGACATCGCGGGCACCGCCTGGGACGTGGGGCGTGAGTACGTGGGAAAGGGCGCTACCGGCTACGGGGTGCGCCTGCTCGTCGCGCTCGCCACGGGACCGCTACCAGCGTGATTGCTACCATGAAAGCATGCGCCAGGTAACGCTTCGGCTTCCGGACCGGCTCGCCGACGCGGTGAAGCAGTTCGCCGCCAAACGGGACCAGAGCGTGAACGCATACGCGACGGAGGTCCTGTCGGCGGCTGTGGATCCCGATCTCGCCGGAACCGAGGCGGAGCGACTGCGGGCGCGTTTGGCTCGCGCCGGGGTGCTCGACCAAGCGCCGCGTGAACGACGTTCTCGTCCGCCCGACTCGAAGCTTCGTGAGGCGCGCGCCCGCGCGGGGCGCGGACGGTCGCTGTCGGACCTCGTCAGCGAAGGTCGGCGCTGAGCGCCTTCGCGGACTCCTCGGCGCTCGTCAAGCTGTACGCGGATGAGCCCGGATCCGACGATCTCACCGGGCTCAGCGCGATCTCGGTGTCAAGCATCGCCCGGGTCGAGGTGCCGGCCGCCGTGTGGCGCAAACAGCGGATCGCGGAGTTGAGCGTCGCCGAGGCGGCGGTGCTCGTGCAGGCGTTCGAGGTCGATCTCCTGGGGACTCTCGAGGAGGAACCGCGGTTCGCCGCAATCGACGTCCGCGCCGCGGTGCTCGATGGCGCTGCGTCGTTGCTCGCAGCACACGGCCTGCGGGCGTACGACGCCGTCCAGCTCGCCAGCGCCCTCGCCGCGCGAGAGGCGGACCCGGACTGCGAATCGTTCGCGTGCTTCGACCACGAGCTTCGCGATGCCGCGTCCGCGAGCGGCTTCACCCTGATCCCCGAGTAGGCTCATCGTAAGCTCCCGCGCGTGGAGTTCGATCTCAGCGACGAGCAGCGCCTGCTCCAGCGCACGGTGCGGGAGTTCGCCCGCGAGGAGGTCGCGCCGGTCGCGGAGGAGCTCGACCGCGAGAAGCGGTTCCCGTACGAGATCGTGTCGAAGCTGGGCGAGCTCGGGCTGATGGGGATCCCGTTCCCGGAGGAGTACGGGGGCGGCGGCGCCGACACGCTCGCCTACACGCTCGCGGTCGAGGAGCTGACCCGGATCGACTCGTCGGTCGCGATCACGCTCGCCGCGCATACCTCGCTCGGGACGATGCCGATCCACCTCTGGGGCACGGAGGAGCAGAAGGACGAGTGGCTGCCCGAGCTCTGCAGCGGGCGCAGGCTCGCCGCGTTCGGGCTCACCGAGCCGGAGGCGGGCTCGGACGCGCAGAACACGAAGACGCGCGCGCGGCTCGACGACGGCGAGTGGGTCGTCGACGGCGCGAAGCAGTTCATCACCAACGCGGGGACCGAGATCTCCGGGTGCGTGACCGTCACCGCGGTCACGGGCGAAGGCGATGGGCGCCGGGAGATCTCCAACCTGATCGTCCCCAACGGAACGCCGGGCTACGAGCAGGGTGAGCCGTACCGGAAGATGGGCTGGAACGCCTCCGACACCCGCCCGCTGACGTTCGAGGGCTGCCGCGTGCCGGAGGCGAACCTGGTCGGGCGCCGCGGCGACGGGTTCAAGAACTTCCTCCACATCCTCGACGGAGGGCGGATCGGGGTCTCGGCGATGGGCGTGGGGTTGGCCCAGGGCGCGCTCGACGAGGCGCTCGCGTACGCGAAGGAACGCCGCGCCTTCGGGCAGCCGATCTCGAAGTTCCAGGCGATCCAGGCCAAGCTGGCGGACGTCTCGGCCGAGATCGAGGCCGCCCGCCTGCTGACCCACAAGGCCGCGATCCTCAAGGACCGCGGCGAGCCGTTCACGCTGGTCGCAGCGCAGGCGAAGCTGAAGACCGGAAGGCTCGCGGTCCGCGCGACCGAGGAGGCGGTCCAGATCCACGGCGGCTACGGGTACATCGAGGAGTACCCGGTGTGCCGCTTCTACCGCGACGCGAAGATCCTCACGATCGGCGAGGGAACCGACGAGGTGCAGCAGATGGTGATCGCGCGCGAGCTGGGGTGCTAGTGAAGCCGTGCGCCGCTACTGCTCGTTCCCACCGCGAGAGCAGAAGACCAGTATCCCGGGGCGGCGCCGAGGCGATCGCCGGCATCCTGCGCCCCCATGTCGCGGGTCGTGGTCGTGAACGCGAAGAAGCTGCGCGCGATGTCCGAGGCGAAGGCAAAAGACGGACCGCCTCGACGCCCGCCGGCTCGCCGAGCTGGTGGCCACGGGCTCCGTGGCCGAGGTGTGGTGCCCCGACGAGGCAACGAGGGCGCTTCGGCGCTGGGTTGCGCGCCGGGCCCAGCTCGTGCGCCAGCGCAGCCGGGCGAAGAACGAGATCGGCGCCGCCCTGCAGCGAAACCTGCTCGATCGTGCCCTGTCTATGACCTGGCCGGCAAGAAGGGGAGGCGCTTCCTCGCGGGGCTCGAGCTCCCGGACGGGGGCAACCTGTGGGGCGCCCGCGATCCCGACGACTACACGTTCAACAGGCCGATCGAGGCCATCCTCATGCGCCGCTGCAGCCACCCTTGCCCATCGCGATGTTCACGGGCTGGGTTACCGGCTCAGGATTCGCCTCCGAGACGACCCGCACGTGGTAACAACCGGGCCTTCTGACAAGAAATCCTCCGCCGATGAACTCACCACGGGGCCGAGCACGGCCGCGCGGCGGGTCGACTCCCGCGGGAAGCGGCTGCGATCCGCGAGGACAGGCGGTAAACCTGACGGCCGGCTGGCCCTCAGAACGCACGTACGTGATGTCCCGCTTCCTGTGTCCCTTTGTGTCATAGAGAAGTAGGAAGGAGGAGCGATCTCGAGCGGGGGCGACCGCGGTTGCCTCCATGCCGCGCCTGACGATCGTCACCACCTTGAACCCTCGCCACTTCCCGCCTCCCCCTTGACCACGGTAGAGGTACCTTCGCTCGACTCGCCTGGCAAACAACTGGACACCCTTGAAAGTGACATCACCCGCCTGGAGATCGCTCGGCGTTGTCCTCGTGAGATGTGCAGGGCCCCCGACGGCACGATAGGTGCACTCTCGAACGAAAAGCCCCGGAATCTCCTGGCCACTCCCTGCCGGCACTGCGCCCGCTGTTTCAGCTGAGTCCCTCATCGAATCGGAGGACTCTTCACCGCACGAAGAGAGCATGAGCACGGCAACCGGAAGCGAGAGCACCCAGCACTTTCGAATCAGGCTCTGCGACTCGCCCCTCAGCAAACCACTATGCATCCCGCACGAACGTTAGTCAAGTCGCAAGCAGTGATGACCCCCACAGCCAACGGAGTGGCGAGTGGAAGGGTCATTCTGGTCAAGCTCCGTCCTTCCGCTGGTACATGCCTCTAGAGCAATTACGGTGGGCAGGGTCTAGGCGGTCCATTGGGTTCAAATGGCAATCACGGCGAGCACGAGCGCGCCCACGGCGGCCACCACTCAGCTCGATGAGCGGATCAGTCTGAGCGACCTTCGATGAGTTCGTCCCAGGCATTGAGCCGCCCCGGGTTTCGTAGAGGCTTCCGAACCAGGATTCAGGTCCACTAGTTACTCAGGACGGACCGTTTCCCGCGCACACAACAAGGATCTTAGGCTGCGCGCCGCCGGGTGGTTTTGGACACCAATTCGTTCCGCCCTTGCGCCGAATGGCCATAGCCATCCCCGGCATCTCAGGAGAGTCGCACGAGACACCACCCTTGCCGACAACATGCAGGGTCCGCCCCTTCTGCCTCCACTCGCCGTCATAGCCGATGGACACTCCGAAGTGAGGGTCGTAGTCGATGACCCTGACTTCCGTGAAGCGGAGGCGGAAGCCTCCTCGGTTGCGGACATACCTTAAGGCTCGCTTGCGCCCCTCGGCATCAAAATGCTTCTTGTGCCGCTTCGCCGGTGATCCCGTGAGTGAGAAGAAGTCAAATCCAGGACCCCAGACGCTCTTGAGAATCGGCATGTCCTGGTCGTTCAGAGCGTCGCTGAACTCGACGAGCCGCCCACCTAACTCGAAGGGACGGCAGCTTGTGGGAAGGGAGTCATCATCGGCGGTCACAACGACCTGCTGGGAGGCGGCGCCAGCGGTGGCGACGGATATCGATCCGGATTCGGCTCGTCCTCCTACACAACCTAGGAGGGCGACAGACAACAGGCCTGCGACGAGGGCCGCTCTCATCTCAAAGCCCCACAACGCTTGCCTTCCAAGATCCGTGCCACGATCGGCGGATCGCCGCTGCGCAGCCGGCTGGCCAGCCCGTTGGCGCCGAGGCCGGCCGGCTTGATCGCGCGAACCGGGCCCTCCAGCTCGACCAGGGGAATCGGGCCGCCGCCCGGGCGGGCGGCGGAGCGCTCGACCGCGGCGGGAGGGCCGATCCGCTCGGCCATCAGCTGCGCCCGGGCTCGGAGCTCATCCTGGTCGGCCCCGAGCATGGCCAGCGCCGGGATCGATCCCGGACCGTGGTCGCGATAGAGCCGGAGAGTCGCCTCGAAGGCCGCGAGCTGGAGCTTGTCGAGCCGAAGCGCCCGGGCCAGCGGATGCGTACGGCAGCGCTCGATCGGCTCGGCGCATCCGGCGATGATCCGGCCTGCGGCCGCCGACAACCTGTCGGCATCGCAACCACCCGCCGTTCGCGCGCTAGCGCGCAGGGGTCATCGAGGGAGACCTCCTCGGTGAAGCCGACCGTGCGGAAGTTCGACTGGTGAACGCGCATCAGCGCGGCCGTCTCCGAGCCGATGGCCTCTTCGAGGTCGCTCATGTCGGGTTGCTCATGCCGGCGAGGGCGCCAAGACCTCGAGACCATGGTGGCGGGCGCCTTCGGCCAGGCGGTTGTCGTAGGTCAGGACCACCCCGAGGACACCCTCGCTTGCCAGCCGCA
>JBOGZL010000363.1:0-7315 GCA_050697195.1 Solirubrobacterales bacterium
CCACCGCCCCGCCGGCGCGCAGCGCCCGTGCGGCAAGCGCGCGCCGCCGCCGCACCGCCTCGCGCTCCCCCTCCCACCCCACGACAAGCATGCACCCGTCGGAGCGCCGGCGCGCTCGCAGGTACGAGCCGAGCGCGCGGGCGGCGAGGCCCCGCGGCCCGGCAAGGCCAAGCGACACCCGCGTCTCCTCGCGGTCGGAGAGCCTCACCACGTCGGGCACCGACCCCGCCTGGACCAGCCCCCGCACGATCTCGGCCCCCGCGTCGAAGCCGGGCGCGATCCACGCCTCGTATCGGCGCTCCTCCGGCACCGGCCGGACCGCCGCCACCACCTCGGTGATCACCCCCAGGATCCCCTCGGACCCGAGGACCAGCTCGCGAAGCGCCGGGCCCGCGGCGCTGTGGCGGACCTCCGGGGTGCTCAGCTCGCCGGACGGGGCGACGAGGCGAACCGCGGTCACGAGATCGTCGAAGCGACCGAACCCGCTCGATGCCTGTCCGGCCGAGCGCGTGGCGGCGAACCCCCCGATCGTGGCGTACTCGAACGACTGGGGAAAGTGCCCGAGCGTCACGCCGCGCTCGCCGAGCGCGTGCTCCGCCGCCGGCCCCGCGAGCCCCGCCCCCAGCCGCGCTGTGAGCGAGCGACGGTCGACCGACACCGGCCGCAGCCGCGCTAGGTCGAGCGCGACCAGGCGCTCGAAGCGACCCCGGATCGGGTCCACGCCCCCGACCACGCTCGTGCCGCCCCCGAACGGCACCACCGCGACGCCGTCGCCCGCGCACGCCGCCAGCACCGCTGCGACCTGCTCGCGGTCGCGGGGGATTACGACGGCGTCGGGTGCGGTCTCGATCCGTCCGCTCCGCAGGCGCACGAGGTCGGGATAGCTCATCCCGGCGGCGTGGCGGAGGCGCGCCTCGTCACCGGCGAGGACGCTGTCGGCGCCCACCGCGCGGACCACGCTCTCGGGGACCGCCGCGGGCGCAGGAAGGCTCACCTCGTCGAGCGAGACCGGCGGGCTCGGCTCCGCCTCGCCGAGGCGCTCGCGCAGCATCCCGACAGCGCTCGGTCCGAGCGCCGACCGCCTGCCGGGCGCCCCCCATCCCCACCACTTGCGCTCACTCACCGCCGACCAGCGCCTGGTCGAGCCCGTCGAGGGCCTCGTTCAGCGTCTTGCCCGTCGCCCTTCGCATCATCGGCGATCCAAGCCGCGACAGCCCCCGCAGCGACTGGCGGATCTCGACCGTCACCTCGGTCCCGTCGCCGGCGCGCCGCATCCGGACCTCGGTCCTCGCCCCCCTGAGGATGCGCTCGAACGGCGTGTCCTCCACCTCCTGCTCCCACAGGTAGCGCTCGTTGCGGGCCGCGCTCAGACAGCGGTAGTCGGCGCGCACCCCCCGCCCCGCCTCGGTCCCGAGCACCGCCGTCCAGCGCGCCCGCTTTCCCCCCGCCTCGCCCTGGACGTTCTCGACCCGCGTCACCCGCGGCCACCAGCGCGGAAGGTGGTAGGGATCGGCTACCAGCGCCCACACGTCCTCGACCGGCGCGTCGATAACTCGCCGCCGCGCGACCGCGGGCACAGCGCCCCTAAGTCGCGAGACGCCGCAGGTCGCGCACGAGCAGCAGGTGCTGGAGATGCGTGCAAACCGCGGCCAGGCTCTCCAGGTTCTCGATCGCCTCCTTGCGGCGCGCCTGGCTGTTGGAGCGAAGCGCGGGCCCGAAGAGCTGCTGAAGCAGCGCCGCCTCGCGATCGGCCGAGGTCCTGAACACGCGCAGGTTGCGGCCGGCGACCCCGTAGCGCGCGAGCTCGCCCGCGGCGCGAACGATCTCGAGGTCGGTCTCGTCGTACACTGCGTCGCCGTTTCGGCGCCCGGGCTCGACGATCCCGAACTCCTCGAGCTCCGCGAGGAACTGGCGCTGGGCGCCGGTCTGCTCGACGACCTCGTCGGCGGTGTAGTGCGCGGCGGGCGTGTCGACGGTGACCGCACGGCGATGTGGTCCCGGCGACGTCCGGCGCTGGCTTGCGTCGTCGCCGCTCGCGGCGAGCTCCTGGCGGATCACCCGCAGGGGGAGGAACTCGTCGCGCTGCATCCGCAGGATCGTCCGCAGGCGCTCGACGTCCGCCTGGCTGTAGAGGCGGTAGCCGCCCTGGGTGCGCCGCGGCGAGAGCAGCTTCTGGTCCTCGAGGTAGCGGATCTTGGAGATCGAGATGTCCTCGAACTCCTGGCTCAGGATCTTGCACACGGCGCCGATCGTCAGCGCCTTGCGGGGACGCGACTCTCCCCGCGCGCGCGGCGAGGCCTTCTCCGCCGCCGTGCTCCGTGCCGCTACCGCCATCCCGCTCCTCAGCGCTCCAGGTAGGAGAGCTTGTACTTGCCGATCTGGATCTCGTCCCCGTCGTCGAGCTGGTGCGACTCGATCCGGCGCCGGTTGACGTACGTGCCGTTCAGCGACCCGAGGTCGTCGATGTACAAACCGTCCTTGCGGCGAACGATGAGCGCGTGGTTTCGCGACACGGTCACGTCGTCGAGGAAGACCTCGGCGTCCGGGCTGCGGCCAATCCCCGTGCGGTCGGCGTCGATCGTGAAGCTCTCGCCCGAACGGCCTCCTCCGGAGCGAATCACCAGCGCCGCGCCCGCCTGCTCGACGACCTCCTCGATGTCGACCGGCTGGTACTCGCCCGTCTCGTCGACCTTGTAGGTCATCGTCGTGGGCTCCTCCTCCCCCTCGCGGGGAGCGAGGTAGGCGCCGCACTTCTGGCAGTAGTTCGCGCCCTCCGAGTTCACGAACCCGCACTCCGGACAGTGCAGGGCCACGGTTACTTCGCCTCGTCGGTCTCGGGCGCCTTGCCGAGGAGGATGTCGGTGAGCTGTTGGACGTCGTCGCCGCTGATCAGCGCGTCGCCCTCCTCGCGCTTCGTGCGCAGGCGGTTGACGAGCTCCGCGCGCAGGATGTCGATCCTGCCGTGCAGGATGCGTCGCCGGTAGGAGACCTCCTGCTCCTCGGCCGCGAGCTGCTCGATCAGCTGCTTGAGCTCTTGGTCGCTCATCGAGCCGATGTCCGGGAAGGTCTCTTCCATGTCAGTCCTCGCCCCGTGCCGCCGCGGGATTCTCGCCATTATATGCCCGGCGCGCGAAGGGTCAAGTAGAGGTTGAAGGTTGGGTGCGGGCTTGCGCCGGGCTAGCCGTGCACGGGCCGCGCCCGGCTGAGCCCCGTGCGGACGTACAGCGCCGTCGCCAGGACGAGCCCCGCGAGGCCGACCAGCAGGATCGCCGTCGCCACCCACGTCTCCACGGCGAGGGCGACGAAGATCGCGGTCATCACCAGCCACACCCCGATCCTCCCGAGCCAGTTGACCTCCATGTCGAGACCCCTTCGGAGGCCGATCTGCGCGAGGGCGACCGTGACCAGCTCCCTGGCGACCAGTACCGCGAGCGCCCAGCGCGGAAGGAGCTCGAAATGCCAGCACACGATCACCCCCGAGAGGATCGTGAGCCGATCGACGACCGGGTCGAGGATCGCCCCCATGCGGCTGTACTGGCCGGTCGCACGGGCGACGAGGCCGTCGAGGTAGTCCCCGCCCGAGATCAGGGCGTAGATGATCGCCGTTGCGGCGGTCCGGCCGTCACCGGAGTCGAACGCGAGGTAGCAGAACACCGGGATCGCCGCGAGGCGAGCGTAGCCGATCAGGTTCGGGATCGTGAACGGCCGCAGCGGCTGCCCTCGCCTGGTCTCTGCCGGCTCGGGGCCCGACCGGTCGAGCCCCACGAGGCGCCCTTTTGTCAGGCCGCGCGAGCGGCGGGTCGTGCGGCTCGGTGCCTCGCCCACCACGTGCCTCAGCCGGAGCGCTCGAGCAGCTGGAGCGCCGCCGAGGCGGCGTTCGCGGCGCCGAGGCGTTCCTCGACGCCGGTCGCGCGGACCTGCGCCTCGATCGTTCCCTCCGCGAGTCCCCGCGGGCCGACGGTGAGCCGCAGCGGACAGCCGAGCAGCTCAGCGTCCGTCAGCTTCTCGCCGGTGCCGGCCTCGCGGTCGTCGTACAGGACCTCGGTCCCCGAGGCGACGAGCTCCTCGTAGATCCGCTCCGCCGCCCTCACCGTCTCGTCCCCGGCCTTCCCCAGCGCCGTGAGGTGGATCGCCCACGGCGCGATCGCCCGCGGCCACACGATCCCGCGCTCGTCGGCTCGCTGCTCGATCGCCGCCGCGATGATGCGCGCCGGCCCGATCCCGTAGCTCCCCATCACGATCGGCCGCTCGCGTCCCTCCTCGTCGAGGTACGTTGCCCCGAGCGGCTCCGAGTACCGCGTTCCGAGCTTGAAGATGTTTCCCACCTCGATCGCCGGCTCGATCGCGATCGCGTGGCCGCCGCGCGACCGATCCCCGGCTTCGACCGCGCGGATGTCCGCCTCCTCGTAGGAGAAGTCGCGCTCCGGCGCGATCCCGATCAGGTGATGGTCGGCCCGGTTCGCGCCGGCGAAGTAGCCCTCGCCACGGATCGCGGCGTCCTTGATCACCGGCACAGACGTCGCGATCGGCCCGATGAAGCCGGGCGGCCCGAGCTCGGCCTCGATCTCCTCCGGTCGCGCGGCGCGGAACTGTGCCCCGAGCGCGTTGGCGAGCTTGATCTCGTTCAGGCGGTGATCCCCGCGCACGAGCGTGAGCACGAAGCCGCGGCCCTCCGCGATCACCGGGATCGCCTTCAGCGCCGCCCCGGCCGGGACGCCGAGCGCCGCCGCGGCCTCGTCCACGGTCGTGAGCCCGGGGGTGGGCACCTCGGTCGGGGCCTCGAGCCGCGGCGGCAGGTCGACGTGCTGGGGCTCCGCCGATGCGATCTCGACGTTCGCGGCGTAGTCGGGCGCGAGCGCGACCTCGTTCTCCCCCGCCGGGCCCGGCGCCATGTACTCGTGCGCGCCCAGCCCCCCCATCATCCCGACGTCGGACTCGACCCGGTGCGTGCGCAGCCCGCAGCGCTCGAGTATCCGGTCGTAGGCCTCGATGTGGCGCTCGTAGCTTCGATCCAGCCCCGCCTCGTCGCGGTCGAGGCTGTAGGAGTCCTTCATCGTGAACTCGCGGGTTCGCAGCACCCCCGACCGCGGGCGCGGCTCATCGCGCTCCTTGAGCTGGACGTGGTAGAGGATCATCGGCAGCTCGCGGTAGGAGCGGATCTCGCGCGCGGCGTGGAAGGCGACGCACTCCTCGTGGGTCATCGCTAGAACGAGCTCGGCGTCGCGGCGGTCGCGGAGCTTGAACAGCTCGGGGATCTCGTAGCGGCCGGTCTCGCGCCACGGCTCCGACGGCTGGAGAACCGGCATCAGCATCTCCTGCCCCCCGATCGCGTCGATCTCCTCGCGGATTATCGCCTCGACCTTGCGCTGCACACGCCATCCCGCGGGCAGGTAGGTCCACATCCCGGCGCCGAGCTGGCGCACCAGCCCCGCTCGAACCATCAGCTTGTGCGACGCCGCCTCGGCGTCGGCCGGGGCGTCCTTGAGGGTGGGGAGAAAGTAGGTCGCGAGGCGGGTCATCGCCGGGCTGAGCCTAGTGGACCCCCGGGTGGCGAGGACTATGCGCGCGTGAACCGGCGTCCGGCGGTCGGCGAAGCCTCCTCATCAAGGCGCGCCGCGTCCTCCGCTTCGCGTCCGGGCGCAGCGCGGTCGGCGGCAGCGCGCTTCTCCATCTGCGCGATCCGCTCCGGGGTGAGCTCGTCGGCGTTCTCGTCCTCGATCCGCTGCAGCCACGCGGCGCCCTCGGCCGACTTGCCCTCGTCCACGTCCACCTTTCCGCGGTCGAGCGAGCGGTCGATCTCCTGGAACAGCGCGTCGACGAGCTCCGCCTGCGGCACCTTCCGCAGCGGCTTTCCGTGGGCGAAGATCAGGCCCTCGTTCTTCGCCCCGGTGATCCCGAAGTCGGCGTGCGAGGCCTCGCCGATCCCGTTCACGGCGCACCCGAGCACCGCGACCTCGATCGGCTCCTCGTAGCCTTCGAGGCGCTGCTCGATCTCGGCCACGACCGTGTCCATGTCGAACTGGAGCCGCCCGCAGGTCGGGCACGCGATCAGGACGGGGCCACGCTCGCGCAGCCCGAGCGCCTTGAGGATCTCCCACGCGACCTTGACCTCCTCCTCGGCGTGGAACGTCGAGAGGCTGATCCTGATCGTGTCGCCGATCCCGTCGGCGAGCAGCGTCCCGAGGCCGACCGCGGACTTCAGCGACCCCGTCCATTTCGTGCCCGCCTCTGTGATCCCGAGGTGGATCGGGTAGTCGATCCGCTCGGCGAGGAGGCGGTTCGCGGTGATCGTGTTCGGGACGCTCGTCGACTTGATCGAGACCTTGAAGTTCTCGAACTCCAGCCGCTCCATCAGCTCCACGAACCCGACCGCGGCCTGGACGAGCGCCTCGACCGGGTCCTCGCGCTCGAGCTCGTGGAGGTGCTTGGGGAGCGAGCCGGAGTTGACGCCGATCCGCATCGGCACCCCGGCGGCGGTCGCCTTCTCGGCCACCTGGGCGACCTTGTCCTCGCCGCCGATGTTGCCGGGGTTGAGGCGGATGCAGTGGGCGCCGGCGTCGATCGCCTTCAGCGCGAGCGTGTAGTTGAAGTGGATGTCGGCGATCACCGGGATCGGCGAGTCATTCACGACCGTCTTCAGCGCCTCGACGTCGTCGTCGCGGGGCACCGCGACGCGGACGATGTCCGCGCCCGCCTCGGCGACCTTGTGGATCTGCTCCATCGTCGGTCCGAGGTTCGCGGTCTCGGTCTTCGTCATCGTCTGCACGGCGACGGGGGCGCCGCCGCCGATCGGCACGCCCCCGACCCATATCTGGCGCTTCGAGGCCATATGGGCATTGTGACAGCGGGCGGCGAGCCTTCGCCCATGCGCAGGACTGGGGTTCAGCTCGCGCTGCTCGTGCTCCTGGCGGCTGTGCCTACGGCACAGGCCTCCTACCACCTGATGAAGATCAGCGGAGGTCTACCCGCGGCGATGATGGGGCGCCGAGCTGCGACGGTGCCTTCGTGGAGCTGCAGATGTACGCAGCCGATCAGAATCCGTCAGCGGAAGGATGAGCATGACCAGGGACCCCCTCAGCTCAGACGCGGATGATCCGCGCATTGGTCGTAAATCGACGGAGCCTGAGGAGGTCCCCAGTGACGATCGTAATGGCCTTTGACCAGCACCGAGAGCAGATCACCTTCGACGCCCTGGACACCGCTACCGGCGAGCTGAGCCGCGGTCGCATCCGACCCGCGGACCGGCTCGGCTTCCGTCGCTGGCTGCGGCGCTTCGAGGGCGAGGAGATCGAGGCGGCGCTGGAGGCGACAACCG
>JBOGZL010000364.1:0-11912 GCA_050697195.1 Solirubrobacterales bacterium
GCCCCGGAGCGCCGCGATCCCGGCGAGCGCCCCCGCTGCGGCGGTGAGCCCGAGCGGCCACCAGTAGCCGCCGTTCGACTCCTCCACCTCGAGCCGCGCCGGCGCGCCGCACTCGGCGAGCCGCGCAGCGACCCATTCCGCAGCCCTTCGCTCGCCCTCGGTGGCCGTGGGTCGGTGGATCGCCGCGAGGTCCTCGACGTCACCGCGCAGCCGGTCGTGATCCGGCAACGGAGCCGGCGCCGTACTCGATCGTGTGGGAGTCGTGGCCACGGGGACGGGAAACCTAGCTCACCTTCCGATCGTGGCCGCTGCCTAAGATGGAGCCCATGCCCGCTGGCTCCGGACTAACCCTGTTCCGCGTCGCGGGGATCCGGATCGCGGTCGATTACACCTGGTTTCTCGTCCTCTTCCTCGTGATCCTGTGGCTGTCGGGCTTCTACCGATCGGTGACCGACGCCTCGACCGAGGCGGTCGGTCCCTACCTGCTCGCGCTGATCAGCGCGCTCCTGTTCTTCGGCTCGATCCTCCTCCACGAGCTGGGCCATGCGCTGGTCGCGGTCCGGCGCGGCGTCGGGATCGCGGACATCACGTTGTGGATGTTCGGGGGGATCGCGCGCCTCCAGCGCGACTCGGACTCGCCCGGGACCGAGTTCAAGATCGCGATCGCGGGCCCGATCGTCACGCTCGGGATCGCGCTGGTCTCGGGCGCGATCGGTGTCCTCGTCGCGGGGCGCGCGGACTTCGTCGACGCGATGATGGTCGAGGACGGCGCCCAGGTCTCGGGTGGGCTGGCGGTGATCGCGTGGCTGACCAGCATCAACCTCCTCGTCCTCTTCTTCAACCTGATCCCCGCCTACCCGCTCGACGGCGGCCGGATCGCGAGATCGATCGCGTGGCGGGTGACGGGCAACCGCGGGAGCGCAACCCGGTTCGCCGCCGGGCTGGGCCAGATCTTCGCCTGGATCCTGATCGCGTTCGGCCTCTTCCTTTTCATCGACGGCGATCCTCTCGGCGGGATCTGGCTCGGGATCCTCGGGTTCATCCTCTACCAGTCCGCCCGCGCCGCCCATGTCCAGAGCGAGGTCGCGAGCAAGATCAGCGGGGTCACGGTGGGCGACGTGATGGATCGCGAGCCGGTCGCGATTCCCGACCAGCTCACGGTCTCCGACGCCCTGAACGAGTACTTCCTGCGCTATCGCTGGCCGTGGTTCCCCGTCGTCGACGCCGCGCAGCGCTTCCAGGGACTGTTGAAGCGCGGGGCAGCGGACGCCGTTCCGGAGATGCGCCGCGGCTCCGCGACCGTCGGCGAGGTCGCCGAGCTCGACGCCACGAACGAGCTCCTCGTGCGCGAGGACGCGCCGCTCGAGTCGCTGCTCGGAAACGAGAACCTTCGCCGGCTCGGCGCCCTGATGGCGGTGGACGCGAACGGCCGGCTGAGCGGGGTCGTCACCCTGGACCAGGTCGGGCGCGCCCTGCGGACCGCGCTCTCGGGCTCGGGCCGCGACGGCTAACCCGAACGGGCGGCCTCCGCTGCCGCCCGGGTCCACGTTTCGAGCGACCCGGCGCGGGGCAGCATGCAGATGCATGACCACCGTCATCATCATCATCGTCGCCGTCCTGATCGTGCTCGTCGCGGTGTTCGCGTACCGGCGGATCGCCGCGCGCCGCGAGGCGACCCGTGAGCGCCTTGCCGCGGACGCGCGGGGCCATCGCCAGGAGGCGGACGCGCACGCCAGCAAGGCCCAGGAGCTGAGCGGCGCCCAGGACGCGCACGCCCGTGAGGCGGAGGAGCACGAGCGGCTCGCCGAGCGCCACGCCGCCGAGGCGGAGCGCCATCGCGAGGAGGGCGGGGTCGACCGCGAGCGCCAACAGCGCGAGGGTCGCCACGCCGCACGACACGACGAGCAGGCGAGCGAGATCGAAAAGCAGCTCTGACCTCCCGGGGTACCCCGCGGGATAGGATCAGGACGAGGTGCCTGAGCACGACGTCCTGGTCATAGGAGCCGGCCTCGCGGGACAGCGCGCGGCGCTCGCCGCGGCCGAAGCGGGCGTGTCGGTGGGGATCGTCAGCAAGGTCCATCCCGTGCGCTCGCACTCGAACGCGGCCCAGGGCGGGATCAACGCCGCGCTTCAGCCCGACGACTCGTGGGAGTCGCATGCGTTCGACACCGTGAAGGGCTCCGACTACCTGGGCGATCAGGACGCGATCGAGATCATGTGCCGGGAGGCGCCGGACGAGATCCTCCACCTCGAGCACCTCGGCGTCACCTTCCACCGCAACGAGGAAGGAAAGCTCGGCACGCGCGCCTTCGGCGGCGCGTCGGCGGCGCGCACTTACTACGTCGCCGACATCACCGGCCAGGCGATCATGCACGTGCTCTACGAGCAGCTGATGAAGTACGCGGAGCTGATCGACCGCTACGAGGAATGGTTCACGAGCGGGCTTGTCCTCGACACCGACGGCAACTGCGTCGGCGCGATCACCCGCAACGTGGCCGACGGGTCGCTGGAGCTGTTCAGGGCCAAGTCCGTGATCCTCGCCACCGGCGGGAACGGCCAGATGTTCAGGCCGACCACCAACGCCCTGATCTGCACGGGGGACGGGATCTCGCTCGCCTACCGGGCGGGCGCGACGCTGATGGACATGGAGATGATCCAGTACCACCCGACGACGCTCGCCGGGAAGGGCTTTCTGATCACCGAGGGGGCGCGGGGCGAGGGCGCCCACCTCCTGAACGCGAACGGCGAGCGCTTCATGGAGCGCTACGCACCGAACAAGATGGAGCTCGCATCCCGCGACGTCGTCTCGCGCGCGGAGCAGACCGAGATCAACGAGGGCCGCGGCTTTGACGACGGGACGGTCGCGCTCGACGTCACGGTGGTCCCGCGCAAGCGGATCCACGAGGCCCTGCGCGAGATCGTGCTCGTGGGGCGCGACTTCGCGGGCGTCGACATCACCCGCGAGCCGATCCGGATCAAGCCCGGCAACCACTACACGATGGGCGGGGTGAAGACCGACGTCCGGGGGCGAACCGACGTGCCCGGCCTATACGCCGCCGGGGAGGTCGCGTGCGTGTCGGTGCACGGCGGCAACCGGCTGGGCGCTAACTCGCTGCTGGACACGCTGATCTTCGGCCGCCGCTCCGGCGAGGACGCCGCGGAGCGCGCCCGCGGCGCCAATCCCCACCCCGGCAATCCCTCGGCCGCGGCGCTCGGCGACGAGGAGCGCAGGATCGGCGAGATCATCGGGCGCGAGCGGGGCTCGGGCCGCCGGGTCTCGACCCTGAAGCAGGAGCTCGGCGACACGATGAACGAGCACCTCGGTGTGTTTCGCCACGAGGAGGGGATCAAGGTCGCGCTCGACCGCGTGGGGGAGCTCAAGCAGGACTTCGCCGGCGCGTACATCGACGATCGCGGCTCGGTGTTCAACCAGGACGTGCTCGGCGCGATCGAGCTCGGGTTCCTGCTCGACAACGCCGAGTCGACCTGCGTCGCCGCGCTTCACCGCACCGAGAGCCGAGGGGCCCAGTTCCGCACCGACCACCCGGAGCGAAACGACACCGACTGGCTCAAGCACATCGACCTGTCGCTGAACGAGACCGGGCCCGAGATCACCTACTCGGAGGTCACGATGACCCAGTGGGAGCCGCAGGAACGGACCTACTAGGGTCCGGGACGAGCAGAGATGACCGAGTTCAAGCTCAAGGTCCGCCGCTACCAGCCCGAGTCGGGCGACCCGCCGTACTGGCAGCAGTACGACGTCGAGCTCGACGAGACCCTGAGCGTGCTCGACGGCCTGCTCCAGGTCCGCGACCGCGAGGACGGGACGCTCGTAGTCCGCTGCTCGTGCCGGGCCGCGATCTGCGGCTCGTGCGGGGTGAAGATCAACGGTGAGTCGGCGCTCGCGTGCAAGACGAAGCTCGCCGACGCGCACGCGTTCGCGAACCGCCGGAACGGATCCGCCAGCGACCGCACCGCCCCCGGACGCGGAGCGGAGGAGGCGGTGCGCCCTATCTTGGTCGAGCCGATGGGCAACATGCCCGTCCTCAAGGACCTCGTCACCGACATGGAGGCGACCCACTGGACGAAGATCCGGCGGGTCACGCCGTGGCTGCTCCCCGAGGGCGACCCTCCGGAGCGCGAGTACGTCGTCCCACCGGAGTCGATGATCGACGTCACCCAGTCGATGGCCTGCATCCAGTGCGGCGCGTGCGTCTCCGCATGCCTGTCGATGGAGGCCGACCCGGACTTCATCGGCCCCGCCGCGCTCGCGAAGGCGTACCGGTTCGTCGGCGACCCGCGTGACGACCAGCACGCCGAGCGCCTCAACGACCTCGCCCAGGACCCGCACGGAATCTACGACTGCACCCACTGCTTCGCCTGCATCGACGCGTGCCCGAAGGGCGTCGCGCCGATGGACCAGATCATGCGCCTGCGCCGGCTCGCCGCCGACGAGCACGGGATCGACGACGTCAACAACGGGCGCCGCCACGAGGCGGCGTTCACGAAGATAATCGAGCGCAAGGGGACGCTCGACGAGTCGCTGCTGCTCCAGGAGTCATACGCCGCCGGCATCAAGGGCAAGCTGATGCCAACGCCGGGCGCGATCAAGGGCCTCGTCGGCTCGCTCCCGACCGCGCTGCGCGGGCTGCGCACCGGGAAGATGCGCTCGCTTCGGAAGCTGATCCCGGGCGTCCATCACAAGCTGCCCGGCGACGCCCAGGCGGACGTGAAGCGGATCTACGCGCACGCCGAGGGCCACCGCGAGGAGCTCAACCTCTACATACGGGGCGAGGAGGCCGACCAGGACGTGCCCGAGGAGGCGGTCGAGCCCGAGCCCGACGAGGAGGCGGACCGGTGAAGGTCGCGTATTGGCCCGGCTGCGTGTCGCGCGGGTTCACGCCCGAGCTGCACGGCTCGATGGCGGTCGTCGCCGAGCGGCTCGGGATCGAGCTGGTCGAGCTCGATCGCGCCAACTGCTGCGGGGCCGGCGTGATCGCGGAGCACAACCAGGAGCTCGTCGACACCCTGAACGCGCGCACGTTCGCGCTCGCACAGCAGACCGGCCTGTCGATGATGAACATCTGCTCGACGTGCCAGGGCGCGCAATCGGAGTGCCAGGAGCGGCTCGACGCCGATGCCGCCTATCGCGCCCACATCAACGAGGCGCTGTCGGCCGAGGGGCTCACCTACGAGCGCGGGGTGTCCAACAAGAACTTCCTCTGGCTGCTGGTCGAGGACTACGGGCTCGACGAGCTCGCGAAGCAGGTGCGAAGCCCGCTCGAGGGGCTGCGCGTGGGTCCGTTCTACGGCTGCTACGTCGTGCGGCCCAAGCACAGGCTCGGCTACGACGAGCGCCCGGAGCGCGACCTCTACCTGGAGCAGGTGATCGAGGCGCTCGGGGGCGAGGTCGTCGAGTACGCGGGCGCGCGGAAGTGCTGCGGTTTCCCGATCATCACGATGAACCGCGACACCTCCTTGCGCCAGGCCGGGACCCACGTCGGCGACGCGCTCGACGCGAACGCCGACTGCCTCGTCACCCCGTGCCCGTTGTGTCACCTGAACCTCGACATGCAGCAACCGGAGGCCGCGAAGATCGTCGGCCGCGACCTCGGCCTCGCCATCCTTCACCTCCCCCAGCTCGTCGGGTTGGCGCTCGGCTTCACCCCGAAGGAGCTCGGGATGGGCAAGCACATCGCCTCCACCGAGTGGGTGGAGGAGCGGCTCGCGGCCGTCCCCGCGGCCTAAGCCTCTTTCGCGGCCTCCTCCATCCGGCGCTCGATCCAGCGTGCTCCGACCGTGTCGGTGAGGCCGTGGGCGAGGATCGAGACGAGGATCACGAACGCCGCGACGTCGAAGACGAGCGACCCCTCGGCGACGGCCCGATCGAGGACCAGGAGCGCGAACAGCATCGAGGCGACGCCCTTGGGGCCGAACCAGGCGACGAACAGCTTTTGGACCCGCGGCAGCCTGGTGCCGGCGAGCGCGGCCATCACCGCGACAGGGCGGGCGATCAGCAACGCGAACGGGATGAACACCACGAGCGCCCAAGCAGAGCCCTCGTACCCGGTCGCGACGATCAGCGCTCCGAAGAGGAAGAAGGTGATCACGGCGAAGATCGAGCTCACGTTGTCGGCGAAGGCGACGAAGCTCTCGGGGACCTCGTGCTCCTCCCTGGCAAGCGCGATCCCGGCCACGAACGCAGCAATCAGGCCGTTGCCCAGGGTAACGTCGGCAAGCCCGAACGCCGCGAGCCCGAACCCGACTGCGTAGATGCCCTCGTAGCGAGCGGTGATCCCGCCGCCGGGCAGGCGGTTGTGGAGGCGGCCGCCGATCACGCCGAGCGCGATCCCGACCACCGCGCCGAAGGCCGCCTCGCCGAGCAGCTCGAGCGCCTCCTGCCCGGCGTCGCCCCCGGGGGTGGCGAGGACGAGGAAGAAGAGAACGAACGGGAGCGCTAGCCCGTCGTTGAGACCGGACTCGAGATTGAGCGTATGCCGGATCATCGCCGGCACCCGCTGCGCGGTGACGACGGCCGATGTGACCACAGGATCGGTCGGCGACAGGATCGCGGCGAGCAGAAAGGCTTCGGCCCAGCTGAGGTCGGGGAAGACCAGGTACGCGCCGACGGCGAGCAGGCCCATCGTCACCGGCATCGCCACGGCGAGGGCGCGGGCCGCCGGGCCCCAGTGCCGGCCGAGCAGCTCGCGCTCCACGAACATCCCGTCGGAGAACAGGGTCAGTATCAGGGCCAGCTCCACGATCTCGAACAGGCCAGGGTCCCTGGCGTTCACCGAGACCAGGTCCGCGGCGGCAAGCGCGATGCCCGCCGAGACGGCGAGCACCGAGATCGAGAGCACGGTGCGCCGCGTGACGCCGGACAGCGCCGCCGTCACGGCAAGCAGCAGGCCGACGATCAGCAGCGCCTCGCCGAGGGCGATCTCCATATCAGGTTTGGCTCAGCCGACCCGGACGGGCTCGCGCGCCGCGCGCACCTGATCGCGCTCGTGCAGGAGCTCGGCGACCTGGACCGCGTTGGTCGCGGCGCCCTTGCGGAGGTTGTCCCCCACCACCCACATGTTGAGGCAGCGCTCGTGCGAGGGGTCGCGCCGAATCCGGCCGACCAGCACCTCGTCGCGCCCCGTGGCGTCGATCGCGAGCGGGTAGATGCCCTCGTGAGGGGCGTCCACGACCACGACCCCGGGGTGGGCGGCAAGCAACTCGCGGCACTCCTCCGGCGAGAGCGCGTCTCGCGTCTGCACGTTGACCGACTCCGAGTGCCCGGTCACCACCGGGACGCGGACGCAGGTAGATGAGATCCCCAGCTCCTCGGTGGCGCCGAGGATCTTGCGCGTCTCGTTCATGACCTTGCGCTCCTCGGTCGTGTAGTCGTCGCCCTCGGCGAACGTCTCGACCTGGGGGATCACGTTGAACGCCACCTGGTGAGGGAAGACCTCCGGCTCGGGATGCTCGCCCTCGAGCACCTGCTTCGACTGCGCCCGAAGCTCGTCGATCGCGCGGCGCCCGGTCCCCGAGACCGACTGGTAGGTGGAGACCACGATGCGCTCGATCCCGACGGCGTCCCAGATCGGCTTCAGCGCGACGACCGCCTGCATCGTGGTGCAGTTCGGGTTCGCGACTATCCCGCGGTGCTCGTCGACGGCATCGTCGTTGACCCCGGCGACGACGAGCGGCACGTCGTCGTGCATCCGCCAGTAGCTCGTGTTGTCCACGACCACCGCACCGGCGTCCGCGAACCGGGGCGCCCACTCCGCGCTCACCGATCCCCCCGCCGAGGAGAGCACGATGTCGAGCCCCTCGATCGTCTCGGCGGACAGCGGTACGCACTCGAGCCTGCGGCCGTCGAAGTCCACGCTCTTTCCCGCCGAGCGCTCGGATGCGAACGGGACCAGCTCGCGGGCGGGAAATCCGCGCTCGGCGAGCACCTCGAGGATCGTCGAGCCGACGGCGCCCGTCGCTCCAACCACCCCGACCCTGTATCCGTTCTCGCTCACGACGTCACCGTCGGCCGGTGCTCGGCGCCGGCCGGCTCCTCGCGGCGGACCGCGTCCTCGCCGAGCTCGAACGCCTCGTGCAGGGCCTTGACCGCGCCGGGCACCTGATCGGCCGCGACGACGCAGGAGATCTTGATCGGCGAGGTCGCGATCATCTCGATGTTGATCGCCTGCTCGCCGAGCACCTGGAACACCTTCGCGGCGACGCCGGGATGGCTGCGCATCCCCGCCCCGACGATCGACACCTTCCCGATCTGCTCGTCGGTCTCCACCCCGGTTGCCAGCTCGAGGTCGCGGATCGCAGCCACCGCCGACTCGAGCTCCTCGCCCGAGACCGTGAAGGAGAGGTCTGCGCCGTGCTGGGCCTCGATCGGCTCGTTCTGGATGATCATGTCGACGTTCACGTTCGCGTCCGCGAGCGCGCCGAAGATCCGCCCGGCCACGCCGGGCTCGTCGCGGACGCCGGTCATCGTCACGCGCGCCTCCTCCTCGGAGTGGGTCACGGCTGTCACCAGGGGTCTCTCCATCGTCTCGTCCTCGGCCAGCACGAGGGTACCGGTGGAGTCCTCGAACGAGCTTCGGCAGTGGAGCCGGACGGCGTGGTTGCGCGCGTACTCGACCGCGCGAAGCTGCAGCACCTTGGCCCCCGAGGCGGCCATCTCGAGCATCTCCTCGAACGAGACCATCTTCAGCTTGCGCGCGTCGGGGACGATCCGCGGGTCGGCGCTGAACACGCCGCGCACGTCGGTGTAGATCTCGCACACGTCGGCGCCGAGCGCGGCCGCGAGGGCGACAGCGGTGGTGTCGGACCCGCCGCGGCCCAGCGTGGTCACGTCGCGGCTGTCGCCGGACACGCCCTGAAACCCGGCCACGAGCACGATCCGGTCGTCGGCGAGCTTCTCCCGGATCCGATCGGCGCGGACGTCGAGGATCCGCGCCTTCGTGTGCGAGGAGTCCGTGACGATTCCGGCCTGCGAGCCCGTCAGCGAGATCGCCTGGTGGCCGAGGTCGTGGATCGCCATCGCGCACAGCGAGCACGAGATCCGCTCCCCGACGGAGAGCAGCATGTCGAGCTCGCGCGGTTCGGGACGCTCGGAGACCTCGCGCGCCATCGCGACGAGGTCGTCGGTGCCCTTCCCACGCGCCGAGAGGACGGCGACGACCCGGCTCCCTCGCTCGCGCGCGGCGACGATCCGCCGCGCGGCTCGCCGGATGTCGTCCGGCTCCGCGACCGAGGTGCCGCCGAACTTCATCACTACGAGATTTCGCTCTTCGGTGGCTTCCATTGGCGCAACCTTTGGAGGGGCCGAGGATAGCCACGAGCGCCGGTTGGGTGAGAGCCTGGGCGCGCAACCCGATGATCAGCAGGGTTCTCTCGGGATGTGTGACATCGCCCACACAACCGTCCTGCTCACGCTCGACCTCCGCGATCGACCCGCTCTCCGGATCGAAGAACTCGGTCGTGACCGTTTCCCAGCCGCCGAACTCCTCGATCGTGAACAGCCCGGGCGGTGTGGAGAACTCCTTCTCATGCTCCTTGAACACCTTCTCAGCGCGATCTGGGTCTCGATCAGGATCGTGTCGTCCGGGATCACGTACTCGACCTCTTCGCCGGCGTCCTGGGCGCGGATCGCCTCGTTTTCGTACGAGATCAGGACGTTCGAGTGGAACTTCACACGCCACGTCCTCGACGAGCTGATGAGCAGGCTCGAGCAGCGCGAGCCCCGGCTACGTCTTGCAGCGTGAAGCGACCGAACTTGCGGACGGGGGTACTAGCGTGAGGAGCTCGACGATTCGGGCGAGCCCGGTCGGCTGGCTGTCACGGACCTCGGAGTTGCGGGCGAGCTGGTGGTGGCCGACGTAGAAGGCGTAGGCGAGCCAGGCCCGGTCGGCGGCCTCGTCATCGGGCAGGCCGAGGTCGGTAAAGATGCGGCGCAGGAACGCGAGCCGCGTCTGGGTGACGCGGGCGACGGCGGGAGCGACGAGCGGGTCGTCGGCGACCGAAGCGAGCGCGATCTCGATCGCGTCGACCGGCTGCTCGTAGACCTCCCGGAACAGGTAGCGCAGGCGCTCGACCGGGTCGCCGATCGCCTCGGCGTCGGGGATCAGCTCGACCGTGTTCTCCCGCTCCCATTGCTCAAGCGCGGCCTCGATCAGCTCTGCGCGGTCGCTGAAGTGCCAGTAGAAGCTGCCGCGGGTGGCGCCGAGCTGCTTCGCCAGGCGGTCGACGGCGACCGCCGCCGGGCCGCCGTCTGCGAGCGCAGCGAGGGCGGCACGCGTCCAATCCTGACGGGTGAGGAGCCTCCTGCCGGCACGCGTTGACATCCTCCATACAGTACTGTATGCTCCCATACATATGCGTATGGAAATCCGTGACCCATAGCTCGAAGGGAGCGTCATCATGAAGCTTCGAAACGTCCACTCGCGCGAGCTGCCCGCCCCAGCGGAGCGGGTCGGGTCTCTGATCGACGGGCTCGGCGGGCCGGCCGACCGGCTCTGGCCCAGCGAGCGCTGGCCGACCACTCCGCTGGAGCTGGACGGCCCGCTTGCGGTCGGCACGGAGAGCCGCCAGGGCCTGTTCCAGCTGACCCAGATGCGCCAGGTCGTCGACGAGTACGAGCTCGGCCAGCGGCTCGTGTTTCGTTTTTCGCCCGGGCTCGGCGTGGTCGGCACGCGATCGCCTCGAGGTGCAGCCGCTGGGCGCTGACCGAGCCCGGCTTACGCACACGCTCGAATGCCGGGTCGAGCCGAAGATGATGCCCGTCTATCCGATTCTGATCCGCCAGCACGACGCGCTGGTGGAGGATCTGCTCGACCGGGCCGAGTTGGCCGTCACCGGCCGGGTCGCCTGCCCGGCGCGCTGGCCGGTGTCGGTGCGCATCGCCAACTCGATCGAGCTGTGGGTCGCTCGGCGGCTCCGCATGATGCCTCGAACCAGACCAGCGCGATTCGATCGTCTGACGCGCGTCTGCGGCATTGCCGTTCCGTCCGTGCTGGTCGCGATCGCCGCGCTGCACGCGGCCTGGGCGCTCGGCTGGTACTGGCCGGGCGGCAGCGAGCGCGAGCTCGCCGAGTACGTGCTCAGCAGCGGCGAGCGGAGGCAGCTCGACGGTGGGCTGCCGCCGGCGGCGCTCACCTGGGCCGTCGCGCTGGCGCTCGCCGGCGCCGCGGCGATCGTGCGGGCGGTACGAACCGGTGCGCGGTCGCGGGCGCTGCGCGGTGCCGCGTGGAGTGTGGCGGCCGTCTTTCTCGCCCGCGGGGTGGTCTTCCTCCCATCCGACGTGATCGGCGGCCTCGACGACAGCTACGAACGCCTCGACCTCACGCTCTACTCGCCGTTGTGCCTCGCCTTGGCGCTCGGCACGGCGATCGTCCTTCGAGGCACCGATGCCCGTCACGGCGACAGCTCGGTACCAACTCCGTGGTCGGGGAGGTCGAAGGCCGACCGAAGGGCGGCGCATGGCACCGGAGAGGTGAGGACGTGAGCACGGCGCGTGCTAAAAGCACTGGGCGCAGGTGCCGCTTCGGCTCGCGCATGCTGCTCCGGCGACTGCTCTTGCTCAAGCTCAGGCGCGACCTGCGGGCCCTCAACGGCGGCGACCACCGGGCGCTCCTGTCGGGTCCGGGCGGGGAGCAGCTCTATCGCAACCGCACGGCCCTGCTCATCCGTACGCGCTGGGGGCGCATCGTCGAGCACGAGGACTTCTACGAGGACACACAGCGCATCCAGACCTTCGAAGCGCGGCTGCGGGAGCTTGGAGTGGAGCCGGCCTCGTGAACGCATCGCAAGTCCTGCTGCTCGTCGCCGGAGGCCTGTTCGCGTACCTCGGCCTCGCGCACGCGGCCCTCACGCTTCGCGACCTCGTCAAGCCGACGGCCTTCACCCCGACGGACGAG
>JBOGZL010000365.1:0-3346 GCA_050697195.1 Solirubrobacterales bacterium
ACGTGCGTCCTCGCGGAGCGCACCCGCGAGCCCGTCGGCCCACGAGACCGAGATGGCCGAGCGCGCACTCACTCCGGGTACCGATTCGGGTACCGATCTGAGCGAGCGTGAGAGCACCTCAGAGGACTCGAAACCGTTCGGGCTTCCGCAATGGGTCGCGTTTCCGTGGCACCGACCCGCCGGGGCGGAGTACCCTTCCCTCATGGTTCGACGTGACCCTTTGGCGGGAGCTGGACTGATGGCGATAGCGATTGCCTGGTCCCTGGCGCTCGCCCTCGCGGGCACAACCGAGGCGCTCCTGTACATGGCGCCGACCCTGCTTTTGGCGCTGCCGCTCGCGCTCGGTCGCTACCCGGGCGAGGAGATCCTGGCTGCCGCGCGCGCCCAACGTCCCGCACGGTCCCGGGCGGTGAGTGAACCAAGGCCCGCGGCGGCGCCCCCGGCTCGCGCCCTCGCGAGAGGCGGAGGGCTGATCGCGGCGTATCTCGCCGAGCGACCTCCCCCCGCCCCGCAACCCGTCTAGACGCCCGCCGCCGCACCCCAGGCCGCGGGCGTCCACCCGCGACCGAAGGAGGCTCATGCGCACGCGCGCCTGGGCGGTGATGGTCGCCGTGGCAGCGATCGCGCTGCCGGCGGCTCCCGCCTTCGCCCACCAGGGCAACCCCAACTTCAGATCCGAGGTCGGCGGGATCAGGCCTGCCGCCGCCGGCGTGGAGGTCGAGGTCCTGAACTTCGACGACAGCCTGCGCCTGGAGAACCAGGGCGAGGAAACCGTCGTCGTCGAGGGCTACGAGGGCGAGCCCTACCTGCGCATCGCGGCGGACGGGACGGTCGCGGTCAACACGCGCTCACCCGCCTACTACCTGAACCAGGACCGCTACGGCGAGTCGGCCGTCCCGGCGCACGCCGAGGCGAAGGCACCGCCCGAGTGGGAGACGGTCGACCGCAGCGGCCAGTACGGCTGGCACGACCACCGCATCCACTACATGGGCGAGGGAACGCCCCCGCAGGTGGCCGACGAGGACCAGCGCGCGAAGATCTTCGACTACAGGGTCCCGATCGAGGTCGGCGCAGAGCGTGCGGGCATCACGGGGACCCTGTACTGGGTCGGGGAGGACGGTGGCTTTCCGATCGCGCCGTTCGTCGGCCTTGTGGCGCTTGCCCTGCTCGGCGGCGCCGCGGTGCTGATCCGCCGCCGACGCTCCGCCCGCCAGGGCGTCCCCCAAGCTGCGCCGGAGGAAGCATGGTGACGCGCCGCGTGCCCTGGCTTGCGGTCGCGCTGGTCCTCGCCCTGCCCGCCTCGGCGCAGGCCCACGCCGTCCTCGAGCGGACGGTTCCGGAGCGTGGTGCCGGGCTGGAGCGCCAGCCCGGCAGCGTCGGCTTCTACTTCAGTGAGCCGGTGGAGGCGAGCTTCGGGGCCGTGCGCGTCTTCGACTCGCAGGGCGATCAGGTGGAGAGCGGGGAGATCTTCCGTCCCCGCGCGCGAAGCGACGCCGTCGCAGTGCGCCTCGACCCGGACCTCGCCGACGGCACCTACACCGCGACCTACAGGGTGATCTCCGCCGACTCCCACCCGGTGTCCGGCGGGTTCGTGTTCACGATCGGCGAGCCGGGTACAGGGGCGTCCCGGACGGTCTCGGAGCTGCTCAACGAGGGCGACGCCGGAGCGGTGATGTCGGCCGCCTTCTGGGCCGACCGCTGGCTCGGTTACGCGGCTATCGGTGTAGCGGTCGGCGTCCTGGTCTTCCTCTTCGCGGTGTGGCCCGCCGCGCTTGGGCGGGTCGCGGGTGGCGGCGCGGCATGGATCGAGGCCTCCGCGGCGTTCGCCGGACGGGCCCGCTGGCTGGTCGTGGGTGCGATCGGCGCCGGCCTGCTCGCCGGCCTCGCCGCGCTTCCCCTCCAGGGCGCGACCGCGTCGGGCACCTCGTTCTGGGGCGCGCTCGATTCCGGCGTCCTCGGCGACGTCCTGGAGACGAGGTTCGGCACAATCACCGCGCTGCGGCTCGCGGCGTGGGCGGTTCTCGCCGGGCTGTTGGCAGCAGCATTGGGGCGTGCGTGGCGGCCGGCGACGCTGCGGCCCGTTCGCCTCGGGGCGACGGGAGCCGTGCAGGCGCCGGGTCCGGGGAGGGTGGCGGCGGCCCTCCTGGCGCTGCCGCTCGCCGTCCTGGTCGTCTCACCATCGCTCAGCGGACATGCCAGCACTCAGAGCCCAGAGGCGCTGCTGCTCCCGGCCAACATCCTCCACGTCGGCGCGATGAGCGTGTGGTTCGGCGGGCTCGCCGCGTTGGTCGTCGCCCTTCCGGCCGCGACGCGCAGGCTCGATCCCGCCGCCCGCACGACACTGCTCTGGGCGACGCTCGCTCGCTTCTCGCCGTTCGCGCTCGCGGCCGTGGTCGTGCTCGCCGCGACCGGGACGGCGCAGGCGATCGTCGAGGTGGGCAGCTTCGGCGCGCTGATCGACACGGGGTTCGGTCGCGCGGTCCTGATCAAGGTCGCGTTGCTGCTCGCGCTGATCGCGCTGGGGGCCGCCAACCGTCAGCGGCTGATCCCTGCCCTGAGGCGTCTGGTTGGCGCCAGCGAGCGCCCCGGGGCGCCGGGTCGTGGCGCTCGACGCAATCTACGAACGGAGGTCGCCCTGATCGCCGTCGTGCTCGGCGTCACCGCGGCGCTGGTCAGCTACGCGCCCGCCAGCGAGACCGACGCCGGCCCGATCTCCGGCCGGACGACGATCGGGCCCGCGGCCCTCGAGTACACGGTCGACCCGGCGGAGGTTGGCCGCAACGAGGTTCACCTCTACCTCTTCGACGCCGAGGACGGCAGCCAATACCGCGACGTCGAGGAGCTCCGGGTCCACCTCTCGCTTCCCGACGCGGACATCGCCCCGATCGAGACCGACGTCCGAACGGCCGGGCCCGGCCACTACGTGGCGCCATCGGCTCCGTTCGGAGTCGCGGGCGATTGGCGGATGGAGGTGGCGATGCGGGTGAGCCGCTTCGAGGAGGGACGGGCCGACGTGCAGGTGCCGATCGAATGACCGCGAGCGCGACACCCGGGCTCGTCAGGGGCGAAACCCTCGCCGGCGGTCACTCGAGATGGTTCGGGCGGCCGCCGTTGCCCTCGCTGTTGCTCATCGGGGCCTGGGTCGGCGCCCTGGAGCTCGTGGGGCCCCATCACGACATCGTGATCGCACTGCTTCCCGTGCTGCTCCTGGTCGCCGCCCTGGTCGCGGGCCGGTACCCCGGCGCGGAGGCGCTGGTGCGGCTGGGCTCTCGGCTCGAGGCGCCGTGGCGGCGCCGCCGGGCGGAGCCGCAGCTTGGGGCCGCCCGGCCCGAGAGCTTGCAGCTCC
>JBOGZL010000366.1:0-17592 GCA_050697195.1 Solirubrobacterales bacterium
CCCCCTGAGAGAGAGGCTCGTGTCTGTGGCTACGGCTTCGGCTTCGGGCCGTTGCCGCCCCCGCCCGAGCGCTCGACCGTCTCGCAGTCGGCCGCCACGATGTCGTTCTTGTCGGCCGCGACGACGTCGTTGTCGCTCCCATCCGGATCCTCGCCGCAGGTGACCGTGTCGGCCTTGTTTCCGTCCCCGCGGCTCTTGATCGCGTCACTGCCGAGCCCACCGTCGATGGCGTCGGCGCCCTTGCCGCCATCGATGCTGTCGGCGTCATCGCCGCCGTCGAGGGTGTCGGCGCCGTCGCCCCCCGAGAGGTCGTCCGCGCCGGCATCGCCGGTCAGCCCGTCGCTGCCCTTCTTGCCCTTCAGGCTGTCGTCGCCCTCATCGCCGTCGGCCGTGTCGTTGCCCTTCCCGGCATTCACAGAGTCGTTCCCCGCCAGCGCGGTCGCCTGATCGTCACCCTTCTTCGCGACCATCGAGTCGTCGCCCGGCGTCCCGCTCAGGACGTCATCTCCCTGCGTGCCCCTGATCGTGCTCGCGACCGCGATGGCGGCGAGCACGAGCATCGCGCTCATCACCGCGGCTCCGAGTACCACGAGGGTCTGCCTTCGCATCGTTCCTCCTTGGCTAGCTCTCGATTGAGAGGCTGCGCGTGTGCCGCCGCCTGTACACGTGAGAGCGTCGAAACGTCCCCGGGGGTTACGGGTGATCGGTCAAGCGTCCAGCCACGGATGCCGCGACGGAGGGCGGGCTCCGCTAGCTTCGTACCCGCATGCCGGAGAGATTCCGCGCCCTGCTCGAGGCGGCCAGGGAGGGCGGCGAGTCAGCCTGGACCACCATCTACCGTGACCTCGCTCCGGTCGTGCTCGGCTACCTGCGCGCGAACGGGGCGCCCGAGCCCGACGACACGCTGAGCGAGGTGTTCCTCCAGGTCGCGCGCGACGTCGCGCGGTTCGAGGGCGACGAGCGCAGCTTCCGGGCCTGGGTCTTCACGATCGCCCACCATCGCATGGTCGACGCGCGCCGCCACTCGGCGCGCCGCCCCGTCGAGCCGGTACCGGAGCCCCCCGAGCCCCCGACGGTCGAGCTCGAGGATGCCGCCGAGCAGGCGCTTGCGAGGGTGGGAGCGGAGGAGGTCCACCGCGTCCTGGAGCGGCTCTCGCCGGATCAGCGCGCTGTCCTCCTCCTTCGCGTGCTCGGCGAGCTGACGGTGGACGAGGTCGCCAAGGCGGTTGGCAAGCGTCCCGGCGCCGTCAAGGCCCTGCAGCGTCGCGGCCTCGCGGCCGTGCGACGCGAGCTTGCCAAGGAGGGCGTAACCCTGTGAGCGACCGCGACGCTTTCGAGGAGGAGATGAATTTCCTCGGATGGATAGGCGACGGCGAGGCCGAGCGGCTGCTCACCGGTCGTCCGCCGCTGCGCGATCGCGACCACGGCGAGGTGGCCGCGTTCATCGCCACCGCCAGGGCGACGGTGCCCGTTGAGCCCAGCCTCGAGGCGGAGGCGTTCCTCGTCCCACGGCTGGCGGCCGAGGCGCGCGCCGCCGGCGACGCGATCGCGACGCCCGACACGGCCGCGATCGGTGCGGCTCGATCCGCAGGGTGGCGCACGCGGCTCGCGCCGGCCGCGAGGGTCGCCGTCGCGGTCGCGCTCGTGCCGGTGGCGATGGGCGGCCTCGCGTTCGCGGGCGTGAGGCTTCCCGAGCCGGCCCGCGAGGCCTTCGATCGGGTCGGGATCGAGCTTCCGAACCAGGGAGGGGACGACGACGCCACAAAGAGCGGCGCTGGGGGGGCGACGGGCGGCGATGACCGCGACGCGAAGTCCGGATCGACCGAGGCCGGAAGCGAAGCCGCGAAGCGCGACCGCGGCTCGAGCGCGGGGGACAGGCCTGCCGGGACCCCCGGCGGCGACGGCGACGAATCCGCCGGCGCGCAGGGCGGGGGTGGTGGAGGCGCCCCGTCCGGGACCGGCCCGGCCGGCGTCCCGCCCGGCCAGGGAGGCACGCCCCCCGGTCAGGGAGGGACACCCCCGGGTCAGGCGAGCCCGCCGCCGGGACAGGGAGGCACGCCGCCCGGCCAGGGAGGGACGATCCCGGGCTCGGGAAGCGGAGGCCAGAGCGCCGAGCCCCACGGAGGCGGGCCGCCGGGCGCGATCCCGCCCGGGCAGGCGAACCCGAAGTAGCTCAGTCCTCGAACAGGGCGTAGCCGTACTCGCCGCGCTTGTAGGCGAGCCTGGCGATCGCGGACATTCGCTCGTCGTCGTTGTGCTCGATTTGGTCGAACCGGGCGTGGACCCGGTCCGCGGCGCGGGTGCAGAAGGTCTCGGCGATGTAGCGCTCCTGTCCCGAGGGCTCGACCCCCTGATGCTCGAAGATCGAGCTTGCCCGCGACAGGACCGCGATCTGCGCGTAGATGTCCGCGAGCGCGTCGGCGATCCGCTTGTGGTGATAGCCGCGGCGGACGATCTTGCGCCCGTGCTCGCGGAGCAGCGACTCGCTCACCGCACGAAGCCGCTTCACCTGGTCCGATACGGCGTCGGCGTGGTCGTTGAGCTCCGGGTGCGTCCCGGAGACCCGGTCGGGGCGCACCTCGCGCTGGATTCGCCCCCCGACGTAGTCGATCAGGACCCCCAGCGAGCCGATCGGGTCGCCGAGGTCGAGGCTCCCGACCCCCGAGAGCTCCTCGCCGAGCGGCTTCATCCCCGACAGGGTGATGAACGAGCGCAGGACGTCGTTCGCGCCCTCGAAGATCGGGAAGACCCTGATGTCGCGGAGGATCCGCTCGTAGGGCTGGTCGCGCATGTAGCCCTCGCCGCCCTTGAGCTGCATCACGCGGTTGGCCGCGTACCACAGGAACTCCGTCCCGGACACCTTGCACACCGCCGACTCCAGCGAGTAGTCGGGGACGCCCTCGTCGACCAGGCCGCAGGTCAGGTAGGTGAGCGATTCGAGGCCGAAAAGGTAGGAAACCATCCACCCGATCTTGTCCTCGACGAGCTCGAGGTCGGCGAGCGGACCGCCGAACTGGCGCCGCTCCTTGACGTGGTCGATGATCCGGTCCAGGAGCCCCTTCGCGGCACCGACCGAGCCCGTTCCGAGCCCGATCCGACCGTTGTTGAGGACCGCCATCGCGATCCGGAACCCCTCGCCGGGCGCCCCGAGCACGTTCTCCGCCGGGACCTTGACGTCCTTGAAGTACAGCCGGCGAAGGTCGTTGCCTCGGAGGCCCATCGTGTCGTAGCGCTCCCCGACCTCGAACCCCTTCATCCCCTTCTCGAGGATCAGGGCGATGTGGCGGTCCCTGCCGTCGATCTCACAGCGAGCGAAGGTGGTGAACACCGAGCCCTTGTCGCCGTTGCCGATGTAGCGCTTCTCGCCGTTCAGCCGCCACGAGCCGTCCGCCTCACGGACCGCGCGCGACTCGATGTTGTAGGCGTCGGAGCCGGCGTTCGGCTCGGTGAGGGCGAAACCCGCCAGCTTGCGACCCGAGGCGAGATCCGGAAGGAAACGCTCCTTCTGCTCGTCGGTGCCGAACATCGCGATTCCCTTGAACCCGATCGACTGGTGGACCCCCATCACGATCGAGAGCGTGGCGTCGATCTGGGTGAAGGTCTCGAACACCCTTGCGTAGCCGGTCTGGGAAAGACCCTGCCCGCCGTACTCCTCGGGCACGTACAGCCCGCACAGCCCCCGCTCGCCGAGCTCGCGCACGAGCTTGTCGCCCACCCACCGCTTCTCCTCGATCTCGGCCGGGTCGATCGACTCCGCGAGATCGCGGACCGACGCGATCAGGGCACGGATCCGGTCCTGCTCGGAGGAATCGGGCTCGAGCCACGGGAACACGAGCTCCTCATGGATCTCGCCGAGGAACAGCGCCTTGGAGAACGAGGAGCACTCGGTGGCGGCGGGCGGCTGGTCTGCGGTTGCGGCTTCGATCGTCGCCTCCCTTCGGGTCGCGGCGTCCCCCCGGCCTGTGGCTCCGAGCGTAGTGGTTCAATGAACCCATGGCCGGCTCGCCCCCGGGTCGCCAACGACGCGGCGAGACGCCCGCCATCTACCAGCGGCGCAGGCTGGTGGCGGGCGGGATCGTCGCCGCCGTTCTCGCTGTGCTCGTGCTCGGAATCGTCGACGGAGGCGGGGAGCTCACCGACCCTCCCGACACCCCCGAGGAGCTGCTGTCCCAGGCGCGCGAGGAGCGCCCCGTCCGTTTCACGCTCTCGGTGAGCGGGGACATGCTGATTCACTCACCGGTCTTCGAGCGCGCCCTCGCGGACGGTGGGGGAGAGCGGTACGACTTCGCGCCGATGTTCGAGCCCGTGAGGCCCTACGTGAAGGGCGTGGATGTCGCGGTGTGCCACGTCGAGACCCCGATGGGCCCCGGCCCGCCGCAGGGCTTCCCGATCTTCAACACACCCCCGGAGCTCGCCGAGGCGATTGCGAAGACGGGATGGGAGGCGTGCAGCACGGCGTCGAACCACTCGCTGGACGGGGGGCAGGAGGGGATCGACAGCACGATCGAGGCGCTGGACCGGGCGGGCGTCGCGCACACGGGCTCGTACTCGTCCGAGAAGGCCAGCCGCAAGCCACTGATCATCGGGGTGAAGGGGGTGAGGCTCGCCTACCTCGCGTACACCACCGACACGAACGGGATCCCGGCCCCCGAGCCGTGGTCGCTGAACGTGGCGGAGAACCCGGACCGCATCCTCAAGGACGCCAGGGCGGCGCGAAAGCGCGGCGCGGACGCGGTCGTGGTCAACATGCATTGGGGGATCGACATCACCCCGGAGTACGTGGGAAACCCGAGCTCGAAGCAGCGCGCGTTCGCGAGGCAGTTGGTGGACGCGCCCGAGATCACAGCCGTCGTGGGGCAGGGACCCCACGTCGTCCAGGCGATCGACCGGATGGGCGGGAAGTACGTCGTGTTCAGCGAGGGAAACCTTGTCTCCAACCAGGGTCCCGCCGCGGGACTTTCAGACGCGAGCCAGGACGGGCTGATCGGACTGCTCGACGTGGTCGTCGACGGCGACGGCGCCCGGGTGGCGGACGTCCGCTACGTCCCGACATGGGTCCAGCACCCCGACTACGCGGTGCTTCCGGTCGGGCCGGCACTCGAGGGGGGCGATGGTGACGCCGGCAGCCTGCAGGCCTCCTACGAGCGGACCGTCGACGTGGCGGGACGGGGCGACGGGATTGAGCCCGAGCCGGAGAAGCTGCCCTGAGTGCGCTGATCTCGCTCCGGCGAACGGCGGCTGGGTACGGGAAACCGGCGGTGAGATTCCCCCGGCCAGGTCGGTAGCACCACACGCAGCGCCGAGCTGACGTTCCGTGTGGCGCTGACCCCGTATATCGGCGTCAATGCCACACGCGCGCCGAGATCGGCGGCGACTGTGGCGTTATCGACCGGCCCACCTCACTTCCCCAGCCCACCCAACGATCGCGCCCGCGACGGCGGTGGAGATCTGAATCGCGCTCTACTCAAGCCCCGGGTCGTCCTCGAGCATGTCGGCGATCCGGGTCGCCAGCGCGAGCGACGAGGTCGCCGCCGGCGAGGGCGCGTTGCGGACGTGGAGCGCCCGCTCCGTGCGCGAGACGACGAAGTCGTCGATCAGCGAGCCATCGCGCCCCAACGCCTGGGCACGGACGCCGGAGTGCCCACCGAGGACGTCGGCGGGCGTCAGCTCGGGGACGAAGCGGCGCAGCTCGGAGACGAACGAGCGACGGCTGAGCCCGTGGCGCAGCTCCTCGACGCCCGTGCGCCAGTAGCGCCTCGCGAGCCGCCACGTCCCGGGCCAGGCGAGCGTCTGTGCGAGGTCGCGGGGGCGGAAGCGTCCGAGTCGATAGGCATCGCGGGCGCCGACCATCAGCGCCGAGGGTCCGAGATGGACGTCGCCGTCGAGGTCGCGGGTGAGGTGCATCCCGAGGAACGGAAGATCGGGATCGGGGACCGGGTAGATGCTCGTGCGCACTAGCTCGCGCCGTTCGGGCCGGAGCCGCAGGTAGGCGCCGCGGAAGGGGACGATCCGAGGGTCGGGCGACGCGCCCGCGGCGACCGCGAGCCGGTCCGACCAAGCTCCGGCGCACATCACGGCGGCTCGCGCGCGGGTCTCGCCGCGAGCGTGCGAGATCGAGATCCGCCGGTCGCCGGCTGCGGTAGAGCGCACCCCGCAGCCCGTCGAGACGGTCCCGCCGGCTTCGGCGAGGTCCGCGGCGAAGGCGCCAAGGACCGCGGAGAAGTCGACGACGCCGGTCGCCGGCGAGTGCAGGGCGGCGATCCCGCGCGCGTGAGGCTCGAGCTCGCGCAGCTCGTCGGGCCCGATCCGCCGCAGGCCGGGGACGCCGTTCGCGCTCCCGCGACGCTCCAGCTCCGCGAGGCCCGCCAGCTCGGCCTCCTCGGTCGCCACGATCACCTTCCCGGCGCGCTCGGCTCGGATTCCCCGCTCCGCGCAGTACTCGTACAGGGCCCGCGCGCCGGCGACGCACAGCTCGGCCTTCAGCGATCCCGGCCTGTAGTAGATCCCGGCGTGGATCACGCCGCTCGAGTGGCCTGTCTGGTGAACGCCGATCCGAGGCTCGCGCTCGAGCACCGCGACAGTCGCGTCGGGATGGCGCAGAGCGAGCTCGCGCGCCACGGCGAGCCCGACGATCCCGGCGCCGACGACGGCGATCTCGCACTCGCGCGGGGGTTCGAGGTCGGGTCGCTCGGCGGTCGGCATCCGGCCAGTCTAGGATCGCGGTGGATGGCGCTTCCCCTCAAGCCTCCGGTCAAGCCCCAGCTCGCGCTCTCGCGAAAGCAGCTCCCGGAGGGCGATGGGTGGGCCTACGAGCCGAAATACGACGGCTTTCGGGCGCTCGCGTTCGTGGACGGCGAGGATGTCTTCCTCCAATCCCGCAACGGAAGGCCCCTGCGGCGCTACTTTCCCGAGCTCCGCTTCCCGAAGGGGCGCTACGTCCTCGACGGCGAGCTGGTGATTCTCGACAAGGACGGGCTGGAGGAATTCGACGCGCTCCAGAACCGCCTCCATCCCGCCGAGTCGCGCGTCAGGATGCTCGCCGAGCAGACGCCGGCGCTCTTTCGCGCCTTCGACCTCCTCGCCCGCGATCGCGGCAAGCTCCTCGCCAAGCCCTTCGGCGCGCGCCGCGCGGCGCTCGAGAAGCTGATCGGGAAGGGGAAGGGCTCGGTCGAGCTAACGCCGTTGACCGAGTCGCCGAAGAAGGCAGAGCCGTGGCTGAGGAGCGGCGAGGGCGTGATCGCGAAGGAGCTCGAGGCGATCTACAAGCCCGGGGAGCGCAAGGGCATGGTGAAGGTGAAGCGCTTGCGGACGATCGACTGCGTCGTCGTCGGGTGGCGACCGGGAAAGGAGGAGGGGACCGTCGGGTCGCTGATCCTCGGCCTGTATGACGCCGATGGCGAGCTCCACGTCGTCGGCCACACCTCCGGGTTCAAGGCGAAGGAGAAGCGAGAGCTGCGCAAGGAGCTCGAGCCATACGAGACGGGCGAGCGCGGCTCGGCCGACCCCAGCCGGTGGGCGTCGGGGCGGGAGCTCGAGTGGGTGACCCTGCGACCCGAGCTCGTCGTCGAGATCAGCTTCGACCACGTCAGCGCCGGGAGGATTCGCCACGGGGCGAAGATGGAGCGCTGGCGCGAGGACAAGGACCCGAAGAGCTGCTCGGTAGACCAGCTCGTCTAGTCCGGGTCCAGCCGCTCGGCGAGCCGGTTCATCCCCCGATCCCGGGCCGCGCGCGCGGCCCCGGCGCGATCGAGCGCACGGTCCGGCGGGCGCTTCACCTTCGCGTCGCGAAGCGTCGCTATCTCAAGGTAGGCGAGCAGCTCGTCGCGGGCGCCGTGGAGCGCGGTGCGAAGCGCCGGGCGAGGGATCGCGAGCGCGTTGTCGAGCACGCCCTCCAGCGAGCCGTGCTCGCGCAGCAGCTCCGCGGCGGTCTTCTCGCCGACGCCCTTCGCCCCCGGGATCCCGTCCGAGGGGTCGCCCCGCAGGGCGATGAAGTCGGGGACGAGCTCGGGCGGGATCCCGTAGCGCTCCTCCACCTCGGCCGGGCCGACCTCCTCCGCGCCCCTGGGCCCGGTTCGCACGTAGAGCACTGCGACCCGCTCGGTCGCGCACTGGAACATGTCGCGGTCGCCGGTCATCAGCAGCGTCCGCCCGCCCGCCTTCTCCTCGATCCTGGCGAAGCTGCCGAGCAGGTCGTCGGCCTCGAGCGAGTCGCTGACGGCGATCACCCACCCGAAGGCGCCGAAGAACTCGCCGGCGTCGGCGAACTGGGGCGCGAGCTCGTCGGGTACGTCGGGACGATCGGCGTGATAGCCCTCGAACAGCTCGACCCGGTAGTCGGCGGCGTCGGGGCCGAAGCAGAGGACGACGGCGCGCGGCTCGTGACACTCGACCTCCCGCAGGATCAGGTTCGCGGTCCCGAGCAGGGCGTTCACCGGCGCGCCATCCGCGCCCTTGATCGACTTCGGCAGCGCGTAGAAGGCGCGGAACAGCAGCGACGGGGCGTCGATCGCGAGCAGCGGAGCGGCCATGGGCTCAGGCTACGCGAGCGGTCGCCGCTTGTGCGGGTGGTTGAATACCCGCCATGGCCCAGGAGGCGAGGCGGGCGGCGCGTAGTCGGCGACTCGGATCGATCGCCCTCGCGGTTGTGGGGACCGCGTTTCTGTTCGTCGGTGGGATAACGCTGTACCTCCGCGAGGAGGTTTTCGACGCGGAGTCATTTGCCGCCCACGCGAGCGAGTCGCTCGGCGACGACCGCGTCGGGCTCGCGGTCGCGAACCCGATCACGGACCAGTTGATCGCGAAGGGCCCGGACCAGCTGATCAACGCGCGACCGGTACTGGAGTCGGGAGTCCAGGGGGTGATCGAGAGCCGCCCGTTCCGCGACCTGTTCCGCGACGCCGCCGCACGGGCCCACCGGACGCTGTTCAGCCGCGATCGCGACAAGCTCGTGCTCAACCTCGCCGACACCGGCGCGTTCGTGATCGACGCCGTGAAGTCGATCTCGCCGCAGATCGGGAAGCAGATCCCGAAGGACATCGAGCCCGGCCTGATCCAGCTGACGCGGAGCGACTTCGCGATCGGGGCGGTCCAGTTCGGGGAGAGCATCCGATTCCTGGGCCTCTTCCTGCCCGCGCTCGGGATCCTGATGCTCGCCGGCTCAATCGCCGTCGCGGTCGACCGCCGTGGGGCCATGATCAGGGCCTCGGCCGCCGTGGCGATCGCGGCGGCGGTCGGCTTCATCGCCCTGCTGGTCGGGCACTCCCTGCTCCTGTCCCGGTTCGACGACGACGTCCTCCGCGACGCCGTCGATGCGGTGTGGAGCTCGTACCTCGGCGGGCTCCAGATCTGGTTCCTCGGCGTCGGGATCGCCGCGATCGCGTTCGCCGCCGCCGCGTCGACGGCGGACGAGGCGGACGTCGCGGCACGTGGGCGCCGCTTCGCCGATCGCCTCCTCCGCGTTCCCGAGACGACCGCGGGCCGCGTGCTGCGCGCCGTCGTGCTGCTGCTCGTGAGCGTGTTCGTGTTCCTGGAGCCGGACCTGGCGCTGAACATCGTCGCGGTGGTGGCGGGTGCGCTGCTCTTCTACTACGCGCTCACGGAGCTGCTGGTGCTGATCGCTCCCGCGCCGCAGCGGGGGCGTCCGGTGCCGATCCAGGAGCGGATCCGACCCCGGGCGGCGATCGTCGCCGGTGTCGTCGTTGTCGCCGGCGTCGTGCTGGGGATCGTGGTCTTCGGCGGGGGCGATGGACCGGCGAAGCGCCCGAGCGGCCCGGTCGAGGCGTGCAACGGGTACGAGAAGCTGTGTGACCGCCAGCTCAACGAGGTCGCGTTCCCGGGCGCTCACAACGCGATGTCCGCCGCCGACGCCGACTTCTTCGCGCCGAATCAGGAGACCGGCTTGCCGAAGCAGCTCGACAACGGCATCCGGGTGCTCTTGATCGACGCCCACTACGGGATCAAGCCGCCCGACGGCCCGGTCCTCACCGACCTCGAGCGGGAGCGCGGCGGCAAGGTGACGGAGGGCATCCGCGACCAGTTCGGGCAGGCCGCGGTCGAGCGGGTGGAGGCGATCGGGCAGCGTGTCGGCGGGGCCGACAGCGGGGGCAAACGAGGGGCCTACCTCTGCCACGTCGTCTGCGAGCTGGGTGCGACCGACCTCACCAAGGCGCTCACCGACGTGCGCGAGTTCCTCGACACCCACCCGGACGAGTTCCTGCTCGTCGTGATCGAGGACTACGTCGCTCCCGAGGACATCGAGAACGCGTTCCAGGACAGCGGGCTCGTCCGCTACGCGTACGTGCACGAGCGCGATACCCCGTTTCCCACGCTGCGCGAGCTGATCCAGTCCGACAAGCGGATGCTGGTGATGGCCGAGAACGACAACGGCGGCGGCTCGATCCGGTGGTACCACGACGGCTTCGAGCTGATGCAGGAGACCCCGTTCACCTTCGGCTCTGCGGACGAGCTCCGCGACACCAAGAGCTGTGAGCCGAACAGGGGAACCGCCCACAGCCCGCTGTTCCAGCTCAACCACTGGGTCGAGAAGGTGCCGCGATCGCCCGACCTCGGGGGGGAGGTGAACGCGTACGACTTCCTGGTCGAGCGCGCGCGGGAGTGCGAGCGGCGCCGCGGCCTGATCCCGAATCTCGTCGCGGTGGACTTCTACGACGAGGGCGACATCTTCGAGGCGTCGCGGAAGCTCAACCGACTCCCGCGCGACGCCGAGCCGGAGGTCCGAGAGACCGGCTGACGTGAACGGGCCGACGACGATGACCTACGAGCGCGACGGTCGCGTCGCGCGGATCACCCTCGACCGGCCCGCGCGCGGCAACGGGATCACGCTCGAGATGCCCCGCGAGCTCGCCGCCTGCGTCGAGCGCGCCAACCTCGACCCCGCGGTGCACGCGATCGCGCTCGCGGGCAACGGCTCCGGCTTCTGCGGCGGCTACGACCTGGTCGCCTCGGCACAGCGGATGGAGGAGGGCTTTGGCCGGGAGGAAGCCCCGACCGGGTCGCCGCTCGATCCGGCCGTCCAGGCCGCCAACCACGATCCGGAGGGGGTCTGGGACCCCGTCGTCGACTTTCAGATGATGAGCCGCAACGTGCGTGGCTTCATGACGCTGTTCAACTCCGACAAACCGGTGCTGTGCAAGGTGCACGGGTACTGCGTCGCCGGCGGCACCGACATGGCCCTGTGCTCCGACCTGCTGGTGATCGCCGAGGACGCCAAGATCGGCTACCCGCCGGCACGGGTTTGGGGCGTGCCGACGACCGCCGTTTGGGCGCACCGGATCGGTCCCGAGAGGGCGAAGCGGCTGCTGTTCACGGGCGATTGCCTGTCGGGCGCCGAGGCCGCCGAGTGGGGGCTCGCGACCGAGGCGGCGCCGGCGGAGCGGCTCGACGAGCGCTTCGAGGCGCTGCTGGAGCGAGTCGCGCGCCTGCCGATCAGCCAACTCGTGATGATGAAGTTGCTCGTCAACTCGACCGTCGCGGCCCAGGGGTTGCAGACGACGCAGGTCCTCGGGACGGTGTTCGACGCGATCGCCCGCCACACGCCGGAGGGCTACGCGTTCCAGCGCCGCGCCGCGGAGGCGGGGTTCAAGCAGGCGGTCCGGGAGCGCGACGAGCCGTTCGGCGACCACGGGAAATCGACCTTCAAGGGCTGATGGCCGATCCGAACCCCGAGGTCACCGTGGAGTCAATCGACGCGCGGATCCGCGACAGCTTTCCCGCCGACCTGGGCGTGGAGCCAGTGGAAGTCACGGAGGAGCGTTTCGTCGGCAGGATGGTCGTGGACCGGCGCCACCTCCATCCGGGCGGGCTCGTCCACGGCGGCGCCTGGGTCGCGCTCGCCGACTCGGTCGGCGCGTGGCAGACGTACCGCCACCTCCTGCCCGGCCACGACTTCACGACCGTGGAGATGAAGCTCAACGTGTTCGGCGCCGCCGGCGCCGGCGACGAGCTGATCGCGACCGCCGAGCACCTCCACGCCGGACGCTCGACCCACGTGGTCGAGGTCCGGGTGAGGAAGGGCGGCGACCGCCTCGTCGCGAACCTCGTGATCACCCAGTTCGTGCTCCCCCCCGAGAGCTGACTGAAACCCGGCCGCGGCGGACGCGGGAGCGGAGTACGCGGCCGGAATTGATTCAGGGCACCCGGTGCACCTCGAACAGGTTCGTGCCGAGCTCCTGGTCGGGGAGGCCCGCGGTGACGCCGATCAGCTCGCCCGACTCCGCGACCCTGTGCTCGCGGGCGAGGCGGGCGCAGTCGGCGAGCAGCTCGCGGAAGTCCTCGCGGATCGGGCTCTGCGCGCAGCGGACCCCGAACAGGAGGTTGAGTCGCCGCACGGTCTCGGAGCGCGGCGACACCGCGAGCACCGGGACCTTCGGTCTGTGCGAGGAGACCAGCCGCGCGGTGCGCCCGCTGTTCGTCGGGACCACGAGGGCCGCCAGCCCGAGCGTGTAGGTCGAGCCCACCGCCGCGCGGGCGACCGACCCCGCTACGTCGTCGTGGTCCGTCGCGACGCGGCTGAACAGCCAGTCGCCGTAGGGGAGCTCGGGCTCGGTCTCGTACGCGATCCTGTCCATCACCCGCACCGCCTCGACGGGATGGTGCCCGACCGCGGTCTCCTCGGACAGCATCACGGCGTCAGTCCCGTCGAAGATCGCGTTCGCGACGTCGGTGACCTCCGCTCGCGTGGGAGTCGGGGCGTTCACCATCGAAGCCAGCATCTGCGTCGCCGTGATCACAGGCTTGGAACCCTGACCCGCGAGCGCGATCAAGCGCTTCTGGAGCACCGGCACCTGGGCGATCGGGACCTCGATCCCGAGGTCCCCGCGGGCGACCATGATCCCGCTGTGGCAGGCCGCGACGATCTCCTCGGCGTTGGCGGCCGCCTCCGGCTTCTCGATCTTCGCGATCAGCGGGATGTCCGCGTCGCGCTCTCGCAGCCGCTCCTCGACCGGGACCAGGTCCTTGCGCGAGCGCACGAACGACACGGCGAGCAGGTCGACGCCGGTCTCGCACGCGAAGTCCACCCACGTCAGGTCCTCCTCTCCGGCCGACGGCAGCGACACCTGCGACTCCGGAAGGTTGATCCCCTGATGCGAGGAGATGCTCCCCCCGGCCTCCACCCGGGAGTGGATCTCGGTGGGCGTGGCTTCCAGCACCCGCATCCGGACCCGGCCGTCCGCGAGGTAGATCGGCTCGCCGCGCTTCACGGCCGCCGGGAGGCCGTCCCAGGTGACCGAGAGGTTGTGCGCGTCGCCGAGACGCTCCTCGGTGGTCAGGATGAGCTCGCTGCCCGAGTGGACGGTCACCACGCCGCCCTCGATCTCATCGATGCGGAGCTTGGGCCCGGGGAGGTCGCCGAGGATCCCGATCTCGAGCCCGGCGCGCTCCGACACCTCGCGGATTCGAGTCACGTTCTCCGCGTGCTCCGCCCGGGTCCCGTGCGAGAAGTTGAGCCTCAGCACGTCCGCCCCCGCGTCGATCAGCCCGCGCAGGGTCTCGGCGTCCCTGGACGCCGGCCCGATCGTGGCGACGATCTTCGTGCGGCGAAGGGTGCTTCCCGGCCGATCGCGGTCGCGGGCCATCACGTGCCCCGGCCCGGGCTCGGTGCCGGCCGCTCGTCGGTCGTCGCCGCGTGGGTGGGGGCCGGCACCTCCTCGTCCGCGGAAGGTGGCTCGGCGGGAGGCTCGGGCTCCTCGAGGCGCTGAATCGCGGGCAGGCGCCACGCAGCGCTCGCCAGCACCAGCCCGACCGCGGCCGAGAGCATCGCGAGGAACCACTGCCCCGCGCTCAGGATCACGAGGTCGAAGAAATCCCGCACGGGCTCGGCGGCGAGGACGAGCGCGAACAGCGCGCCGAGCCCGGCGACCATCGCGAGCATGTAGCCCTGGATCGCGATGTGCTCGCGGCCCGGCCCGCGCTCGAGCAGGAGGATGAACCCGAGGCCGAGAATGATCAGGGTCGTCGTGGCCGACGTCCGGCCCTCCTCGAGCGTGCCGCCGAACACGGTGTCGACGAGAAAGAACGAGAGCAGCGACCCGACGCCGATCGCGAGCCCGGCCGGGACCGAGAACGCGGCCAGCGCGCGCAGCAGCCTCCCCCGGTAGAGAGGGCCCTCGCTGGGGGCGAGCGCGAGGACGAACGAGGGGATCCCGATCGTCAGCGCGGCGGCGACCGTGAGCTGGCGCGGTAGGAACGGAAATGCGAACCCGAAGATCGCGGCGGCGAGGATCAGGAACGCGGCGTAGATCGTCTTCGTCGTGTAGAGGCGCGCCAGGCGGTGGATGTTGCGCGCGATCCGTCGCCCCTCGCCGACCGCCCGGGGAAGCCTCGAGAACTGGTCGCGGAGCAGGACGATGTCGGCGATCCCCTTCGTCACCTGGCTCCCCGACCCCATCCCGACTGCGAGGCTCGCCTGCTTGAGCGCCGGAACGTCGTTGACGCCGTCCCCGATCATCGCCGTGAACCGCCCCCGCTCGCCCAGCGCCGCGACGAGCGACTTCTTCTGCTCCGGGCTGATCCGACAGAAGATCGTGTTCGACTCGGCTGCGTCGACCAGCTCGCGCCTGCCGGCCGGGAGCTCCGTCCCCTCGATCACCCCGGCGTCGGCGGGGACGCCGACGGCGCGGGCGACGGCGGTCACGGTCTGGCGCGCGTCCCCCGAGATCAGCTTCAGGTCGACCTCCTGTTCGCGCATGAACTCGACCGTCTCGGCGGCGTCGGGTCGGAGGCTCTCCTCGAGGACGACCAGCGCCCGCGCCTCGAGGCGCGGCGGCGGCTGTGTCGACGGGTCCGTCGGCAGGCTGCCCGGCGCCTCGCCGAACGCGACCACGCGGCGCCCGGCGCCCGTGTGGACCTCGAGCGTCCGCCGGAGCCCGGGGGGAAGCTCCAGCGCCCCCGCCTGCTCGAGGACGTCGGGGGCGCCGAGCACGTAGCTTCGGGTCGCGCCCCGACCGTCGAGCGTCAGGCCGCTCCACTTCCATTCGGACGAGAACGGGACCTCGGCGACCACACGCTCGGCCGCGGCCGGATAGCGCTCCGCGATCGTCTGCAGGGTGCGGTTTCGCTCCCCCGCGCTCGCCGCGAAGCCGGCGAGCGCCCGCTCGGCGGCCGCCGGCTCGGAGGAGTCCGCGACCTCGAGCGCGACCAGGGCGAGAGAGCCGTCGGTGAGCGTCCCCGTCTTGTCGATGCACACGGTGTCCACCGCCGCGAGTGACTCGGTCGCCGCCATCTGCTGGACGAGCGTGTCCATCCGCGCGAGCCGAATCGCCGCGATCGCGAGCGTGACGCTCATCAGCAGCACCAGCCCCTCGGGGATCAGGGTGATCAGGCCCGCGGTCGATGTCTGGGCGGCCTCCTCGAACGCGACGCTGCGCAGCGCGAGCGCCACCAGCAGAAGGGCCGCGAGCGGGACCATCATGATCGTCGTCGCACCGAGGATCCGGTTGACCTCGAGCTGGAGCGGGGATGGCGGATGGCGGAAGGCGCGCGCCTCTCCGGCGATCTGCTCCGCGTGGCTCTGCTCCCGCACGGCGTCGACCTCGTAGTAGCCGGAGCCGTTGAGGCAGAACGCTCCCGACAGCACGCGATCTCCGTCGCGCTTGCGCACACCGTCGGACTCCCCGGTGAGCATCGACTCGTCGAGGGTGAGCCCGCGGGACGCGACCAGCACGCCGTCGGCAACGAGCTGGTCACCGGGCTCGATCCGGACGATGTCCTCCGGCACCACCTCGTCGGCCCCGAGCTCGCGGACCTCGCCGTCGCGAACGACCTTCGCCTTCGGCGCAACGAGCAGGGCGAGCTGGTCGAGCGTCTGCTTCGCCTTCAGCTCCTGGCGGATCCCGATCGCGCTGTTGACGATCGCGATCAGCCCGAACAGCGCGTCCTCGAACAGCCCCAGCGAGAGGATGAGGACGAAGAACGCCGCGATGATCGCGTTGAACAGCGTGAGGACGTTGCCCGCGACGATGCTGGCGACCGAGCGGCTGCTCGTCGGCTCCCGGGGCCCGAGCCGGGCGAGACGGCTCGCGGCATCGGCGCTGGATAGCCCGTGCTGCGCGGGGGCGTCGCTCACGCCCCCATCTATACAGCAGCGGCTAGCAGGCCTCGCGTTGCCCCTTCTTCGCCTTCTTCAGCTTCTTGCGCGCCTTCTTCACCTTCGCGGGATTGCCGCTCTTGCGGGCCTTCTTGAGCTTCTTCTTCGCGGACTTGACCTTCTTCTGCGCCGCCGCGCACGCGTTGCTCGAACCGTCCCCACCCGGCCCTGGGCTGTCAACGGACTCGCAGCTCGGGTCCACGACGTCGCTCGCGTCCACCTGCGCGGTGTCCGCGCCGATGCCGCAGTTGACCTGCTCGGAGTTGCCGTCGCGGGCGCGGATCTGGTCGTTGCCGATCGCGATCACCTCGCTCTCGATGCGGTCGCCCATGAACTGGTCCACGCCGGGGCCGCCGTCGAGGACGTCGTTGCCGAAGCCGCCCTCGAGGAAGTCGGCGCCGTCGCCGCCCTCGATCCGGTCGCTCCCGTCGTAGGCGACAAGGCGGTCGTTGCCGCCGAGGCCCCTGATCGTGCCCCGGTTGCGGAGGGCGCCGCGCTTGGGTGCTCGAACGCCGGCACCTCTGGGAGTGCTCGGCCTGCGCTTCGCAGACCTCGGTCACGGCCGGGACGGTGATGCACCGAACGCGCACCCCGCTGCGCACCTGGTTCTGGGCCGCCTATCTGGCCGCCACCCATCACCCCGGGATCTCGGCCAAGCAGCTGCAGCGACAGCTCGGGCTCTCGCGCTACGAGACGGCGTGGCTGATCCTGCAGAAGCTGCGCCGGGCGATGGTGGCTCCCGAGCGCGAGCCCTTGAAGGACGAGGTTGAGATCGACGACTTCTGGCTGGGCGGGCACGAGGAGGGCCTCAAGGGCAGCCGTCAGCGCGGCAAGAAGGCGCTCGTCGGCGCCGCGATCGAGGTCCGCGGGCATGGATCGGGGCGATTGCGCCTGCAGGTGCTCGCCAACTCGCGGGCGAAGACGCTGGAGGTGTTCACGAAGGCGACGACGGCCTCGGGGGCGATCGTCCACACCGACGGGCTCAGCTCCTACGCGGGACTGGCCAAGCTCGGCTACGAGCACCGCCCCCGCAAGCAGACCGGTGCCGCGCCCGACGAGCAACTGCTACTGCGGGTGCACCGAGCGATCTCCAACCTCAAGGCCTGGATGCACGGCACCCATCGCGGCGTCTCAAACGAGCACCTGCCCGTCTACCTGGATGAGTTCGTCTTCCGCCACAACCGGCGAGGCATGCCGATGGCCGCCTTTCAAACCCTCCTCGGGCTCGGGGCAGTCCACGACCCGACGACCTACGACGAGATCACGGCACTCAGGCATGCAGCCTGAGTCAACCGGATACGCATCACCTCCTTAGCGACTCCGAAACCATGCCGGCGACGCTACGCGCGAGCGCTCAACAAAATGCTCATCACGGCGCTCGACAGCCGTGAAACCGCGCTCCTATAGCCTTGCGGCGCGATGGCGCTGAAGCTCGGTCTCAACCTCGGCTACTGGGGGATCGGCCCCCAGGGCGAGGAGGCGGTCGA
>JBOGZL010000367.1:0-8375 GCA_050697195.1 Solirubrobacterales bacterium
CTACGAGGTCGGCCGCGAGAAGATCCGCGAATACGCCGCGGCGATCGGCGAGACGAGCCCGATCTACTACGAGCCCGCCGAAGCGAGGGCAGCCGGCTTCCGCGCCCTGGTTGCCCCGCCGATGTTCTGCTCCGTGTATTGCGCGCCGGCGATGGCCCGCACCGCCTTTCACCCCGACCTCGGTGTGGACCGCGCGCGCCTCGTGCACGGGGAGCAATGCTTCGAGTGGCTGGAGCCGGTGTGCGCGGGTGACACGATCGCAACGGGCTGTGAGCTCACCAACCTGTACAGACAGGGGGGGAACACCTTCTTCGTCTTCGGGTCCACGTCCCGCAACCAGGACGGCACCGAGACCGTCAGGGGTGCCTACACCGGGATAGTCAGGGGTGCGGATGGGACGCCGGATGCGCCCCGGCGCGGTGCGGATCGGATGGCCAAGCGGGCTGAGGCGAAGCAGCGCGGCGGCGCTCCGCTGCCGGAGTTTCGGGTGACCCCGGACAAGTACCTTCCGTTCCGCTACGCCGGCGCCTCGGGTGACTTCACGCCGATTCACCTCGACGCCGAGTTCGCGCGAAGCGTCGGCCTCCCGGGGATCATCCTCCACGGCCTCTACACGATGGCGGTGGTGGCGCGGGCGCAGGTCGAGGCGGTGGGGGGCGACCCGCGACTGCTCCGCAGGCTCCGGGTTCGGTTCCGTGGAGTCGCGCTCCCCGAGGTCGAGATCTCGGTCATGGGCCGGGTGAGGGAGACGGCCGCCGGGATGACGATCGTCGACACCCGTGCTGTACAGGGGGACACGGAGATCGTGGGTAATGCCGAGGCGGTGCTCTCGGGCCCTGTCAGCTGACCCCGAACCGCTCGTGCAGGCGCCCGATCGGCCGCGGCGCCCACCACGCCCAACGTCCCAGGAGCCGCATCAGGGACGGGAGCAGCAGGGCGCGAACGATTGTCGCGTCGAGGAGGACGGCGACGCAGAGGCCGACCGCGGTCTCCTTCAGGATCACCAGCTCCGAGACGACGAATGCTCCCATCGCGACGCCGAACATGAGCGCCGCGGCGGTGACGATCCGACCAGTCCGTTCGAGACCGATCGCGACCGCCTCCGAGTCCGTCGCCCCATCGTCCCGGGTCTCCTTGATCCGGCTGAGAAGGAAGATTCCGTAGTCGGTCGAGAGCCCGAACACGACCGCGAACAGCAGGATCGGCACCGAGCTGTCGAGCGCCCCCTGGCTGGTGAAGTCGAGCAGGGACTCAAGCCGGCCGTCCTGGAAGATCAGCACGAGAATCCCGAACGCCGCGCTGATCGTGAGCAGGTTCATCACCAGGGCCACGAACGGGAGGAGAAGCGAGCCGGTCGCGGCCCACAGGATGAGCACCGTGACCACCGCGATGATCGCGATCGCGAGCGGGAGGTGTCTCTCCAGGCTCTCCTTCTGATCGACGAGCTCCGCGGTGCGGCCGCCGACCAGCGTCGGGAACGGCCAGTCGAGGCTTCGGATCTCGCGCAGGAGCGCCTGTCCCTCGTCGGAGAGCGGGTCCACGCTCGCGACGATCGAGAGCTCCTGAGCATCGTCACCGAGCGGATGGGGACCGGACACGCTGTCCACGTCGGGTAGCCGCTCGAGTCGGGCGGCGAACGGGCGGCCGGCCGCTCGTGCCGCGGAGCTCGACGGCGCCTCGATCACGGCGACCAGCGGCGTGGTGGCAGGGCCGCGGAAGTCACGGCCGATCCGATCGTCGACGATTCTCGCGCTGCGCTCCTCCGGGAGGATCCTGGCATCCGGGGTGGTGAGATCCACCTTCAGGAAGGGAATCCCGACCGCGATCATGAACGCGGCCGTCAGCGTGGCCACGGGGATCGGTCGCTTCATCACGAATGAGGCGAGCCTGTACCAGCCTCCGCCGGACTCCGGCGATCCTGCTTGCTGGCGCCTTAGTCGAGGCGCGGGGAGCGCGTTGACGCGCGGGCCGAGCGAAGCCAGGATCGCGGGGAGGACGGTGACCGCCACGATCGCCGAGATCGCCGCGACCAGCGTCCCCCCGATAGCGACCGAGTACAGGAAGCGCTGCGGGAACACGAGGAGCGCCGCAAGCGCGCACGCGATCGTCACCCCGCTGAACAGGACGGTTCGCCCGGCGGTCGCCAGCGTGCGGTGAACCGCGTCCCAGCCGGGTCCGAGTCGCTCGAGCTCCTCTCGGTAACGGGCGACGACCAGCAGGCTGTAGTCGATCGCGAGGCCGAGGCCGAGGCCGGTCACGATGTTGATCGAGAACAGGTCGAGATCGACGATCTCGGTGACTCCCCTCATCGCGCCGATCGTCGTCACGATTGCGAAGGCGCCGACGACGAGCGGAAGCAGGGCGGCGATGACGCTTCGAAAGATCCAGATCGAGAGCAGGAGCAGGATCGGGACCGCGAACAGCTCTACGGTCCGAAGATCCTCCTCCGATTGCACCCCGAGCTCGTACGCGGCGACGGCCGGTCCACCCACCGTGACTCCCGGCTGATCGCCTAGCTCGTTCAGGACACGCTCCCCGACCTCGGTCGGGTCCGACTCGTCCGCGTCGAGGTGGCCGACCACGTATGCGGTCCGCCCGTCGGTGGAGATCGCGGCGTTACCCAGCTCGGTCGGGCCCCGGACCTCGGCAATCCCGTCCACCGAGGTGAGCTCCGCGGAGACGGCGTCGAGCTCGGATCGACCGGCGGTGCTGCGCACGCCGCCGCCGGGCTCCACCAGGGCAACGACTCCCGGCGTCGCCTGAGCACCGGTCGCGTCCTCGAATCGCTCGTGGGCCCGCGCGACCTCGGAGTCCGGGTCCTCGAACCCGAACGGCTCGACGGCGTCGAAGATCGAGCTTGCCGCAGCGGCGGCGGCAACGAACAGCAGCGCGCCCACCAGCGCGACCCAGCGCGGCCTCAGGTAAGCGAGATCTGCGAGCCCTGTCAGGCCTCTCCTCCGGAGGGAAGAGCGGGGCCGTTCCTTGCGCCCCGTCTTCCGGCGGCGATCATATTCGCGGCGACCGAGATCGTGGGCGCCGCGAAGTGCGAAGTAGGACTGTTCACTTCTTAGAGTGAGAAAGATGTCGTAAGGTGGCGGCGGCGCAGGATCGATCGAGACCACCGTGACCGGGTACGAACAACTGCTCTACGGGATCGCCGACGGCATCGGCACGGTCACGCTGAACCGTCCCGATCGGCGCAACGCGCTCTCGGCCCAGATGCTCGACGAGCTCGTCGACGCGCTGTCGCGCGCCCGCAAGGACGACGAAGTCCGCGCGCTGGTGCTGACCGGCGCCGGGGAGAAGGTGTTCTGCGCCGGCGCCGACCTCGAGGGGTTCGCGGCGGACGCACCGCTCGTCCACAAGCACTACGGGTCGGACCTGTTCCTCGACTTCTTCCGGCTGATGCCGCGGCTGGGAAAGCCGACGCTGTGCGCCGCGAACGGACACGTGCTGGCGGGCGGACTGGGGCTGGCGCTGTCCTGCGATCTCGTGATCGCGAGGGAGGGCATCCGCTTCGGTACGCCCGAGATCAACGTCGGGGCGTTCCCGTACATGATCATGTCGCTGATCTACCGCAACGTCCCGCGCAAGGTCGTCAACGAGATGATCCTGCTCGGCGAGCCGATGAGCGCGGACGACGCGGTCCGCCACGGGCTCGCGAACAAGGTCGTGCCGGTGGAGGAGTTCGACGCCGCGGTGGCCGACTGGGCCGGCAAGCTCGCCTCGAAGAGCCCGGTGCTGATGCGGCTCGGGCACGACGCGATGTATCGCCAGCAGGACATGGCGATCGACGACGCGCTCGAGTACCTGCGCTCCCAGCTCTCGCTCACGTTCACGACCGAGGACATCCAGGAGGGCGTCGCGGCGTTCTTCGAGAAGCGCGAGCCGGAGTGGAAGGGGCGCTGATGGCAGACGAGACAAAGGTGAATCAGCCCGGCCGCAGTGGTTTGCACGACCTGGTCGAGGACCTGCACGAGCGGCGCGAGACGGCGAAGCTGGGCGGCGGCGAGGAGAAGATCGCCGTCCAGCACGAGCGCGGGAAGCTCACCGCCCGCGAGCGGATCGACCTGCTGGTCGACCCGGGTACGTTCGTCGAGATCGGGATCCAGGCCGGTCCCCACTTCTCCCAGCGGGCGATGGAAGGAAAGGACGCGCCGGCCGACGGCGTGATCACCGGGTGGGGCGACGTCGACGGTCGCGCGTGCTGCATCGCCGCGTACGACTTCACGGTGATGGCGGGCTCGATGGGGGTGACCGGCGAGCAGAAGGTCGGCAGGCTGCGCGAGATGGCGCTCCAGAAGCGGATGCCGTTCATCTGGCTGCTCGACTCGGCCGGGGCGCGGATCCAGGAGGCCGCAGGGTCGATCTTCGCCGGCTCGGGCAACCTGTTCCGCGAGGAGGTGACGATGTCGGGAGTGATCCCGCTCGTCGCCGCGATGATGGGCCCGTGCGCGGCGGGGACCGCGTACATCCCGGGCCTGTCCGACTTCGTCCCGATGGTCGTCGGCCAGGGGGCGATGGCGCTCGCCGGGCCGCACCTGACCAAGGCGGTTACGGGCGAGGACATCTCGATGGAGGATCTCGGTGGCGCCAAGGTCCACTGCCGCAAGTCGGGGGTAGGCGACCTCGAGGTGAAGGACGACTCGGAGTGCATCGACGTCGTGAAGCGGTATCTCTCCTACTTCCCGGCCCACTGCGAGGCGCGCCCGCCGCTTCGCGAGCCATCCGATCCCGAGGACCGGATGTCGGAGAAGCTCCTCGACATCGTCCCCGAGTCCTCGCGCCAGCCCTACGACATGTACGAGCTGATCGGCGAGATCGTCGACGACGGCGAGATCCTCGACATCAAGCCGAAGTTCGCGCGCACGATCATCACCTGCCTGGCACGGTTCGGCGGGCGCCCCGCGGGAATCGTGGCCAACCAGCCGAAGCAGCTCGGCGGGATCCTCGAGAACGACTCGGCCGACAAGGCGGCCCGGTTCATCAACCTGTGCGACGCGTTCAACATCCCGCTCGTCTTCCTCCAGGACGTCCCCGGGTTCATGGTCGGCTCCAAGGTCGAGCACGCGGGGATCATTCGCCACGGCGCAAAGATGCTGTACGCGGTATCGCGCGCCACGGTGCCGAAGGTCACGGTGATCGTCCGCAAGGCGTACGGCGCCGGCTACTACGTGATGTGCGGGAAGGCCTATGAGCCGGACCTGATCGTCGGGTGGCCGAGCGCCGAGATCTCGGTGATGGGGCCAGAGGGCGCGGTGAACATCATCGGGCGCTCCGCGATCGAGGCCTCCGACGACCCCGAGGCGACCAGGGAGCAGATGCTCGCCGAGGTCAAGAAGTCGATCGACCCCTACGTGGCGGCGAAGAACGACCTCGTCGACGACATCATCGACCCGCGCGAGACCCGCCCGACGATCGTCCGCGGCCTGCGGATGGCCGCCGACAAGCGCATCCAGCGCCCGTGGCGAAAGCACGGGGTGATGCCGGTGTGAGCCGCTTCGAGGACCCGGTGATCATCTCCTGCTCGATCTCGGGTGCGATCGCGAACCGCGACCAGTGCGCGGCGATTCCATACACCCCGGAGGAGTACGCCGCCGAGGCGCAGCGGATCGTTGACGCCGGGGGAAGCCAGATCCACATCCACGCCCGCACCCCGGAGGGTGTCCCGAGCTACGAGATCGAGGACTTCCGCGCGATCACGGAGGCGATCGACGCTGCCGTGGACGACGTGATCATCAACTACTCCACCGGCGCGATCGGGGTCCCGATCGAGAAGCGGATCGCATACCTGCGCGAGCTGCGCCCCGACGCGGCCGCCCTGAACATGAGCTCGATGAACTACGCGAAGTACTCGCGGCGGCGCAAGGACTTCGTGTTCAAGGCGGTGTTCGAGAACAGCTTCGACACGATCATCGAGTTCCTCACCGCGATGAAGGAGCTCGGGATACGACCGGAGCACGAGTGCTTCGACGCCGGCCACATCGCGAACCTCGACCCGCTGCTGGACATGGGGCTGCTCGCCGAGCCACTTCAGATCTCGCTCGTGATGGGGGTGAACGGCGGGATCCGCCCGAACGCCCGCAATGTCTCGCTGCTGGCCGATCAGATCCCGGGTGGCCCCGAGGGATCGAACAACTGGCAGGTGATCGGGATCTCGCGCGACCAGTGGCGGCTGGTCGGCGCCGGCCTCGCGCTCGGCGGCAACGTCCGCGTGGGGCTGGAGGACAACTTCTATCTCCCGAGCGGGGAGATGGCGAGCTCGAACGGAGACCTCGTCGACAAGGCCCGCCAGATGACCGAGGACATGGGACGCAGGCCGGCCACCGTGGCGGAGGCCCGCGAGATGCTCGCCGCGCACAAGCGGGTCGAGGCGTGAGCGGCGCGCTGTCGGACGTCAGGGTCCTCGACCTCACCCGGCTGCTGCCCGGCGGCTTCTGCTCCCTGCTGCTCGCCGACTTCGGCGCCGAGGTGCTGAAGGTCGAGGACACCGGCGGCGGCGACTACGTGCGCTGGGCCCCGCCGTACTACGGCGACGAGGAGCACCAGGCGCTCGGCACCCGCTCGGCGTTGTACCTGTCGCTGAACCGGGGCAAGCGCTCGATCCGGATCGACCTCAAGTCCGAGGAGGGACGGGAGGCGTTCCTCCGTCTCGTTCGCGAGTACGACGTGGTGCTCGAGGGCTTCCGACCCGGCGTGCTCGACCGGCTCGGGGTCGGGTACGAGCGGCTGCGCGAGGTCAACCCGGGGATCGTGTACGGCGCGATCACGGGCTACGGGCAGAGCGGGCCGAACACGCAGCGCGCCGGCCACGACACCAACTACCTCGCGCTCAACGGGCTGCTCGGGCTCACCGGGGCGCCCGGCGGCCCGCCCGTCCAGTCGGCGGGCCAGATCGCCGACCTCGGCGGCGGCGCTCTGATGGCGGCGTTCGGGGTGATGGCCGCCCTTCACGAGCGTCGGGCGTCCGGCGAGGGCCAGCTGGTCGACGTCTCGATGACCGACGGCTCGCTCGCGTGGCTCGCGATGGTCGCGGGGCGCTACTTCTGCGACGGCGAGGTGCCGCAGCGAGGCGGCAACGAGCTCGCCGGTCGGATCCTCTGTTACTTCCCGTACGAGGCGGCCGACGGCTGGATCTCCTGCGGGGCGCTCGAGCCGAAGTTCTGGCACGCGTTCTGCGGCGGGGTGGGCAGGGAGGACCTGGTCGAGAAGCAGTTCGAGCGCCCGGGCTCGGACGCGTGGCGGGAGGTTGCCGCGATCTTTCGCTCTCGCACCCGCGAGGAGTGGCGCGCGTTCAACGACGAACACGACTGCTGCATCGAGCCCGTGCTCGACCTCGACGAGGCGCTCGACTCCGATCTCGTGCGGGCGCGCGAGATGGTCGTGGAGCTCGAACAGCCCCACCTCGGCCCGGTGCGCCAGCTCGGCGTCCCGGTGAAGATGAGCCGCACCCCCGGCGCCGCCGACTCGCCGGCACCGGCGCTCGGCGAGCACACCCGCGACGTCCTGCGCGAGGCCGGCTACTCCGAGGAGGAGATCGAGGCGATGATCGCGAGCGGCGCGGTCGCCGGCGCTGCGGCGGAGGGAAGCGAGGTCGCGTTCCGAGCATGAGCGCCGAGCCGAAGACGAAGGACCGTCTGAAGATCTCGGAGCTCGCCGCGGCCGCCGCGGTGCCCGTGGCGACCGTTCGCCACTACCTGCGCGAGGGCCTCCTCCCAGAGCCCCACAAGACGAGCCGCAACATGGCCTACTACCCGCCGGAGCTGGTCGACCGGATCCGGCTGATCAAGCAGCTCCAGGAGGAGCGCTTCCTGCCGCTGAAGGTGATCCGCGAGCTGCTCGACTCGGGCAACGGCGACCCCGAGCGCCTGCGGGCGCTGATCGATCTCGAGGACCGGATCCTGGAGAGCGCGCTCGAGGGAGAGCGCAAGCGCATATCCGCGACGGAGCTGAAGCGCCGCTACGACGTCCCCAAGGAGGTGCTGGACCGGCTCGCGGAGCTCGAGGTCCTGAGCCCCGGGAGCCGCGGCTACTCCCCCTCCGACGTGCGGATCGTCGAGGCGATCAGCCGCTTCCGCGCCGGCGGCTACGACGAGCGGATCGGGTTCACCGTCTACGACACCCTGCGCTACAAGCGCGCCCTCGAGGGCCTCGTCGCCGAGGAGGTCGAAGTCCTGATGGAGCGCCTCGCCGGCGAGATGGACCCCGACCGCGCCGTCGAGCTGATCCGCTCCGGCGCCGAGCCGCTCCAGGACCTGATCGCCGCGCTCCACACCAAGCTCCTCGTCGCGGAGCTGGAGCGCCACCGGGCGGCGCGGGAGCGCTAGTGCCGCGTCGGGCTCCGTGCCTCGTTCCAGATCGGCACGGCGCTGGGC
>JBOGZL010000368.1:0-2063 GCA_050697195.1 Solirubrobacterales bacterium
CTCCTCCAGGAGGCCGCCGTGACCGAGCCGGTCCCACTCGCGAGGATCGTCGGCGGCGAACAGGGACGCAGAGGAACGAGCCGCGATCGCTACATCCAGTGTCCGGTTGAGCGAAGCGGATACCCCGTACATATGTTCGATAGAGTCGGATCGTGCGCCGGTGCGATTTCTGCGGCAGCCAGATCGTCATGTGGGTCTATCCGGCCGAGCGGGAGTGGTGGTCGTGCGAGAAGTGCCACGCCGCGATCGAGGCGGACGACCGCGAGGAGCTGCTCGACCGCGCGTCGTTGATCCCCGTGCCGCGCACGGTGAAGGAGCGCTATGCGCGCCACTACCTCGACCGGGCACGGGGCCTCCACGAGGAGTTCTGGGAGACGCGCTCGGGCCCGCCCCGCCCCGCCCCCCGGTAGTGCGCGGCACCACCGAGCCGCCTACAGTACGCGCGACGTGGCGCGCCCGCGACTGTTTCTGGTTCCGCTGTGGACCGAAGTCGAGTGGACGATCCGCCCGCACCTTGACGAGTGGGCCGAGGTGGCGAGCTTCGACCCGGCGATGGCCGCCGAGCGGGGCCCGCCGAGCCGCGAATCGCTTGTAGCGGTGGGCCTGGAGAAGCTCGACGAGCTCGGTTGGGACGGCTACTTCATCGCCGCTGACACGTTCGGAACCGCGACCGCGGCCCAGATCGCGCGAGCCCGACGTAGCCACGTCCAGGGGCTCGCGCTCGGTCATGCGTGTCGCTCGTGGGACATGGAGGGCGATCGCGCTCCCGTGCGCAAGGAGCTGTGGGAGGCGATGGCCCAGCTGATGCGCCAGGACGTCGACTCGTTCCTCCGCTACGGGATCACCCAGCTCACGCAGGGGTCGTTCGACGAGGACGTCTCGCGGCAGATGGTGGAGCGCGTGCCCCCCGACAACCTCGAGGCGGTCTGGACTCAGATCCGCGATGAGCACGAGCCGATCGCGGAGCTGATCGCAGAGGTCGGACGGCCGCTGCTGCTCGCGAAGCACGAGGGGTGCCTGATGTTCACCGACGAGGGCTTCGAGGACGTCGTGACCGCGTTCCCCGACGCCGACTCGCTCGCGGTCGAGAAGGCCCCGTGCGCCGACGAGGGGTTCGCTCGCGCGCTGCGCGAGTTCTGCGGCGCCTAGCCCGGCTCAGCAGCCCGGCTTGGGCTTGAACTTCACCGTGTTCTTGCCGGGGGGAAGCACCTCGGCGCCGAACACGACCAGGCTCCCGTGCTTGAACTTCAGCTTGCCCGGCTTCCACCGCGCGGAGACGGTCTTCCAGAACTCGGCGGTGGCGTTGCTGAGCTCGGTGAGCACGTCCGGGTCGAAGTTGTCCGACGCCTCGACGGTCACCTCGATGTCCTTCAGCGGCTTGAACTTCTCGGTGACGGGGAGCGTCGCCTTGACCTCGTAGTGCAGCTCGGTCGTCTGAGCGACGCTCGCGACGCGGGAGACGAGCTTGTAGTTGCCGAGCTTCCCGCCGTGGCACTTCTTCGCCTTGATCACGGACGACGCGGCAGCGCCCCCCGAGGTGTCGAAGAAGTCCTGGAACTTGTAGCGCCACGCGGACGCGGCGCTCGGAGCGGCCAGGGCCACGACGGCGACGATCAGGATCACGCGCCACGCTCGCATGAGTCGAACCTAGACGGAGACGCTTACCGTCGGCTTACCGCGCCGCGCCACGAGAGCTCCGCGGCGGTAGGCTGACGGCCATGGCGACCCCTCGCACGGCGTCCCTGTGCCGGGAAATCGAGCGTGCGCTGCCCGACCGCCCGTTCGCGATCGAGTTCTGGGACGGCGGCAAGGTTGCGCCGAGCAACGGCGCGGGGCCGACGATTCGGTTTCTGACCCCGCGTGCGATCGCGCACGTCCTCCGCTCCCCCGGCCAGCTCGGGCTCGGCCGTGCGTACGTGTGTGGGGACATCGAGACCGACGACCTCGACGGCGTGATCTCGTTGATCGGGCGCTGGCATGCGCCGTCGATGAGCGCCGCCACCCGGGCGCGGCTGCTCGCCGCGGCGGTCCGCGCGGCCGGCGTGCGCCGCCCCCCTCCGCCC
>JBOGZL010000369.1:0-12964 GCA_050697195.1 Solirubrobacterales bacterium
CGCCTGGCGAAGACCGCCAAGCACCAATCGACCCGCCAGCGGGCCGCGATCCTGCTCGCCTCGGCGACCCGGATGGGCGTTCCCGAGATCGCTCGGATGTGGCGAACCGACGACTCGCGCGTGCGCAAGGCGATCCACGAGTTCAACGAGCGGGGGTTCGACTCGCTTCGCCCTAACTACGGGGGCGGGCGCCCGCGACGAATCGACCGCCCCCAGCGCCAGAAGATCGTCGCCATCGCCGGGGCCCGCCCCGACTCCCAGGAGGTGCCCCTGACGCGCTGGTCGCTCGAGCGCCTCGCCGCCGAGCTCGCGCAGCGCGGGATCGAGATCTCGCGGGCCCACCTTGGCCGGGTGCTCGCCGAGGCTGGGCTTTCCTTTCAACGCACCCGCACCTGGAAGGCTTCCCCCGACCCCGATTACGCGGCCAAGGCCGAACGCGTCCTGGCGCTCTATGAAGCCGAGCCCGCCTCGGGACCGGTGATCTCCTTCGACCAGATGGGGCCGATCGGCCTGCGCCCGACCCAGGGCGCGGGCTGGGCGCCGAGCGGGCGCCCCGAGCGCCTGCGAGCCACCTTCAACCGCCGCCACGGGATCCGCTACCTGTTCGGCGCCCTCGACGTGCACGCCGATCGGCTGCGGGGCAAGCTGCGCCCGCGCCGCCGCGGAGTCGACACCCTCGGCTTCATGCGGATGATCCGCCTCTGCTACCCCGCTCGGTGGACGCTGAACTGGATTCAGGACAACCTCTCGGCCAACTGGACGCCCGACATCCGTGAGTTCGCGGCCGCCAACCGAATCGAGCTCGTCCGTTGCCAACCTACGCCAGCTACCTGAACCGAATCGAGTCTCACTTCCTGCCGATCACCGAGTTCGTGGTCAACAACGCCGACTACCTCGACTGGGATGCCTTCGCGCACGCGATCGCCGCCCACATCTCCTACCGCAACGGCCCCCATCGCGACCGCCGGCTTGCCGCCGCCGAGCGCAAGCTTCTGGTCGCCGCCTGAATGATGGGGTTTCCGGTCAGACCTTTGGAGAGGCACCACTAGGGGCCGATGCTGCTCGCGGTCCCCAACGTCTCCGAGGGGCGCGATCGCGACGCGATCGCCGCGATCCAGGCCGCGTTGGAGGCCGGTCCCGCGCTGCTCGACGTGCACTCCGACCCGACCCACAACCGGAGCGTGTTCACGCTCGCGGGCGAGCCGGATGCGCTCGCCGACGCCCTTCTCGCCGGCGCACGAGCCGCCATGACATCGATCGACATGCGCGCTCATCAGGGTGCGCATCCCTGTGTCGGCGCCGTCGACGTGTGTCCGATCGTCCACCTTCGGCCCGGCGATCGCGAGCCCGCGCGGCGCGGGGCGGAAGGCGTGGCGGACCGGATCGCGGCCGAGCTCGACGTCCCCGTGTTCCTGTACGGGGAGCTCGCGAGCGCGCCCGGCCGGCGCGAGCGCGCGTACTTTCGCCGCGGAGGGCTCCCGGAGCTGGCGCGGCGGATGGCCGAGGGTGAGTTGATGGCCGACCGCGGTCCGGACGCGCCCCACCCGACGGCGGGCGCGACGCTCGTCACCGCACGCCCGCCGCTCGCGGCGTTCAACGTCGAGCTCGACACTCCCGACCGCGAGATCGCGGCGGCGGTCGCGGTCGAGCTGCGCGAGTCCGGCGGAGGCCTGGAGGGGGTGCGCGCGATCGGGGTCGAGCTGCCGGGGGACCGCAGCCAGGTGTCCACAAACGTCCACGACGCCAGCGCGATCCCGCTCGCCGCCGTCGTCGAGACGGTCCGGAGGCTCGCCGAGCCACATGGCGCGCGACCGGTCGAGGCGGAGCTCGTAGGCCTCGTCCCCGCGGCCGCGATCGAGGGATACCCCGCCGACGTGCCGATCAGGGACTTCGACCCGAGCCGGCACGTGATCGAACGGCGACTCGCGGCCCTGGGCCGGTAGATTCAGACGAATGGCGCAGACGAAGAAGCGGCGCCGCCGCAAGCACCGCGGCACCCAGACCGGGAGGGTCGACAACCGCTCCCGGGGGCGGCCGCGCAACCGCGCCGAGGCGCGCTCGCGAGCCCGCGCTCGGGACACCGACCGCCGGGATCGCCACCCGACGTGGCGGAGCGCGTTCCTCCGCGGCCTGCTCGCCGCCGGGGCGTTCTTCCTCCTGATGCTGCTCGGGTTCGGGCGCCCGGTGGCCCAGTCGCTCGCCCTCGCCGTCTTCATGCTCGCCTTCTACGTCCCGTTCGGGTACTACTTCGACCTCTTCTTCTACCGGCGCCGGCAGCGCCAGAAGCAGCGCGAGCGCGAGGAGCGCGCGAGCGGCTAGCGCGCCGTGACGAGGCCGCGGTCATCCGCGGCGCCGGCCGACTCGGCCGCGACGATCTCCTCGAGCACCTCGCGCAGGATCGCCACCCGGTCGGCGCCGAAGCGCTCGGCCCACTCGCGCTCGATCTCGTCGAAGATGCGCAGCGCGGACCGCGTTCCCTCCGCGCCGCGCGAGGTCAGGCGGATCAGCTTCGCGCGCCCGTCCAGGGGGTCGGGGATCCGCTCGACGTACTCGAGCCGCTCGAGATCGTCGACGAACTCGCCCACCGCCTGCTTCGTCAACCCGGACTGCGCGGCGAGGTCGGTGAGGCGGGAGCCCTCGTCGTCGATGTACCGGAACACGCACCCGTGCGCGTGCCTGAGCTTCGGGTGACCCTCGGCCTCGAGCCGGCGGTGGAGCTCGGCGAACCCGAGCCGCTTCGCGTCCTCGAACAGCGGCGGGAGGGGAATCTTCTCGGGGTCGCGCCTGTCGGTATCGATGTCGGATCGTTCGTCCATGGATCAGTCAAGTCCCTTGACGATCTGGTAAGGTGCCCTAATCAATCTACCTGACAAGCTTACCTGACTAATTCTACAGCGACTCCCGGAGGCCCTTCAAATGGAACGAAAGTGGTGGACATTGATCGTCGTCTCGGTGGCGACCTTCATGCTCCTGCTCGACATCACCGTCGTCAACACGGCGCTCCCGTCGATCGAGGAGGACCTCGGCGCGAGCTTCACCGACCTCCAGTGGGTGATCGACGCGTACGCGCTCTCGCTCGCGGCTCTCGTTCTCACCGCGGGATCGCTCGCCGACCGGCTCGGCCGCCGGCGCGTGTTCGCGGCCGGCCTCGCGATCTTCACGGTGGCGTCGCTGATGTGCGGGCTGGCCGGCGACCCGACGTTCCTCAACCTCTCGCGGGCCCTCCAGGGCGTCGGCGGCGCGGTGATGTTCGCCGTTTCGCTCGCGCTCATCGCCCAGGAGTTCCCCGCCGGGCGCGAGCGCGGCACGGCGATGGGCGTGTACGGCGCGACGATCGGCGGCGCCGTCGCGATCGGCCCGCTCGTCGGCGGCGCGCTGACTGACTCGCTCGGGTGGGAGTCGGTGTTCTTCCTCAACGTCCCGATCGGGATCGCGGCGATCGCCGCCACCTACCTCCGCCTCCGCGAGTCGCGCGACCCGAACGCGACCCGGGTGGACTGGGCCGGCGTGGCGACGTTCAGCACCGCGCTCTTCCTGCTCGTGTTCGCGCTCGTGCGCGGCAACGACGAGGGCTGGGGCAGCACGGTGATCGTGTCGCTGTTCGCGGGCGCCGCGGTCCTGTTCGCCGCCTTCCTCGCGATCCAGCGCCGGGTCAAGGAGCCGATGCTCCCGCTCGGGCTGTTCAAGCGGCGCTCGTTCACAGGCGTGCAGATCGCCGCGTTCGCAATCTCCGGGTCGATGTTCGCGCTGTTCCTGTACCTGACGCTGTACCTCCAGAACTACCTCGGGCACTCGCCGCTCGAGGCGGGCCTGCGCTACCTCCCGATCACGCTCGCGAGCTTCATCGTCGCGCCGATCTCGGGGGCGCTCCTGTCGCGCGTCCCCGCGCGGGTGATGATGAGCATCGGGCTCGCGGCGGCGGGCGTCGGCCTGCTGCTGATGTCGGGGATCGACAACGGCGACGAGTGGACGACCCTGCTCGGCGGCTTCCTCGTCGCGGGCGGAGGCATCGGCCTGCTCAACCCGGTGATCGCCGACGTCGCGGTGTCGGTCGTTCCCAAGGAGCAGAGCGGGATGGCATCGGGAATCAACGACACGTTCCGCCAGGTCGGGATCGCGGTCGGGATCGCCGTCTGGGGGGCGATCTTCGTCGGCCGCGGCGCTGACCGGGTGTCGGAGCTCGCGGCGGGCACGCCCGCGGCAAGCGGGGAGCGCCCGCGCGAGCTCATCGAGGCGTCCTCGTCGGGCAACCTCGACGCGGTCGTGTCGGCGGTCCCCCCGCAGGCGCAGGAGAGCGTCGCGAACGCGGCCCGCGAGGGAGTCCTCACCGGGCTCAACGACATCCTCCTCCTCGGCGCCCTCCTGAGCCTCGCCGGCGCGGTGCTCGCGCTGTGGCTCGTGCGCGAGGACGAGATCGAGCGCGAGCCGGTCGAGCCCGATCCGGAGCCGGAGCGCGAGCGCGAGCCCGACGCCGTCCCCGAGGCGGCCGCCGCCTGAGGCGGCGGCCTCTCCCGGCCGCCGCCGGTACGCTGGCGTGATGGACGTTCGCGCGTTCACCGTCGGTCCGGTCGCCGAGAACTGCTTCATCGCCCGCCGCGAGGGATCGGACCGCGCCGTGATCGTGGACCCGGGCGAGGAGGCCGAGCGGATCCTCGGCGCGGTCGAGGAGCTCGGCGTGGGCGTCGACGCGATCCTGCTCACCCACTGCCACTTCGACCACATCGGCGCTGTCGCGCCGGTCGCCGGGAAGACAGGGGCGCCCGTCTACTGCCCCGAGATCGAGGTCCCGGTCCTCGCCGACATCATGGCGTTCGTCCCCTGGCCCGGGTTCGGCCCCTACGAGAGCTACGACGCCGACGAGACCGTCGCCGGCGGCGAGCACCTCTCGCTCGCCGGGCTCGAGCTCGACGTGCTCCACACGCCTGGCCACAGCCCGGGGCACGTCACCTACGCGATCCCGGACGAGGGCGCACTGTTCTCCGGCGACGTGCTGTTCAGGGGCTCGATCGGAAGGACGGATCTCCCCGGCGGCGACGCCCCGACCCTGCTGGACAGCATCCGCACGCTGGTCGACGGATATCCGCCCGAGACCACGGTCTATCCGGGTCACATGGGCGTCACCACGCTCGGCGCCGAGCGCGCCACCAACCCCTTTCTCGCAGAGCTCGCCCGCTGAGGCTCGCCGCCCACCCAGGTAAGGTCGGCGCGCGATGAGCCGGAAGTACCAGGCGCCCAGGGGAACGTTCGACATCCTGCCCGAGGAGGAGGAGGTGCGGGAGCGGATCGAGGGCACCGCCCGCGACCTGTTCAAGCGCGCCGGATACACGCGGATCGAGACGCCGGCGTTCGAGGACACCGAGCTGTTCACGCGCGCGGTGGGCGAGTCGACCGACATCGTGCGCAAGGAGATGTTCACGTTCGAGGACCACGGCGGTCGCAGCATCACGCTGCGGCCCGAGGCCACCGCGCCGATCTGCCGCGCGTACGTCGAGCACGGGATGCACAAGCTCCCCCAGCCGGTGAAGCTGTGGTGCGCGGGCCCGTTCTTTCGCTACGAGGCGCCCCAGGCGGGCCGCTTCCGCCAGTTCAACCAGATCGACGCCGAGGCGATCGGCTCGGATTCGCCGCTGGTCGACGCCGAGTTGATCATGCTTCTGGACGACCTGCTCACCGAGCTCGGCGTCCCGGGCGTGGATCTGCGGCTGTCCAGCCTCGGCTCTCCTGCCTCCCGGGTCGCCTATCGCGACGAGCTGAAGCAGTACCTGCGCTCCCGGGAGTCCGAGCTCGCGCGGGAGGTGCGGGAGAGAATCGATGCCAACCCGCTTCGCGCCTTCGACTCCGACGACGAGCGCACCCGCGCCGTGATGGCCGGGGCGCCGACGATGCTCGAGCGCCTCGGAGGCGAGGACGCCGAGCAGTTCGCGGAGGTCCGCCGCCTCCTCGATGCCGCCGGCGTCGAGTACGCGCTCGACGGCACGCTCGTGCGCGGGCTCGACTACTACACGCGAACGGTGTTCGAGTTCACCTGCGACCGGCTCGGCGCGCAGTCGGGAATCGGGGGCGGGGGCCGCTACGACGGCCTGGTCGAGCAGCTCGGCGGACCGCCGACCCCCGCGAACGGGTGGGCCGTCGGGGTCGAGCGGATCGTCCTCGCGCTCGAGGGCGGCGAGGGCGGCGCCACGTGCGACGTATTCGTCGCGGCGGCGGACGGCCAGCGCGCCCAGGCGCTCGCGCTGGTCACCGAGCTTCGTCGCGCCGGCCTGCGGGCCGAGCTCGATCTCGCCGGCCGCGGGATGAAGGGGCAGATGAAGCAGGCCGACCGCGTCGGCGCCCGCCACGCGGTGATCCTCGACGAGGACGGGACCGCGGCGCTGCGCGACATGGAGTCCGGCGAGCAGCGAGGAGTCGATCGCGGACGGATCGCCGAGGAGCTCGCGGCGGTGGGCGATCGATGACCGAGACCGACGACGGCTTCCCGCCGCTTCGGGAGAACCGCTTCCGCGACACCTGGTGCGGCCAGGTGCTCGCGGACCGTGTCGGATCGGAGGCGCGGGTCGCCGGCTGGGTCCACCGCCGCCGCGACCACGGCGGCCTCACGTTCATCGACCTGCGCGACCGCACCGGGCTCGTCCAGCTCGTCTTCAACCCCCAGGCCGCGCCCGAGGCGCACGAGCTGGCCCACGGGCTGCGCGCCGAGGACGTTCTCAGCGCACACGGAGAGGTCGTTCGCCGCGACCCCGAGACGGTCAACCCCGAGCTTCCGACGGGCGAGTTCGAGGTCCGTGTCGCGGGCTCCGAGCTCCTCGCGGACGCCGACACGCCGCCGTTCGAGATCGAGAGCTTCTCCGGCGAGGTCGGGGAGGAGATGCGGATGCGACACCGCTACCTCGACCTCCGCCGCGATCGGATGCGCGAGGCGATCGAGCTTCGCCACCGCGTCGTGCGCTCGATCAGGGCGTTCCTCGACGCGGAGGGGTTCCTCGAGATCGAGACCCCGAGCCTGACCCGCTCGACTCCCGAGGGCGCGCGCGACTTCCTCGTCCCCAGCCGACTCCAGCCGGGCTCGTTCTACGCGCTCCCGCAGTCCCCGCAGCTCTTCAAGCAGCTCCTGATGGTGTCGGGCTTCGAGCGCTACTACCAGATCGCACGCTGCTTTCGCGACGAGGCGCAGCGCGCCGATCGCCAGGCGGAGTTCACCCAGCTCGACATCGAGCTGTCGTTCGTGGACATCGACGACGTGCTCGAGGTCAACGAGCGCCTGCTCAAGCGCGTCCTCGCGGTGGGCGGCGTCGAGGTCGAGATCCCGTTCCCCAGGATGGGCTACGACGACGCGGTCGCGCGCTTCGGCACCGACCGCCCCGACACCCGGTTCGGGCTCGAGATCGTCGACCTCACCGACGCTGTCCGGGAGACCGAGTTCAAGGTGTTTCGCTCCGCCGTGGACGAGGGCGGCGCGGTCCAGGGGATCAACGCGGGGCGGCGCGAGCTCCCGCGCTCCGAGCTCGACGGCCTGATCGAGCACGCGCAGGGGATCGGCGCCAAGGGACTGGTATGGGCGTTCCGGGAGGGCGACGGGTGGCGCTCTCCGGTCGCGAAGTTCCTCTCCGACGAGGAGCTGAGGACGCTCAACGAGCGCCTCGGCGCGCAGGAGGGCGACCTCCTGCTCGTGGTCGCCGACGAGCCCCCCGTGGTGGGGCGCACGCTCGGCGGCCTGCGGATGCACCTCGCGGGACGCTTCGACCTGATCCCCGCCGACCGCAACGACGTGCTTTGGATCGTCGACTGGCCGCTGTTCGGCTGGGACGAGGACGAGGGGCGGTGGGACGCCCTCCACCACCCGTTCACCTCGCCCGAGGGCGAGATCGACCCCTCGCGGCCGGGCGACAACCGGGCGCGCGCCTACGACGTGGTCTGGAACGGGGTCGAGCTGGGCGGCGGCTCGATCCGGATCAGCAGCTCCGACGTCCAGCGGCGCGTGTTCGAGGCGCTCGGGATCGGCGCCGAGGAGGCCGAGGAGCGATTCGGATTCCTGCTCGAGGCACTGCGCTACGGTGCCCCGCCCCACGGGGGGATCGCGTACGGGCTCGACAGGATCGTCGCCCAGCTCCACGGCGCCGAGTCGATTCGGGACGTGATCGCGTTCCCGAAGACCGCCTCGGGGGCCGACCCGCTGACGGGCGCGCCGGCGCCGGTGGACGATCGCCAGCTTCGCGAGCTCGGGATCGCGTCGAGAGGGGGCCCCGGGAGACCCGAGCGCTGAGCGAGTCCTCGAACACCGACGCCGCACGACGGGTGCTCGCCGCGCTCAGCGAGGGCGACGTCGAGACCTTTCGCGACCTGATCGACCCCGGCGTCGAGATCCACACCCAGCGCGGCGTGCGCCACGGGACCGAGGAGGCGACCCGGTGGGCGGGGCGGACGTTCAAGCACCTGAAGCGGCGATACGAGCTCGACGAGCTGCACGAGTCCGGAGACACCGTGGTCGCCCTCGCTCGGGTCCAGTACGTGTGGCGCGAGAGCGGGGTGATCGGAGGCGAGTGGCTGCTGGGGATCGCGCTCGACTTCCGCGCCGGGAAGCTGCTGCGGTGGCGGGTGTTCGACGACCCGATCGAGGCGCTCGAGGAGCTCGACCGCGGGTAGCGGCCGCCCCGTGCTGCTAGCTTTTGGAGCAGGCTCGAGCCTGTTCGACTGGCCGCTCCAATTGTGAGCCAACACAATCGGCTTGGGAGTCGATTTCCGGTGGGTCCCTCGGGGCTCGTCGGTAGACGCCCACCTTCCTAGAAGGGTTCTCAGGCCGAGCGGTCGCCGGCAGGTTGGGGCCTTCTTTCTGTCTAAGCTCGGTCCCGTGACGACCGACGAGCTCGAGCACTACATGGGCGACGCCTCGCGGCGCGGAGCGGCGCCGGAGGGATGGCACCACGGCGCCGCGGGCGGCGCGCCGTGCGGCGACCTGATCCGGGTCTCCCTGTCTGTGTCGGGCGGGCGCATCGAGGCAACCCGCTTCGACGCCGAGGGCTGCTCGGCCGCTGTCGCCGCGGGGGCGGCGCTCGCCGAGGAGGTCGAGGGATTGGCGGTCCTCGGCGCGGCCCGGGTCGGTCCCGAGGATCTCTCCGACGCGCTCGGCAGCCTCTCGCCGCAGGGCCGCCACGCCGCGGACCTCGCCGCCGACGCGCTGCACCGCGCGCTGGCGAGCCTGATCGCCTCGGGGGCGCCGCTGTGCGCGGAGGAGGCGCAGCGCGAGCGCGTCCTGGTCGCGGTGAGCGGAGGGGTGGACAGCGCCGTCGCCGCGTGGCTGGAGCGCGAGCGAGGCGCCGAGGTAGTCGCGGTGACCGTGAAGCTGTGGGCGGACCGGCGCACCGACGGCGCCCGGAGCTGCTGCTCGCCCGAGGCGGTGGTTGGGGCGCGGGCGCTCGCCCACTCGATGGCGATCCCGCATCTGACGATGGACCTCGAGCAGCCGTTCCGCGCCGCGGTGGTGGAGGAGTTCCTCGCCGGCCACGCCGCGGGGCGGACGCCCAACCCGTGCGTGCGGTGCAACGGACGCGTGCGGCTCGACGCGATGGCGGACCTCGGCGCCAGGCTCGGCGCGGGCGGTCTCGCGACCGGGCACTACGCGCGGATCGCCGACGACGGCCTCGGGCCGCTGCTGGTCGCGCCCGCCGACGCCGCCAAGGACCAGACCTACATGCTCTCCGCGGTCCCGCCGGCGACGCTCGCGCGGCTCCGCTTTCCGCTCGCAACGCGCACCAAGGCGGAGGTGCGCGAGATCGCGAAGCGCGCCGGCCTCCCGGTCGCCGCGAAGCTCGAGAGCCAGGACCTCTGCTTCCTCGCCGGGGAGGGCAAGCGCTCCTTCCTCGCCCGCCACGCGCGGCTCCACGACCGCGAGGGGGACGTCGTGGACACCGAGGGCCGCGTGCTCGGCCGCCATCGCGGGCATCACAACTTCACCGTCGGCCAGCGACGCGGGCTCGGGATCGCGGCCCCGACGCCGCTCTACGTGCTGGAGACCGACGCCGACTCCAACCGGGTCGTGGTGGGGTCGCGCGAGGAGCTCGAGACACGACGGGTGATCGTTCGCGACGCGGTCCTTCACCGCGACGGGGGTCGCGTCGATCGGGTGAAGCTCCGCTACCGCTCGCGCGCCCTGCCATGCGCGGTCGAGCCCGGCGAGCTGGACGGGTCGCTCTCGCTTCAGCTCGGGGAGCCCGCGGTCGGCGTCGCCCCCGGCCAGACGGCGTCGCTGATGGACGGCGATGCGGTCGTCGGCCATGGCACGATCGCGTAGGCTCGCGCGCGGTGGAGCCGATCAAGACAACGAAGCTGAAGCCTCAGCCCACCGCGACGATCCGCGTCACGACCCACCCCTCCCGGGTCGGGGACACCTTCCACGAGGTGCTGCCCGAGGTGCTCTCGTACCTCGAGCGCGTGGGGGCCAGGCCCGCGGGGCCGCCGTTCGCGCGCTTCTTCGACTACACCGACGACGAAGCTGACTTCGAGGCGGGCTTTCCGGTCACCGAGCCGGTGCCCGGCGAGGGCCGGATCGCCGCCGGTGAGCTGCCCGGCGGCCCCGCGGCGGTGACGACCCACGTCGGTCCCTACGAGGGACTGCAGGACACGCACGCCGCGATCGGCGAGTGGGTGCTGGCCCACGGGCACGACCCATCGGGACCGGTGTGGGAGATCTACGTCACCGATCCCCGCGAGGAACCGGATTCGTCCAAGCGCCGGACCGAGGTCGTCTGGCCGCTGCGCAAATAGCGCACCCTCGGCGTTCATACTCTTGGGCCGATGAGGTCCGACGAGATCCGCGAGACGTTCCTGCGCTTCTTCGAGCAGCGCGACCACCTCCGCCGTCCCTCGGCGTCGCTCGTGCCGTCCGTCCACGACCCGTCGGTGCTGCTCACCACCGCCGGGATGCAGCCGCTGAAGCCGTACTTCCTCGGCGAGGAGGAGCCGCCGCACCGCCGCCTCACCACCTGCCAGCGCTGCTTCCGGACCACCGACATCGAGGAGGTCGGCAACACGGCCCGCCACCTCACATTCTTCGAGATGCTCGGCAACTTCAGCCTCGGGGACTACTTCAAGCAGGACGCGATCCGCTTCGGGTGGGAACTGTCGACCGAGGGATTCGGGTTCGATCCCGACCGGATCTGGGTCACGGTGTTCGAGGGCGACGAGGAGTTGGCGCTGGGACCGGACACGGAGGCGATCGAGATCTGGCGTGAGATCGGCGTACCCGACGAGCGCATCGTGCGGCTGCCGCGGTCGGAGAACTGGTGGCAGGCCGGGCCGACGGGCCCCGCCGGCCCGTGTTCGGAGATGTACCTCGACCGCGGGGAGGATTTCGGCAGCCCCGACGATCTGCCCGGCGATGACACCGAGCGTTTCCTCGAGTACTGGAACCACGTCTTCATGACCTACGAGCTGCACGCGGACGGGAGCCTCACCGAGCTCCCCTCGCGCAACATCGACACCGGGCTGGGGCTGGAGCGGATGGCCGCGATCCAGCAGGACGTTCCGTCGGTGTACGAGACCGACCTCTTTCGCCCCCTGGTCGAGCTCGCCGAGGAGCTCTCGGGCCGCTCGCACGGACAGGACGCGAAGACGACGCGGGCGATGCGGATCATCGCCGACCACTCGCGGGGCACGGCGCACCTGATCGCGGACGGAGTCGTGCCCTCGAACGAGGACCGCGGCTACATCCTGCGTCGGATCATGCGGCGAGCGATCCAGCAGGGCCGCGTGCTGGGCCTCGAGCCTCCGTATCTCGGGAGCTTCGCCGAGCGCGTGATCGAGGACATGGGCGCGGCCTATCCGCACCTCGTCGAGCACCGCGACACGGTCCTGCGCTGGGTCGCCGACGAGGAGCAGAGCTTCGGCCGCACGCTCGATCGAGGCACCGAGCTGCTGGGCGACCTGATCGCCGACGCCACGGGTCAGGGCACGTCGTGGGTGGACGCCGCCGACGCGTTCAAGCTCCACGACACCTACGGGTTCCCCTACGACCTGACCAAGGAGCTGCTCGCCGAGGAGGGGCTGTCGGTCGACGATGCGGGGTTCGAGGCGCTGATGGACGAGCAGCGGGTCCGCGCCCGGACCGGTGCCGAGGCGGCGACTCCCGACCGCCACGCCGAGGTGATCTCGTTCGTCTCCGCGGCGCCGGCGACGCGCTTCGTCGGCTACGAGACGCTGCGCGCCGCGACGAGCGTGGCCGCGGCCGCCGACGCCGATGGCGCCCCGCTCGTCAAGTTGGAGGAGAGCCCCTTCTACGCCGAGGGCGGGGGCCAGGTCGCCGATTCCGGATCGCTCCGCTGGGACGGGAACGAGGCCGACGTGCGTGACGTGTACCGGTTGGGCGACGACCAGGCCCTGAAGGTCGAGGGGCCGAGGGTTCCCGAGACCGGCCAGCGTGTCGAGGCGATTGTCGATCGCGAGACCCGCCACGCGACGATGCGCAACCACACCGCCACCCACCTCCTCCACGCGGCGCTGCGTGAGCGGCTTGGGACGCACGTGCGCCAGGCGGGGTCGGCGGTGCGCCCGGACAAGCTCCGGTTCGACTTCACCCACGGCGCGGCGCTGACGCCGGAGGAGCTGCGCGAGATCGCCGACCGGGTCAACGGGTGGATCAAGGCAAGCCTCCCGGTGAGGGCGCTGCACATGGACCGCGGTGAGGCGGAGGCGCTTGGAGCAATCGCGCTCTTCGGTGAGAAGTACGGCGAGTGGGTGCGGGTGGTCGAGGTCGAGGACGTGTCCCGCGAGCTGTGCGGTGGCACGCACGTAGCGAACACCGCCGAGGTCGGGATCCTCGCGCTCGTCTCCGAGGGGTCGAGCGCCGCGAATGTGCGCCGGGTCGAGGCGCTCACCGGACCGGCGGCGATCGACTGGTTCCGGGTCAGAACCGACGAGCTCCACGAGGCCGGCGCGCTGCTCGGCTCGCCCCGCGACGCCGTCGGCGCGGCGC
>JBOGZL010000370.1:0-36483 GCA_050697195.1 Solirubrobacterales bacterium
GTCACGAGCGGCTCGGCGACCCGCTCCCCGAGCTTCTCCGCGTACACGCTCGCACCCTTCTGGACGGCGTCGGACTCGAGCCCGTGGCCGGTCATCTCGTGGAACAGGACGCCGCCGAAACCCTTCCCCACCACGATCGGCATCGAGCCCGCCGGGGCGGGGTCGGCTCCGAGCAGGGTGAGCGCCTTGCCGGCGGCCTCGGCGCCGAGCGCCTCGGCGGCGCCGTCCTCGACGAGCTCGAACCCGCGGTGGGCGCCGAGCGTCTCGAACCCGGTCTCGACGACGTCGCCGCGACGGGCGACGACCTGCGCCCCGAGCCGGACCCGGGTGCGGTCGTCGGTCGCGTGGACGCCGTCGGAGCTCGCGACCTGGACCCGGCGCCGGCCCTCGGCGTACGAGCCCTGGACCTGCGCCACCTCGCCGCCCGCCGCGCGGGCGCGCTCGTCGAGGGCCCGCAGGAGCTCGACCTTGCGCTCGGCGGGCACGTCCTCGGGCCGGAGCTCGACCTCCTGGAGCTCGGGAACGTCGGCGGCGGCTAGCGCCCCTCCCCCGGCGCGCTTCCCCGAAAGGGCCGCGGCCGCCGCGTCGGCGGCGCGCATCAGGTCGGGCTCGGCGAGCCCGTCGACGTGGGCGAAGTACGTCGTCTCGCCGATCACCACCCGCACGCCGGCGCCGCGCTCGCTCCCCTGCTGGGCGCGCTCGACCCGCGACTCGTCGATCGAGAGCCCGAATCCGCCGCGGTCCTCGCAGAACAGCTCGGCGAAGTCGCCGCCGTTGCGGAGCGCGCGCTCGAGAACCCGCTCCGCGAGCGCGGGCTCGACCAGGGTCGCTTGGGGTGAGGGATCGGGGGTGATGGGGATTGAGGGTAGTGCCCGATGGCTCACTGCCCGCCCGTGCCGCCCTCGATGTAGGGCGGGATCCAGGCGCGGTAGCGGGCGATGAACTCGCGTGCCGCGTGATGCACGAGCTCGGTTGCACGATGGACGTCCCGTGCCGGGGTCTGGACGTGGCTGTGCTCGATCATCGTGCGAGCCTTCTGTGCTCGTGTCAGCCGGCGGCAGAGCCTGCCGTCGACGACGCCCGCGTCGCGCAACGCCTCGAACGCCTGCCGGGCCTGTGAGCCGTCATCTCCCATCGGCGGAAGGGGCAGCTGCGCGAGCCGGGCCCCGGCGATGGACAGCTCGGCGACGAAATTCTGAATCCGGCCAACCGCCCGTTCAACGGCCTGGACCCGGTTGTACGCCTCGAGATCCTCGGTGGTCTTGAAGGCGCGCTTGAACGCCGGGAGATCGAAGTCCTCACCGAACGTCGCCATCGCCGTTTCCAAAGCGGCGTACTGACGTGGGAAGTCCTCGAGGTGGCGGACGATGTCGCGTGCCCACCGTTTGCGATCCGCCTTCCGCGGCTCTGGATCGGCCATCGTCACCCATCCAGCAGGCGGTCGATGCCGCCGAGGGCCGCACGAGCGCGATCGCCTTCCTGTCTGCGACCCCGCTTCCTGAGGCCGGTCTCGCGCCGAAGCAATCGTGGCCACCGCGTCTCTCGATCGACGAGCACGCGCCCATCGGCGACGACATCGGCGAGCAAGAGTGGATCGGCGTCGGCGTCCTCGAGCCGGAGGACGTCAACGCGACGCCCGGTTGCCGCCTCCAACTTCGCGCTCAGATCGACCACGCGCTCGAGGCTCGGATCGCGAAGTTCCACCATCACGTCGATGTCGCTCACGAGTGTGTCGGTGCCCGTCGCCGCGGAGCCAAACAGCAACGCAAACCGGACGTTCTGCTCAGTCCGAAGGGCGGAGCGCAGAGCGCCGAGCAACGACCACGAGCGCCGCACGTAGCGGCGCTCCGCAAGCGGCAGCACCAGTGTCCGCGGGGTGGGCCTGTCCGCGCGCAGCGTCCCTTGGTTCACGGCCCGCCGCAGCGTTCGCTCGTTCGCCCCGACCTCCGCGGCCAGCATCGCGAGCTCAGTCATAAGTCCAGTGTAGGGACTACATATGTCCGTTATTGAGAAGCCTAGGACTCACGCGCGACGTCGATCAGCCGCGACGCGGCGATGAACAGCGACCGCCCGGACTCGGTCTCGGGAGGGAAGTCGGCGCTTCGCCCCCCCGGCCAGTGCACGCGCGCGAACGGCTTGCGGCTGAGACGGCGGCGGCGAAGGTAGGCCGCCGCCTCGTCCGCGTAGCCGGCGACCCGATCGAGGATGAACCGGTGGGGCTTCTCCATCGCCGCTCGGTCACCCCCCGCCGCGGGCGAGGTCACGCAGCACCGTCCGCATGTCGGAGAGCATCAGCGAGGCGAGCGCGAAGCGCTCGCTCACCGCGACGATCGCGAGCCCGCGGTCGCGGACCGCGAACACCTCTCCCTCCTCAGTCGCGACGTGAAGCTGGGACGCCGGCCCCTCACCGGCGGCGTCGGCGGCCTCGAGCAACGCCGCCGAGGCCTCCCCCCAGCGGTCGCGATCGCCGCTCGCCGCGAGCAGCTCGCCGCGCCAGAAGACGGCGCAGCCCAGGATCTCGGCGGACATCTCGCGCAGGCGCGCGACCGCCGCCTCGGCGGCGTCGCGGGTCGGCGCGAGGTCGGTCGCCGTGGGTTGTCCCGCGCGCGGCATCGCACTCATCAGTCAACATATTGTCGTGCCCGCCTCCCCGGCATCGCGCGTCGCCTGGCTGACGATCATCGGCATCTGCGCGATCGCCGTGATCCTGCTCGCGATCAACGGCTACACGGGCTACTCGATCACCGTCGCCGCCGTCGGCCTCGCCGCCGCGGTGAACCTGCTGTAGCGGGCGCGCATAGATTCGCGCCGCTCGGGGTACTCAACGGCGCGATGAGGGGGCCGACCGAGATCGTGCCGGGGGTGTACGGCCTCGGCTCGGAGATCGTCAACTGGTACCTGGTCGAGGACGGCGAGCGGCTGACGGCCATCGACGCGGGCCTCCCCGGCTTTCGCGGCGATGTCGAGTCCGAGCTTCGGGCGATCGGCCACCGCACGTGGGACGTGCACGCGGTCGTGCTGACCCACTCCGACTCCGACCACACCGGCGTCGCGCCGACGCTTCGAGACGACGGCGCCCGGATCCTGATCCACGACGACGACGACGGCACGCTTCGCGACCCAGGGCCGAAGGCCGGCGACGGGCGCCCGACGAAGCTCTTCGCCCAGGCGTGGCGGCCGCGATTCTGGCGCTTCATGGGCGGGATGGCGAGCGGGGGCGGCGCGAAGCCGCCGAAGATCGAGGGGGCGGAGACGTTCGCGGACGGCGACGTCCTCGACGTGCCCGGAAGCCCGAGGGTCGTCCACACCCCCGGCCACACGCCCGGCCACTGCGCGCTGCTGTTCGAGGGCCACGACGCGCTCTTCGCCGGCGACGCGCTGTGCACGTGGAACCCGCTCACGGGCCGGCGCGCTCCGCAGGTGATGCCGTCGGCGTTCAACGTCAGCACCGACACCGCGTTCGAGTCGCTCGACGCGATCGAGAGCGTCGAGGCCGAGACGATCCTCACCGGCCACGGGGAACCGTGGCGGGACGGCGCCCGCAAGGCTGTCGCCGAGGCCCGCGAGGCCCGAACCTAGCCGGTCGTCGTCCTTCGCCGGAAGGGGAGCCAGCGCAGGCGCCGCGGGCCTGCGGTGGCGAGCCGGCGCTTCTCCGCCGCGGCCGAGTCATGTGCGGCACGGTCATGCTCCTCGCAACTCGCCGATGTCGCGTTGCCGCTCCGTCGGAGCGTCAGGCCCAGGTCCCCCGGCTGGCACCCCGGAAGCAGCCGTGTGATGCCCGCGGCATCGGCGGCGCGCTGCGCCGACGCGTAGGCGCAGCCGTACGAGTCGTCGGCGACCTCGACCGCGGGCACGACGCGCCCCTGAGCGTTTGAGAGCTCGTATCCGTGCGCCCGCACCGAATCGAGCAGCTCCGCGTACCCGGCCGGAGCGGAGCAGGGGACGCGGGCCTTCGGCCGCGCCTCGAGGAGGCCGCTCTCACGCCGAAAGCGGGCCTCGGCCTCGAGCAGCGGAAGGTCTCCCGCGCCTGTCTCGTGGGTGACCGGGTAGGGACTTCGCAGCCGCGTCACCTGCGCGTCGATCATCTCGACGCCGAGGGAGCGGGCCGCCGCCACCCGCTTGTGCCCGTCGACGACGAAGTACGCCTCGTCGACCCGCACCACGGAGATCGGCGGGAATTCGCCTTTGGGAAAGGCGTCTCTCACCGCCGCGACCGCACCTCGCAGCTCCGGCCGCAGGGGATGGAAGCAGCGATCGAAATCGCAGCAACGATCGACCGTGCCGACGATGCGCTCGACCTCCACGACCCTCGATCCGACATCGCCCCCCTCGACGAGACCCAGGCGCCCCCGAAGATCGTCGAGCTCGAGCAGTGATCCGCAGTTCGCCATCGTCAGACCCCCGCAGCCACTATACGCTCGGCTAGTCCGCTCACAGGCGCTTCGCACCGCTACAGCCGGCCGTGGCGGAGCGGCCTGTCGTCGTCGTCGGGGGTGACCGAGCTCTCCGGCTCGACGTGGATCAGGACGTCGGAGTACGGGATCGCATCCTCGATCGCCCCGCGAAGCTCGTGGGCGAGCTCGTGGGCGCGCTCCAGGGTGGTCCCGGAGCGGAACTGGACATGAAGGTCGATGTGGCGGTTGGCGCCCGAGCGCCGCGCGCGGAGCTTGTGGTAGCCGGCAACCTCCGGGGCTCGGGCGTTCGCGATCGCGGCCTCGATCTGGTCGAGCTCCTCGGGCGGCGGGGCCTCGTCCACCAGCACCCGCGAGGAGCGGCTGAGGATCCTGATCCCGGCGACCACGATCACGACCGCGATCAGCAGAGCAGTGATCGCGTCGAAGGCGACCACGCCGGTCACCTCGACCAGCAAAAGCCCGACCAGCAGCCCCGCCGAGGTCATCGCGTCGGTCTGGAGGTGGGCGGCGTCGCCCTCGAGCGCCGGGGAGCGGAGCTCGCGGGCGCGGCGGAAGAGGAACGTGGAGACGGCGACGTTGGCGAGGGTCGAGAACGCCGCGACGCCGATCCCCACCCACAGGACGTCGATCTCCACCGGTGGGTCGACGAGGCGGCGGGTGGCCTCGAAGACGATGATCCCGGCGCCGATCACGATCAGCATCCCCTCGATCACCGCGGCGAGGTTCTCGACCCGCTCGTGGCCGTAGGGATGGTCGGCGTCGGCGGGCTCGGCGGCCTTGCGCACGGAGATGAAGGCGACGACGGAGGCGATGAGGTCGATCGACGAGTGGACCGCCTCGGTGATCATCGCGATCGAGCCGGTGATCGCCCCGGCGGCGATCTTGATCGCGATCAGGATCGAGTTCGAGAAGATCGAGAGCCCCGCGGCGCCCGACTTGGACTGGATCACCTCGCCGGGCCGTGGCCGGCCGCCCCGGGCCATCAGCCCGACCGTCCCTCGAGAAGCTCGGAGAGCGCGCGCGCCGCGCGGCCGCGGTGGCTGATCGCGTGCTTCTCGGCCGGGCTCAGCTCGGCCATCGTGCGCTCGTCGTCGGGGCCGGTGTCGGCGGGGACGAACGCCGGGTCGTAGCCGAAGCCGCCGCTTCCGCGCGGCTCCGCCGCCAGCGTCCCCTCGCACCGTCCCTCGACCAGCTCCTCGCGCCCGTCGGAGTCCACGTATGCGAGCGCGCACACGTACGCGAGCCGGCGGTCGGTCGCGCCGCCGAGCCTCTCGAGAAGGAGCGCGAGGTTCTGCTCGTCGCTCGCGCCGGGTCCGGCGAAGCGCGCCGAGCGCACGCCCGGCGCGGCGCCGAGTGCGCTCGTCTCGATCCCGGAGTCGTCGGCGATCGCCGCGGCGCCGGTCGCCTCGTGCGCGGCGCGGGCCTTGACGAGCGCGTTGTCGGCGAACGTCTCGCCGTCCTCGGGGGGAAGCTCGACCGCGGCCGGCAGCGGCTCGAGCTCGACGCCGGCGAGGATCTCGCCCAGCTCGCGGAGCTTGTGCTCGTTCCGAGTCGCGACCACGACCCTGGGCCGTCCCATCAGCCCGGTTCGGGGAGACCGCCGGTGGCGCGCTCCTGTGCCTCGCGCAGACGCGCGATCCCCCCGTCGGCGAGCGCGAGAAGCTCGTCGAGCGACGCGCGCCCCAGCGGCGTGCGCTCCGCGGTCGCCTGGACCTCGACCAGCCCCCCGGCACCGGTCATCACCACGTTCGCGTCCACCTCGGCGCCCGAGTCCTCGGCGTAGTCGAGGTCGCACAGCGCGGTCCCGTCCACCATCCCGACGCTCACTGCGGCGACCGAGCCTGTCAGCGGCAGCCGATCGAGATCGCCCGCCGAGACGAGCCCCTGAAGCGCGAGCTGGAGCGCGACGAACCCCCCGGTGATCGCCGCGCACCGGGTCCCACCGTCGGCCTGGAGCACGTCGCAGTCGACGTAGACGCTGCGCTCGCCGAGCGCCTTCATGTCCACGACGCCGCGAAGCGATCGCCCGATCAGGCGCTGGATCTCGACCCCGCGCCCGTCCTGTCGCCCGCGGCTCACGTCGCGCTGCTTGCGCTCGCCGGTCGAGGCGGGGAGCATCGCGTACTCGGCGGTCACCCACCCGCGCCCGCGGCCCTCAATCCACCGGGGGACCGAGTCGGTCACGGAAGCGGTGCAGATCACACGCGTCTCGCCCTGCGAGTAGAGCGCCGAGCCCGATGCGGTGCGCACGAACCCCGGCTCGATCTTCACCGGCCGCACGTCCCCCGGTGCGCGGTCGTAGCTGCGACTGCGCGGCATGGGCTGAGTGTCGCAAAAGCGCCTGGAGCACATCTGCGCTGGCCTTGTGCGCGCAACAGGAGCCCCCCGCTCCGATACGTTCCGCGCCAACGACGAGGAGGTCACGCGTGGTGCTTGTAATCGGTCGGGTCCGGTGCCACTCGGAGCAGCGCGATGAGCTGGTCGCCCTCCTGGAACGGATGCAGGACGACTCGCGCCGCGAGGAGGGGTGCCTGCGCTACGGCTTCTTCGCCGCCGTCGAGGACCCGCTGAGCTTCGTCGCGGTCGAGGAGTGGGCCCACCGCGAGGCGCTCGACCGCCACTTCACCCAGCCGCACCTGCAGGAGTTCGCGCGCCGCTTGCTCGAGGTGGTATCGGCCCCGCCCGAGGTCGCGATTCACGACGCCGCCGACACTCGGCCGTTTCCGGGGCAGGCGGGCTGACAAGCTGGCGCCGATCGGATCAGCCACAATCCGAGCCGGACGCCCGTGTTCTTCCGCCAGGTGATCAACGAGGACCTCGGCTGCGCCTCCTATGTGATCGGGGACGAGGCGGCCGGCGTCGGCGCCGTGGTCGATCCGCAATGGGACATCGATCCCTACGTGCGGTTGAGCCGCTTGCACGGAGTGGCGATAGCGCACGTCCTCGAGACCCACAACCACGCCGACCACGTCTCCGGACACGGCAGGCTCGCGAGCGCGACCGGCGCGACGATCCACATCCACGAGCTCGCCGGGGTCGACTACCCGCACGAGCCGTTCGCCGACGGGTGGCGGCTGCGCGCGGGCGAGCTGGAGGTCGAGGCGCTTCACACTCCCGGGCACCGCCCCGAGCACACCTGCTTCCTGCTCCGCGACTCGGGGCGGGGCGGCGACGCGTGGGCGGTGCTGACAGGCGACTCGCTGTTCATCGGCGACGTCGCGCGGCCCGACCTCGCGATCGAGCCGCGCGAGGGCGCGGCGGAGATCTTCGCCTCGCTGCACGACCGCCTCCTGGCGCTCGACGACGACGTCGAGGTGTGGCCGGGGCACATCGGGGGCTCGCTGTGCGCGGGCTCGGCGATCGACAGCAGGACGACCTCGACGATCGGGTTCGAGCGCGAGCACAACCCCGCCCTGCGGCCGTCCACCCCGGCGGAGTTCGTCGACGCCGCGCTCGCCTCCCTGGGCGACCCGCCGCCGAACGTCGAGCACATCGTCGCGCTCAACCGCGGCCCGCTGATCGAGGAGCTCGGCACTCCGACCCCGCTCACCCCGCGCGGCGTCGAGGTGGCGATCGCCGAGGGGGCGATCCTGGTCGACGCGAGGACGAACGAGCAGTTCGACGAGGCCCACATCCCGGGGGCGATCAGCGCCTCCGCCTATGACACCGGGTTCGCGACCAAGGTCGCGCGCGTGGTCCCCAGGGAGCGCGACGTGATCGTGGTCGCGGCGTCCGACGGCTACGAGCTCGAGGCGGCGGAGCTGCTGGCGTCGGTCGGGATGCGTGTGCGGGGCTTCCTCGAGGGCGGGATGACGGCGTGGCGCTCCGAGGAGCGCCCCGTGGACCGGATCGAGATGATCGATCCCGACACGCTCGCCGAGCGCAATGGCGAGCACGGCGGGCCGCTCGTCCTCGACGTTCGCGAGGACGACGAGTTCGCGGCCGGCCACATACCGGGCTCGGTCCACATCCCGTACGGGAAGCTCGCGGATCGGCTCGACGAGCTCCCCCGCGACCGCCCGATCGCCGCGATCTGCAGCGGGGGCAAGCGCAGCGGGCTCGCCGCCTCGCTCCTGCAGCGTGAGGGCTATCGCCCGGTCCACGTCGGCAGGGGCGGGGTGAAGACCTGGCGGCGCCAGGGCCATCCCGTCGAGTCGAAGAGCTGATCGCCCGATGAGCACCGAGGCCGGGCCCGTCCCGGGTACAACGCCCGCGGAGCTGCCCGGCGAGTTTCAGACGCCGACGCTGCGCCGGCGCGCGCTCCAGGCGATCGCCGCGCTCGGCGTCCTGGTTGGGATAGTCCTGCTCGCGCCCGGGCTGGGCGAGGTCCGAGACCAGCTCGCGGGCGCGAGCCCGGGATGGCTGGCGCTGGCGACGCTGCTCGAGGGCCTCTCGTTCGCCTCCTACGTGGTCATGTTCGGGCCGATCTTCTGCACCGGGCTGAGCTGGCGGCGGAGCTGGCAGATCGGCGGCTCGGAGCTGGCGATGGGCTCGCTGGTTCCGGCCAGCGGGGCCGGCGGGCTGGCGCTCGGGGCGTGGGTCCTTCACCGCGGGGGCATGGACGGCGAGCGGATCGCGCGCCGATCGGTCGCCTTCTTCCTGATCAAGAGCGGGGTCAACTTCCTCGCCGTCGCGATGCTCGGGACCGTGATGGCGCTCGGCGTGGTCGGGCCGGAGCTGTCGCTCTGGCTGACAGCCTTCCCGGCGGCCGTGGCGGCGCTCGCGCTCGGGGCCGTGGTGGCGATCCCCCGCCTCGGCCCCGGCCGCGTCCCCGGTCCGGAGGCCTCCCGCCTGCGCCGGGGGGGGTGCGCGGCGCGGCGGGCGGTGATCGACGGGACCGCCGAGGCGCTGCAGATCCTCCGCTCCGGAAACCGCCGCGTGCTGGCGGGGTCGGTCGGCTACTGGGCGTTCGACAACGCGGTGCTCTGGGCGACCTTCCACGCCTTCGGCCTCTCCCCCCCACTCACGATCATCCTGATGGGCTACCTGATCGGCCAGCTCGGCGGGCTCCTGCCGATCCCGGGTGGGATCGGCGGCATCGACGGGGGGCTGATCGGGACCCTGATCGTCTACGGAGCGGCGGCGGCCGGGACCGCGGCGGCGGTGCTCGGCTACCGGGTGATCCTCTTCTGGCTGCCCCTGATCGTCGGTGGGATCGCGTTTGCGGCGCTGCGCCGCGACATGCCCCGCGGCAACGAGCTGGCCGCGTGCAGCTCCGCCATCGCGATGGAGTCCCTTCCGCGCGTCCGCTACTCGGTCCCGTAGGGCGCCTCGTACTTGCTCGCCAGCCGGGACAGTGTCAGGGCCCCGAGCAGCAGGGCGAAGTCCCGCAGCGCGATGTCGTAGTAGCCCGACAGCGTGAGCAGGTTGACGATGATCCCGCCCAGCCACGCCGCGACCAGATACGCGCCGTAGCGCGGCTTGACCGCCACGAGGATCCCCGCGGCAATCTCGATCACGCCGACCGCGTACATCGCCTCGGCCGCGCTGCCGGGGACGATGTCGTTTATCCACGGCGCCAGGTAGATCTCCCAGTTGACCAGGACGTCGAAGAACTTGTCCAGGCCGAAGAGAATCGGCGCGACCGCGAACCCGACCCGCAGCAGCAGAAACGCCTGATAGCCCGGGTCTGCCTTGAGGCGCTCTAGGACCGAGTCGGCGTCGGTGGCCGATGCGCGACCGGTCAGGGTGGCGCTCTCCATGTTGACCTCCTTGATCGATGGCTTCTCTCTACTTGGCGTCGAGAGATCGCCACCTCTCACATCTCGGTCTCCATCAGGTCGTGGAGGCTGCGGTGCTCCTCGGCGCACGCCGCGCACCCCTCGAGGTGCGCGCGCATTCCCGGCACGCCGGCGTCGGCGTCCGCTCCACTGAGCTCCAGCTCGACGAAACGGTCGAGTTGCTCGAAGCACTCCTCACAGCCCAGCTCCGCTCCCGACGGACCGAGGAGGCGGCCCACCAGCTCGGGGTCGCCGTGTTGTTCGTCGTTGCTCATCGTCTCGGCTCTTTCGTCTCGTTCTCGGTCACTCTCAATCCCGCCTCGCCCAGGAATGCGCGCAGTTTCCGGCGCGCGTCGTGAATCGTCTTGTAGAGCGCGCCGCGGGTGGAACCCAGCCGCTCCGCCATCACGTCGATCGGAACGCCGTTGACCGCGACCGCGATCAGCACCTCGCGCTGGCGGGGCGAAAGCTCGCTCTCGACCGCCGCGCCGAGCGCCTCGAGCAGCTCCCTGCTCTCCGCCTCGGCGGGCGGTGATCCGTCACCGGCGGCCATCACCGACCAGTGCTCGGGCTCGAGCGGGATCTCGCGTCCCTGCCACGCTCGACGACGCAGCCTCACGGCCGCCTCGAGGAGGGCGAACTTGTACGCCCAGGTCGTGAACCGGCTCTCGCCGCGGTAGGTGTCGAGCTTCCCGAGGATCGCGACGAGCGCGTCATCGGCAGCCTGGTGAGCGACGTCGTCGAGGTCGCCCCCGCGCAGGTGGGGGTGTGAACCGCGCCGGCGGTTGATCTCGAACCGGGCCGCTTTCAGCAGCAGCGCGTGGAGTCGGCGGTGGGCGTCGTCGCCCCGCGCCCCGCCCGCCCGCAGCGCCACCAGCCAGTCCCGTGACTCGGCGTCGGGGCCGGGGATCGGCGGGGCTGCGCTGCGCTCGCTCATCGGTGACGCCGGGGGAGGCCCGGCGCTCGTCGCGACGCTAGCAGCGGAGCAGCGCGGTGTCTCCAACAACGCTTCGGGGCAGATGGTGCCTCTCGCTTTCGGTCGCCTACTCGGTGTGCGACCCCGCGGCGGCGGTTCTTACCCTGGGGACATGAAACCGCTACACAACGAACAAGCGACGTGAAGCACATCGCCCCCGACTACGACGAGCACCCCGAGCGCTTCGCCACCGCCCGTGCGGTCGTGCGCCGCCACGGCCCCGGCCACGACGTGCACGGGCGCGTCGCGGCGCGCCTGTCCGCGGAGCGGCTGACGCCGGTGCTCGATGTCGGCTGCGGGGACGGCGAGCTCGCGAAGCACCTGCCCGACGGCGCCTGGGTGGGGGTCGACAGCTCGCCCGAGATGCTCGCCCGGGCACCCGAGCCGAGCATCGAGGGGAACGCCACCGCGCTGCCGTTCGCGGACTCGGAGTTCGGGTCGGTGGCGCTCCTCTACGTCCTCTATCACCTGCCGGATCCCGGTCGGGCGCTGGACGAGGCACACCGGGTCCTGCGCTCGGAAGGGCTCGTCGCGGTGGCCGCTCCGAGCCGCGACGACTCCCCCGAGCTTGCCCACGTGCTCGCCGGCGGGCCCCTGACCTTCGACGCGGAGCGCGCCGGCCCGCTGCTCGAGGAGCGCTTCGCCGACGTGCAGGTCGAGCGCTGGGACGCCCCGCTGCTCCAGCTCCCCACGCGCGAGGCGATCCGCGACTACCTCATCGGCAAGTGCGTCGAGCGCGAGCGCGCGCGGGCGGCGGCGGAGACGCTCGAGGCGCCGCTCACGGTCACCAAGCGCGGCGCGCTCGCGTACGGACGGCGGGTCTGAGCGCGCTCCCGCCTCCGGGGGCCGTCCCGCTACTCGGTCTCGTAGGCCGGCTTCGCGTCCGGGCGGTCGCGGCGCCTCCGGCCGGCGAGGTGGGCGAGCGCCGACGGCCACCAGACCCGGTCGCCGATATCGAGCACGAGCGCCGGGACGAGCAGCGAGCGGACCAGGAACGTGTCGATCAGGACGCCGACTGCGACCACGAACCCGATCTCGGTCAGGAACACGAGCGGCAGCACCGCCAGCGTCGAGAACGTGCCCGCGAGCACCAGCCCCGCGGAGGTGATCACCGCCCCGGTCACCGCCAGGCCCCGGATCGTCCCAGTGCGCGTGCCGTGCTCGATCGTCTCCTCGCGCACGCGCGCCATCAGGAAGATGTTGTAGTCGATCCCCAGCGCGACCAGGAAGATGAACGCGAACAGCGGCAGGGCCGGGTCGATGCCGGGGAAGTCGAACACGTTCTCGAAGAAGAACGTCCCGATTCCGAGCGCCGCGGCGTAGGACAGGATCACGGTCGCGATCAGCACGAGCGGGGCGACAATCGCCCGCAGCAGCGCGGCGAGGATCAAGAACACGACCACGAGCGCGATCGGGACGATCAGCCGGTTGTCGCGCGCGGTCGACTGGCGCAGGTCGTACTCCGACGCCGTGGGACCGCCGACGAGCACGCCGTCGCCGGCGACCCCGTGGACGGCTTCGCGGATCCCCGGGACGAGGTCGAACGCGGCCGTGCTGTAGGGGTCCTCCTCGAGCGTGGCCTCGAGCTTGGTGCCCGTCGGCCCCCGCTCCTCCTCGGGGGAGATCTCCACGACGCCCGGAGCCTCGCTCAACGATGTGCGGACGTCGTCGAGCCTCGACTCGTCGGTGACGACGACCTCGGTCGGAGCGTTTGCGCCCGCCGGGAAGCCCTCCTCGAGCAGCTCCTGGCCCTCGACCGAGTCGACGTCGTCGCGGAACAGATTGCCGCTCGTCAGATCGCTGTTGAGCTGGACCAGGCCGATGGCCAGCACGACCAGCACAGCGGTGGTGCCGATCCACACGCGGCGCGGGCCGCGGCCCACCCACTCGGCGATCCGCCGCCACATTCCGTGCGTCTCGTCGGGACCCTCGGTGCCGTAGCGCGGGATGAAGGGCCAGAACGCCCGGCGCCCGAACACGGTCAGCAACGCCGGGAGCAGGGTCAGCATCGAGATCATCGCCATCGCGATCCCCATCGCACCGATCGGCCCGAGCCCGGAGCTGCCCTTGACCTCGGCGAGGGTCAGCGTGAGCAGCGCCGCCATCACCGTCGCGCCGGAGGCGAGGATCACGGGGCTGGTGCGACGGATCGTGACGCGGATCGCGTCGTGCTTGCTCTCGTGGCGCCTCAGCTCCTCTCGGTATCGCGAGACCATCAGCAACGCGTAGTCGGTCCCCGCGCCGAAGACCAGCACGGGGAGGATGCCTCCAGACTGCCCGGTGACGGTCACCCCGGCCTCGGCGAGCAGGTAGCCGAGCCCCCGGCTGGTCACCTCGGCGAGCAGAACCGAGACGAACGGGATCATCCAGAAGATCGGGCTGCGGTAGATCGCGATCAGCAGCAGCAGCACCAGCGAGGCGGTCGCGAGCAGCAGCGTCCCGTTGATCTCGTTGAACACCTCGACCGCGTCGGCGGAGAATCCGGCCGGGCCGGTCACCTTCGCCTCGAGACCGCTCGGCAGCCCGCCGAGCTCGGTCTTGATGTCCTCCGGCGTGTCCGTGATCACGTCCTCGGCGTCGCCCGTCGCCTCGTCGGGGACCGTGATCGGCGTCGTCAGGAGCGCGGTGGCACGATCCTCCGAGGGCGCCGCGGGGCCGGTCTCGCCCACGGCGTCCCTGAGCACGGCGTTGTACCTGGGCCGTATCTCATCGTTGATCGCGGTCCGGACCTGCGCGATCGCGGCCTCGTCCTCGGCGGTGAGCCCGCCGTCGCGATGGAAGACGATGATCGCATCGGCCTGGCCGTCCGAGGGGAAGCCGTCGAGCTCCTCGAGCGCCTCCACGGACTCGGCGCCGGCGGGCAGGTAGTCGACCGGGTCGTTCTCCTGCGCGTCCTCGAACTTGCCCGACAGCGGCCCGATCGCGACGGCGATCACAAGCCACACCGCGAGCACGGCGAACTTGGTGCGACGGCCGCCCGGCAGCTGGGCTATCCGGCCGGCTATCGAGCGCAGCGCCTTCATCCGTCCTCGGAGATCGCGGCGCTCACGCCTCGGCGTCCGAGGTCGCGGTCCGCGGCGGCAGCGAGGGCTCGACCCGCAGCAGGCGCGCCGGCCATCTCGGCAGCCACCAGTTCCAGCGCCCCATCAACGAGATCACCGCGGGGACGATAAGCCCCCGGATCACGGTCGCGTCGAGCAGGATCCCGGCGCCGAGCCCGGTGGCGAACATCTTCAGGTCCGTGCCGGGGCTCGCGGCCATCGAGACGAACGCGAGGAACAGGATCAGCGCGGCGCTGGTCACCAGCCGTCCGGTTCGCCCGATCCCGCGGATCACCGCGGTGTCGGTGGACCCGGTGCGGTCGTACTCCTCGCGCATCCTGGAGAGGATGAACACCTCGTAGTCCATCGAGAGCCCGAACAGGAAGGCGAAGATCATCAGCGGCATCCACGACGGGATCGAGCCGGTGGCCTCGACGCCCCAGATCAGCTCCGAGCCGAAGCCGTGCTGCCACACCAGCACCAACACGCCCCACGCCGCGGCGACGCTGAGGACGTTGAGCACGATCGCCTTCAGCGGCAGCAGCAGGGAGCGGAACGCGCGCGCGAGGAGGATGAAGGTGGTGACCGTGATCAGCGCGATCATCAGCGGGAAGCTCCCGTACACCGCGTCGATGAAGTCGTCGTTCGCCGCCGGCTGGCCGCCGGCGCGCACGTCGGGGCCGGCCGCGTGGGCGGTGCCCCGCACCGCCTCGAGCGTTGCCTCGCCGTCGTCGGATCCGCTGTCGGGGATCGGGATCGCCTCCACGAGCGCGGTTCCGCCCTGGCGCCAGTCGGGGTCGTCGGGCGCGACGGCGCCGTGGACGCCCTCGACCTCGCGCAGGTTCGCCGCCACCTCGGCGGGGTCGGTGTCGCCCTCGACGAGGATCTCGTGCGGGAGAAGCGAGCCCTCGCCGATCCCAGCGTCCTCGAGAGCCGTCAACCCCTCCTTGGCGTCGCCGGACTCGGCGATCGTGTTCGCGTCGGAGGTGCCGAGCTGGAGGTCGGTCGCGGCGATCGCGAGCGCCACGATCACCGCCATCCCGGCCGCGGCGCCGACCCAGCGCCGGCGCGAGACCGCCTCCGCCCACCGCGTCCACGCGCGGCTCGCGCGCTTGTCGGTGCGCTTGTGCGGCCAGTCGAGGCGCGGTCCGAGCTTCGCCATCACCACCGGCAGCAGCGTGATCGCCACCAGCGTCGAGACGAGCGGGATCAACATCCCGCCGTAGCCCATCGAGCGCAGGAACGGGAGCGGGAGCGCGACCAGCGCGAGGAGGCCGATCGCGACCGTGATCCCGCTGAACACGACCGCGCGCCCCGCGGTCTCCATCGCGTGCTGGACCGCCTCGTCGCCGCTGTGTCCATTCGAGCGCTCCTCGCGCCACCGCGAGACGACGATCAGCGAGTAGTCGATCGCGACGCCGAGCCCGATCAGCGCGATCAGGAACTGGACGATCGGCGACACGGTGGTGAGCTCGGTCAGTCCGAGCAGGAGCAGGAACGTGGTCATGATCGAGACCACCGCCATCACGATCGGGACGAGGGCGAGGAAGGACGCGAAGACGAAGGTCAGCACCAGCAGGGCGCCGAAGCCGCCGACCACGGCCTCGACCAGGACGCCGGGCCCCTCGTCGTCGGCGCCCGAGTCCTCGAACAGGGCATCGAAGCCCGTCAGGTGGACCGGCTCGCCCGCGATCGTCGCGCCCTCGAGCGCGCCGCTCGCCGCCTCCTCGGCCCTCGGGTTCTCTCCGAACGCCGAGTCCGGGTCGGGCGGCGGGTAGACGACGGCGAAGGTCGTGCGCCCGTCGTCGGAAACGAAGGTGTCATCCCCGGTCGAGGCGTAGGACGCGCTGCGGGACCCCGGGAGCGCCTTGTCGAGCCGCGCCTCGACCTCCCGCAGGTCGGACTGCGCGCGCGCCGAGTCCACGGACTCGCCCTCGGGGAGGGTGACCACCGGGACGAGCGGCGCGGTGTCGCCGCCGGTGCCCTGGTAGCGCTGCGCGATCGCCTCGTTGGTCTCCCAGCCCTCCTTGTCGGGGACCGAGAACTCGGGCTCGAGCGCGTCGGTCGCGGGACCGGAGGCCATGACGCCGGCGATCGTGAGAACGACCCAGGTGACGACTACGGTTCGCTTGTGGGCGAGGACCCAGCGGGTGAGGGCGGACATGGAGCTACCTCCGGTCGGTGTTCATCGGGTAGGACCGCGACGCGGCCGAAAACTCATCGATGCGGCGCATGGTGGCTGCCGCGGGCGGGAGCGTCTATAGGGGATTCCCCTAACTAGTCCCTAAGTCGAATAGTTTGTATCACAAATGATCCGAACGCCGTAGGATAGGTCCCGGATGCGCTTCGAAGACCGTCCCCCGCCCGAGCCCCTGGCCAGCGCGCTCGGCTTCCTGCTGTCCTGGAACGGACACCGGATGGCGTACCGCTTCGCCGAGGCGCTGGAGCCGCTGGGGCTGCGCCCACCCGACTTCGGGGTGATGACCCTGATCGAAACCCATCCCGGCTGCGCCCAGCAGCAGCTCGTCACGGGATCGCTGATCGACCCCAGCTCGATGGTCGCCGTGATCGACGAGCTCGAGGGCGAGGGGCTCGCCCAGCGCCGCAGGCATCCCGACGATCGGCGAAAGCACGCGGTTCACCTCACAGCGAAGGGCATGCGAAAGCTGGAGCGCGCCCGCGAGGTGGCGACCGAGATGGCCGACGACGCGCTCTCACCGCTGAACGCGAAGGAGCGCGAGACCCTGCGGCGGCTGCTCAGAAAGCTCGCCGGGGTCGAAGTCTAGTCCGGCCTGTCCCCGGCCCGGACCTCGACCCGGACGCGCGGAAGCTCGCCGTCGCCGCCCGGCTCGCAGCGCGCCTCGCGCGAGGGGCGCAGCGGGGTCCCGGCGACGCCGCAGTTGAAGTCCGTCGCGGCGCGGTCCGGGGTGTCCCCGTCGGCGCCTGGGGCCGTCCGGAGGACGTCGTTGGAGATCGTCAGGAACGCGATCAGGGCGCCGGCGAGGGCGAGGACCGCACACGCGAGCACCGCGCCGTGGAACGCGTCGGTCATCTCGACCGCGCTCTCGTAGCCGGCGCCGGAGAGCCCGACGATCAGCGGCAGGGCCGCGACGGCCGCGAGGCCGGCCGTCCGGGCGACGGCGTTGTTGACCCCCGAGGCGACGCCGGCGTGGCGCGAGTCCGCCGCGGCGAGCACGGTCGCGGTGATCGGGGCGACGACGAGCGTGAGCCCGGCCCCGAAGACGATCACCGACGGGAGCACCGAGCCGACGTAGGAGTCACCGGGGTCGATCCCGCGCATCATCAGCATCCCGATCGCGATCCCGACCGGCCCAAGGGTGAGCGGCAGCTTCGGTCCGATGCGCTGCGCCAGGGCGCCCGCTCGGGGCGAGAACGCGAGCATCAGCACGGTGACCGGCAGCGACGCCGCGCCGGCGGCGATCGGCGAGTACCCGAGCGCCACCTGGAGGAACACGACGAGGAAGAAGAACACGCCCCCCATCGCCGCGTAGACCACGAACGTGACCACGTTCGCGCTAGTGAACTGGGTCGAGTCGAAGATCGACAGCGGCAGCATCGGCTCCGCGCTCCGCCGCTCGGCGATTACGAACGCGACGGCGCACACGACCCCGAGGATCAGCGCGCCGAGCACCGCCGGCGAGTCGAGGCCGTCCCCCGGCGCCTGGATCAAGGTGAACGTGAGCCCCGCGAGCGCCAGCGACGCGAGCGCCGAGCCCGCGAAGTCGAGCTTGCCGGTGATCGTCGGGTCGCGGGTCTCCGGGACGTGGCGGGCCGCCGCCCAGACGACGAACGCTCCGATCGGGACGTTGATGAAGAAGATCGCCCGCCAGCTCACGGCCTCGATCAACCACCCGCCGACGAGCGGCCCGATCGCCGCGGCGATCCCGCCGAGCGCCGACCACGCCCCGATCGCCCGCCCGCGATCGTCGGGGTGGAACGTGGCCTCGATGATCGCGAGGCTGCCCGGAGTGAGCAGCGCGCCGCCGATGCCCTGGATCACCCGGGCGGCGATCAGGATGTCGGAGCTCGGGGCGAACGCGCAGAGCACCGACGCCGTGGTGAACCAGATCACGCCGATCGTGAAGATCCGCCGCCGGCCGTAGCGATCCCCGAGCGAGCCGCCGAGCAGGATCAGCGCCGCGAGCGTGAGGAGGTAGCCGTTGATGATCCACTGGAGGTCCGCGACGTCGGCGCCGAGGTCGGAGCCGATCTCGGGCAGCGCCACGTTCACCACGGTCGCCTCGAGGAACGCGATGCTCGATCCGAGCACGGTCACCCCGAGGAGCCAGCGCCCCGGTCCGCTCGAGTACCGAATCCTCCCGGGCTCGTCCATCACTCAGCCGGCCGCATGGTCGGCGAGGCCGTCGACGAACCGCTCCGTGACTCCGTCCAGCCGGCGGCGGATCAGCCACCCCAACCCCGGCAGCCTCGAGTCGAAGGTGGTGTGCCAGCGGATCGTCGTGCCCCCCGTGGCCGGCTCGAGGTCGATGTCGGCGCGGTAGTCGCGGACCGGAAGCCCGGAGAGCAGCGAGTAGCTGAACCGCCGCGCCGGGACCAGCTCGACGATCTCCTCGCGCATCGTGTACCGCCCGGTGCGAAATACCCGGATCGCGCCGACGCCCTGGGGCTCGTCCGTACCCGGGCGCTCGAGCTCGAACGAGTCGATAGGCGTCCACTCGGGCCACGTCGAGCTGTCGCTAAGGAGCGCGTAGACGGCGTCGGCGTCGGCCTGGGTCGTCGCGGTCTTGTCGATCCGGTGCGATCCCATTCGGCGTCCTCCATCCAGCCTAGTGGCCCCTGGATGAGTCGTTCCACGGCCGCGTGCGCCCGGGGGCGCGCGTGGCCGAGCAGATCGAGGACGCAGGCGCGAAGTGTGCTCCCTGCACACGAGCGTCCGAGGACGAAGAGATGCGACGTGCCACGCGCGTCAGCCGGGTGGGCGTGGTCGTGGAACGGCTCATCTAGGTGAGGTCGCGGGTGCGAAGCAGCGCGTAGCCGGCGGCGAACGCGGCGCCGATCCAGGCGAGCAGCAGCACCAGTGCCACGCCGGGGGCGGGGAGGTCGATGTCCCCGAGCCCCGCGTCCTCAGGATCGACGTCGGTGATCGCGGTCGGCAGCGCCGAGATCGGCGCGAACCGCGCCACGTCGGGCGCGAGCGCGACCAGGGCGGGCTCGATCGCGAACGCGACCAGCAGGACCGCGACGATCGCGATCGCCTGGTTGCGGATCAGCGCCCCTATGCCGACGCCGAACGCTCCTCCCAGCGCCGCCACGGCCGCGTTGCGCGCGTAGAGGTCCACGACGTCCACCACGTCCGGGGTCGGAAGCCCGCGGATCTCGAGCACCGTGAATCCGACCGCGGCGACCGCGACCGAGATCGCCACCGACAGCGCGACGCCCGCTACCGCGAACGCGAGCGTCTTCGCGGCCAGGAAGCGCAGCCGGTCCGGCGCGGCGAGCAGCGAGCTGGTGATCGTCCGGTGGCGCCACTCCCCGCTGATCCCGACGATCGCGAGGATGAGGATGAACAGGCCGCTGGTGTCCGACTGGAACACGTCCACGAGCACCGACCTCTGGGTCGGCTCGGTGAGCGCGGCAACGAGGCCGGTGAGCAGCACCGAGATCCCGACCGCGACGCAGACGAGGGCGACGAACGTCCGCGTGGTGCGGAGCTTGATCAGCTCGGCCTCGAGCAGGGCCCTCATCGCTGCCCCTCGGTAAGAGCGAAGAAAGCCTCCTCGAGCGAGCGCGAGAGGGCGCCGAGCTCGACGATCACGACGCCGTTCTCCGCCACGACCCTCCCGACCGCCTCGGGCGACGCCCGGACGAGCAACGCGCCCGAGCCGTCGGGATCGACCGCGACGCCCTGGTCGCGCAGGAGACCGGCGAGGCGATCGGCGTCGTCCGAGCGGACCCGGGTGACCGGCCCGTCGGGGGTCCCGAGCACGGCCTCGAGCGGACCGCCGGCGCGAAGCGTGCCGTGGGAGATCACGACCACGTCGTCGACGCTCTGGGCGACCTCGGAGAGCAGGTGGCTGGAGACGAGCACGGCCCGGCCCCTGCCGGCTTCGGAGCGGATCAGGTCGCGCATCCAGCGGATGCCGGGCGGGTCGAGGCCGTTGGCCGGCTCGTCGAGGATCAGGACCTCGGGGTCGCCGAGCAGAGCGGCGGCGATCGCGAGCCGCTGGCGCATCCCCATCGAGTAGCCCTTCACGCGGCGGTTCGCCGCCGCCGCGAGGTCGACCTGGGCGAGCACCTCGTCGACGCGGCCGGCGGGGTGTCCGCCGGCGGCGGCGAGCACCCGGAGGTGGTTGCGCCCCGTCCGACCGGGATGGAAGCTCGCGTCCTCGAGCACGGCGCCGACGTGGCCGCTCGGGTGGTCGAGCCGGTCGTAGCGGCGGCCGTCGAACACGGCCGTGCCGGCGTCGGCGTGGACGAGGCCGAGCAGCATCCTCAGCGTCGTGCTCTTGCCCGCGCCATTCGGGCCGAGAAAGCCGGTGACGCGCCCCGCGTCGACCTCGAACGACAGGTCGGACACGGCCCGGACGGCGCCGAACCGCTTGCTTATCCCCTCGATCTCGATCGCCGCCATCGTCAGCTCACCGACGGCGCACCCTTCCACATCCCCGGCGCGAGGTGGAGCCCGACCACGGACGCCCTCGTCACGGCGGCCGGCCCGAACCGCTCGCGAAGCTCGTCCAGCGCGGCATCGAGCGCGTCGTCGAGCCGCCGCTCGAACGGAAGGGTGAGTTGGACGCCGGCGCCCATCAGGTCGAGGTTCGCGACCGTGACTCCGACGAGTGTGATGCCCCGCCGCTCGATCGTCGGCATCGCCTCCGCGAGCAGCGCCCGTGCGACGTCGAGCACGGTCGCCGTCCCCGCGGTCGCCCGGGGAAGCGTGTGCGAGCGGGTCGCGCGCGAGAAGTCGGCGAAGCGCAGCCGGATCATCACCGTGCGACCGGCCCGTCCGGCCCTGCGCATCCGACGGGTGACGCGATCGACGAGCGCGATCAGGACGGCGTCCAGCCGGCGGGCCGAGCGCGACGAGCGCCCGAGCGCCGATTGGGCGCCGAACGAGCCCCGGCGGCGCCCCGGCCGCACGGGGCGGGGGTCGCGGTTCCGGGCGAGGGCGTGAAGACGGCGCGCCGACCCGCGCCCGAGGAGCGATGCGAGCGACGCCTCGCTGAACCGGGCGAGCTCGCCGACGGTCGCGATCCCCTGATCGTGGAGCCTCTCGGCGGTGGCCGAGCCGATGCCCCAGATCTGCTCCACCCGAAGGCGGTGGAGGAACGCCAGCTCGGCGACGGGAGGCACCAGGAGCAGGCCGTCCGGCTTCGCGATCCGGCTCGCCATCTTCGCGACCACCTTGGTTCTCGCCACCCCGACCGTGATCGGCAACCCGACCCGCTCGAGGATCTCGCGGCGCAACCGCACGGCGATCTCCAGCGGAGAGCCCGAGATCCTCTCGAGGCCGCGGACGTCGAGGAACGCCTCCTCGAGCGACAGCCCCTCGACGGCCGGCGAGGTTCGTCGGAACACCTCGAACACCGCCTTGCTCGCCTCGACGTAGGCGGAGAAGCGCGGCTCCACGACGATCGCGTCCGGGCACAGCCGCCGCGCCTGCCTCCCCCCCATCGCCCCCCGAACGCCGCGGGCCCTCGCCTCGTAGCTCGCCGCCATCACGACGCCGCCCCCGACGATCGTCGGGCGGCCACGGAGGCGGGGATCGTCGCGCTGCTCGACCGAGGCGAAGAACGCGTCGACGTCGGCGTGCAGGATCACGTCCGAGTCTGACGCGAACACATGTTCGTATTGTACGCGGGAGGATTACGGGCAGGAGGCCGGGGCGACCGCCGCCGCCGCTTCGAGCTCAATCAAGCCGGGCGGGCAGGCCGAAGCGCTCGAGGACGTCGGCGGCGAACCGCTCTCGGGCGGGGGCGCGCGTGTAAGGCGTGACAAACGAGGTGACCTCGATTGCACGGGTGCCGTGCAGGGTGAGCACGTCGAGCGACAGCGCCGTGTAGCTGCGCTGCTCCTCATCCCACGCGAAGCACCCGAACGCCAGCTGTCCGTTGGCGCGCGCGGGGAGGAGTCGCCACCGATCCTGGAGCGCGTACCGCTCGAGGAAGGCGGCGATCGCTTCGCGGCCGCGGTACCAGGTCGGGAGCGGCGGCATCGTGAAGGTGGCGTCGTCGGCCAGCATGGCGAGGATCGCGTCGACGTCGCCTCGCTCCCACGCTTCGATGTAGCGCTCGACCAGCCTCGCGATTCGCTCGTCGCCGAGCGCCCGCAGGGTCGCCTGCTGCGTCTGGTCGGGCAGGCGCTCCTGCGCCGCCTTGCGCGCGCGACGGAGGGCGCCGTTGACGGACGGAATCGTCGTCTCGAGGACGTCGGCCGCCTCGCGGGCGGAGAAGCCGAGCACGTCGCGAAGAATCAGCGCGGCGCGCTGGGTAGCGGGAAGGTGCTGCAGCGCCGCTATGAAGGCCAGCTCCACGCTCTCCCGTCGCTCGTAGCGGGCCTCCGGTGCGGCGTACGCGTCCTCGAGGCCAAGCTGCTGGTCGGCGTAGGGCTCGACCCACGCCGATTCGGTCAGGGGATCGGCGAGATCGTCGCCACGGCCCGCCGCCGGTCCGCGGTCGATCGGCAGCATCCGTTTCGGTCGGCGCGAGATCAGGTCGAGGCAGACGTTCGTGGCGATCCTGTACAGCCACGCGCGCAGCGAGCCGCGGCGCTCGAACTTCGCTAGCCCGCGCCACGCGCGCAGCAGCGTGTCCTGGAGGGCGTCGTCGGCGTCGTGGACCGAGCCGAGCATCCGGTAGCAATGCGCGTGGAGCTCGTTCCGGTAGGACTCCACGAGGCGGCGAAAGGCGTCTTCGTCCCCTCCGCGCGCCGCCTCGAGCAGCTTCTGCGCGCCGGCGCTCGGGCCTCTGGAGATCTCGTTCATCTCTGTATGAAGTAGACCGCGGGCGCGGCTCAATCTGATCGCATGCTTTCCGCAGACGCCCCGCGGTCAGTTTCGGGGGGCGCGAGGGTCGTTATTCGGAATGACCCCGAGCTCGAAATCACGAGGGCGAATGTGAGCGTGCCCGCGCCGGCCAAGGCCGGGCGCCGCGAGTGGATCGGGCTCGCCGTGATCGCGCTCCCCTGCATGGTCTACGCGATGGACCTGACCGTGCTCAACCTCGCGCTGCCCGCGCTGAGCGCGGACCTCGGGCCGAGCAGCTCGCAACTGCTGTGGATCGTGGACATCTACGGCTTTCTCGTCGCCGGGCTGCTGATCACCATGGGGACCTTGGGCGATCGGATCGGCCGTCGTCGCCTGCTCCTGATCGGCGCCGGCGCCTTCGCCCTCGCGTCGACGTTCGCCGCGCTATCGACCAGTGCCGAGATGCTGATCGCGGCCCGGGCGCTGCTCGGGATCGCGGGGGCGACGCTGGCGCCGTCGACGCTGTCGCTGATCCGGAACATGTTCGACAACTCTCAGGAGCGCACGTTTGCGATCGGGGTGTGGATCACCAGCTTCTCCACCGGAGCCGCGATCGGACCGCTGATCGGCGGCCTGCTGTTGGAGCGCTTCTGGTGGGGCTCGGTGTTCCTCCCGGCGCTGCCGGTGATGGTGCTGCTGCTCGCGGTCGGGCCACGGTTGCTGCCGGAGTACCGAGATCCCGAGGCGGGAAGGCTGGATCTGGCCAGCGCGGCGATCGCGCTCGTCGCCGTGCTGGCGGTGATCTACGGCCTCAAGCAGATCGCCCAGGACGGCGCGGACTGGATGCCGACCGCGACCATCGTCGCGGGGCTCGCCGTCGGCGCGGCGTTCGTGCGCAGGCAGCAGATGCTGGCCGATCCGCTGATCGACCTGCGCCTCTTCCGCCTCCCGGCCTTCAACGCGGCCCTCGCCGCGAACACTGTCGGCTTCTTCGTCAATTTCGGCATCGCCGTCTTCATCGCCCAGTACCTGCAGCTCGTGCTCGGGCTGTCGCCGTTCGAAGCGGGGCTCTGGACGGTGCCGTACGCGAGCGGGTTCATCGTCGGCGCTCTCCTGACCCCCTTGCTCGTGCGCTGGAGCACCCCGGGCATGGTGATCGCCGGCGGCCTCGTGCTCGCCGGCACGGGGTTCGGGCTTCTCACGCAGGTCGGCGGGGACGGGTCCCTGCCCACGCTGGTAGCGGGCTCCGTCGTCCTCGCCCTCGGCCTCGCCCCGGTCTACACGCTGGCGGCCGACCTGATGGTGGGGGCCGCCCCACCCCAGCGGGCCGGGGCGGCCGCTGGGATCTCCGAGACGAGCTCGGAGTTCGGCGGGGCGCTCGGCATCGCCGTTCTGGGCACCGTCGGCACCGCCGTCTATCGCGGCGAGGTCGAGGACGCGGTCCCGGCGGGCGTCCCGCCCGAGGCCGCGGAGGCGGCGCGGGACACGCTGGGCGGCGCGGTAGCGGCGGGCGACGAGCTCCCGGGCCGATTGGCCCCCGAGCTGGTGGAGGCCGCCCGTGAGGCGTTCACCCGGGCACTGGAGCTGGCCGCCGGCGTCAGCGCCGCCGTGGCAATCGGCGCGGCCATCGTGGCCGTGGTGCTGCTCCAACGGGTGCGCGCTGGCTCCGAGCTCGCGGAGGAACGCGGCGTCGAACCCGATCGAGCAGTGGCGGGGGGTCGGCCCTGTTGAGTCGAGGAGCGAATATCCGAACAACCGAGGAGGAGAGACGATGGGCTTGAGCAGCTACAGGGTGAGGACCTCGATCGCGGTCTCGGACATCGCCCGGGCCGCGGAGTTCTACGAGGGGAAGCTCGGGCTATCCCCGGGTGAGACCCAGTCCGATGAGAGCCGGCTCTATGCGTGCGGGGGCGGGACCTCGCTGCACGTCTATATGTCTCCCACAGACGCGGTCAAACCGACTGCGACCCTCGCCACCTGGTACGTCCCCGACCTCGAGCGGGTCGTCGATGAGCTCAGCTCCCGGGGTGTGGCGTTTGAGCGCTACGACGATGCCGTCCTCGAAACCGACGAGAAGGGGATCCATGAGCTCGGAGACGGCAGGGTCGCCTGGTTCAAGGATCCCGACGGCAACACCTTCGCGATCGAGCAGGTGCCGAACCCCTGAACTCAGATTCCAGGAATCGTCGGGCGGTCACGGAGGCGGGGATCGTCGCGCTGCTGGCATTCCCTCCGGGGAATTGTCGATCCACTCCTCGCTGTCAGGGTGTAGCGACCCGGTTGACACAACGAGAGCCAAGAGGAGCGCGATCGCGATGGCGGGCTACGAGGAGCTGGGCGGGGTGCGTACCTGGTACGACGAGCACGGCGAGGGCGAGCCGCTCGCGCTGCTACACCCCGGCGGGGCCGACGCGCGGGCCTGGGCGCCGAACATCGACGCGCTGGCGGCACACTTCCACGTCTTCACGCCGGAGCGCCGCGGCCACGGGAGGACTCCGGATGTGGAGGGTCCGATCACCTACGAGCTGATGGCGGCGGACACGATCGCGTTCCTCGAGGAAGTCGTCGGCGGGCCCGCGCACCTGGTGGGCTGCAGCGCCGGTGCGAGCGTGGCTCTGCATGTCGCCCTGCGCCGCCCCGACCTCACCCGCCGGCTGGTCCTCATCGCGGGCGTCTTCCACCGCGACGGATGGTTTCCCGCCGCGATCGATCCCGATGCGAGCCCACCGGACGTCCTCGCCGAAGGCTACGCGGAGCTGTCGCCCGACGGCCCCGACCACTTCCCCGTGGTGCACGCGAAGCTCGCGCGCATGAACTGGGAGGAGCCGACGATCACGCCCTCGGAGCTGAGTGGGGTGACGAGCCGAACCCTGGTGATGGTCGGCGACGACGACGAGGTGACGCTCGAGCACGCGATCGCGATGTACCGGGGCGTTCCCGACGCCGAGCTCGCGGTCGTCCCCGGCGCGTCGCACGGGCTCCTGCACGAGAAGCCGTCGCTGTGCAACACGATCCTTGTCGACTTCCTGACGACCGACCCCGTGCCCACGATCGCGCCGGTTCGTCGCACCGCCGACCGTCCAATGGAATTGGACGATCGGGCATGAATCCGCGCGCTTTAGCCATAGACAGCCGGCCCCATTCATTCCGATACTGGATGAATGGCACGCTCAACCGCATCCCGCGCGCGGTGGACCCTCACGGTCGCCGGAGCGGCGCTGTTCATGACCGCGCTCGACCAGCTCGTGGTCGGCGTCGCCCTGCACTCGATCCGCGTCGACCTCGGCGGCTCGATCGAGGGGCTCGAGTGGACGGTCAACGCCTACACGCTCGCCTTCGCTGTGCTCCTGATCACCGGCGCGGCGCTCGGCGACCGCTTCGGTCGCAAGCGCATGTTCATCGCCGGGGTCGGAGTCTTCACCGCCGCCAGCGCGCTCGCCGCGCTCGCGCCGTCGATCGACGCCCTCGTCGCCGCCCGCGCCCTGCAGGGAGTGGGCGCCGCGATCGTCACCCCGCTCACCCTGACCCTGATCAGCGAGGCGTTCCCACCCGAGCGCCGGGCCCAAGCGCTGGGGATCTGGGGCGGGATAACCGGCCTCGGCGTCGCGCTCGGACCGTTCGTGGGCGGCGCGGTCGTCGAGGGGATCGCGTGGCAGTGGATCTTCTGGGCCAACGTCCCGGTCGGCCTCGCGCTGATCCCGCTCGCGTCCCGCATGCTGGCGGAATCGCACGGGCCGGACCGCGAGCTCGACCTGCCGGGTCTGGCGCTCGCCAGCGGCGGCCTGCTCGGGCTCACCTTCGGCCTGATCCGGGGCGAGGCGCTCGGGTGGGCGAGCGCCACCGTGGTGGCGTCGCTGGGGATCGGGCTCGCGCTGCTCGTGGCGTTTCTGCGCTGGGAGCTCAGGACCCCGGCCCCGATGCTCCCGCTGCGCTTCTTTCGCTCGCGCGCCTTCAGCGCCTCCAACGGGCTCTCGTTCGCGATGTTCTTCGGCGCATTCGGGGCGATCTTCCTGATCAGTCAGTTCTTCCAGACGGCGCAGGGATTCGGCCCGCTGGAGGCCGGAGCGCGGACGCTGCCGTGGACCGGGATGCCGATGATCTTCGCCCCGATCGCCGGCGTCCTCGCCACCCGGCTCGGGACCCGACCGGTGCTGTCGGTGGGCCTCGCGCTGCAGGCGATCGGGATGGGTTGGATGGCGATCGTCTTCGAGGCCTCGATCCCGTTCGTGGACCTGATCGCTCCGTTCGCGATCACCGGGATCGGGATGGCGCTCGTGTTCTCGATGGCGCCGGAGGCCGTGCTCGCCTCCGTCCGTCCGGTCGAGGCCGGCAAGGCGTCGGGCGCCACCAACGCGATCCGCGAGATCGGTGCGGTGATGGGCGTCGCCGTGCTCGCCTCCGTGTTCGCCGCCAACGGCGGCTACGAGAGCCCCCAGGCGTTCAACGACGGCCTCGTCGCGGCGCTGCCGGTCGCCGTCGTCGTGCTCGCCGTCGGTGCGGTGCTGGCGCTGCTCACCCCGGGGCGGTCGGAGGCATAGGGACGAGATCGATCGCCTCGCCTCGCCTCGCGGCGCCCGGCGAGACACCGATGACGCGCTTGAAGGCGCGCGCGAATGCGGCCTCGGATCGGTACCCGAGCCGGCTCGCGAGCTCGGCGACGGTGGCGCCCTCGTCCCTCAGCGCCTGGTGTGCGACCTGCATCCGCCATCGGGTCACGTACCGCATCGCGGGCTCGCCGACGAGCTCGGTGAACCGCGCCGCGAAGGCCGAGCGCGACATCGCCGACTCGTCCGCGAGCGACGCCACCGTCCATGCGCGCGCGGGGTGGCGATGAACCAGGGAGATCGCGTGACCCATCTGCGGGTCCTGGAGCGCGCCGAGCCAACCCGTCCGAGCGGCGGGATCGGTCTCGATCCAGTGACGAATCGCCTGGATCACGAGGATGTCGCCGAGCCGGGTGATCACCGCCTCGCCACCCGGTCGCAGCTCCTTGGCCTCGGTCGCCATCAGCCTCAGGGCTCCCTGCATCCACTCCGTCTGCGGCGAGTCGGATGCCTCCACCTGGATCGTCTTCGGCAGGATCTCGACGAGGTTGCGAGCGGCCGGGTGGTCGAAGCGCACCGCGCCACAGATCAGGATCGTCCGCGCTCCGCCGCCACCGTGGCGCAGGATCTCGTAGCGGTCGCTGATCTGCTCGCGCTCGAGCTCGAAGATCCCCGGCGCGGGAGCCCCGGGCTCGCTTCGCTTCGCGTGCCCCTCCCCGTGAGGGACGAGCGCAAGGTCCCCCGGCTGGAGCGATCTGGCGTCCTCGTCCGCGACGTCGAGCCAGGCGCGGCCCGAGGTGACGACGTGGAACCACATGTAGCCCGGCATCGGGTGCAGCGTGAGGCCCCACGGCGCGCTCAGCTCCGATCGGCAGTAGAACGCGCCGTTCATCCGCAGCAGGTGGAGCGCCTCGCCGAGCGGATCCTGCGGCGCCCACGGGTCCATTGTGCGCATCGCCGCAAGTATGGGGCGTGGAGGTCCGCCTGTCCAACGCCGGTGGACGACCGAGCATGGATCTGCGACCCTGGGTCATAGACAGCCGGCCACCCCGCTCCGATACTGGACGAATGGCAACAGTCACCTTTGTCCTCGCACTGCTCTTGGCACTCGGCTCCGGGCTGGCCGCCGGCGTGTTCTTCGCCTTCTCGACCTTCGTCATGCCCGCCCTCGGCCGCGTGCCCGCAAGCCAGGGGATCGCCGCGATGCAGTCGATCAACGTCAAGGCGATCAACCCGTGGTTCATGGGGGCGCTCTTCGGGACGGCGGCGGTCGCGCTCGCCGTCTTCGTCGCCGCGCTCGTCGACCTCGGCGAGGATTACTCCCCTTATCTGCTCGCCGGCGCCGCGCTCTATCTGGTGGGGGTGATCGCGGTGACGATCGCCTTCAACGTGCCGCGGAACAACGCCCTGGCCAGGCTCGATCCCGACAGCCCGGAGTCGGCCGGCTACTGGGCGCGCTACCTGGACGAGTGGACGCGCTGGAATCACGTCCGCACGGTCGCGCCGCTGGTCGCCGCCGGTCTGGTGACAGCCGCCCTGTACGTTGCCTGAGACGGCCGTCTCGCGCCGACGGGGCGCGCAGGAGGCTGGGTGGGCTCTGCTACTGTTTACCTAATGGTTAACAGTTCTGTCCAGCTCGACCGCGAGTTCGCTGCCCTGTCGCACCCGATCCGGCGCCGAATCGTCGAGCGGCTGGCGCGCGGTGACGCGACCGTCGCCGAGGCGGCGGCCGGGACTCGCGTCTCCAAGCCCGCGATCACCAAGCACCTGCGGGTGCTCGAGGATGCAAACGTCGTCGTCCGGGTCGTCGAGGGACGCAAACACCGGCTCAGCCTCAACGCCGGCCGGCTCGACGACGCCTCCGAGTGGATCGAGCGCCAGCGAGAGCTGTGGGAGCGTAAGTTCGACGTCGTCGAGGGCTACCTCGCGGAAAGGAAGCGGACATGAACGACCTGAAGCTGCGGTTGGAGCGCACGTTCGGCGCCCCTCGCGAGGCGGTGTTCGAGGCCTGGACGAGCCCCGAGGTGATGCGTCGATGGTGGGCTCCGGGTGAGGACTGGGGTACGCCGCGGGCGGAGGTGGACCTGCGGCCCGGGGGCCGCATCCTGGTGACGATGGCCGAGCCGGGCGGTCATCCGACCCACACGTTCACGGGCGAGTACCTGGAGGTCCGCCCGCCCGAGCGGCTCGTGTTCACCTGCGAGTGGCAGCAACCCGACGCGGAGGACATGGTCAGCACGGTGACGGTGGAGTTCCGCGACGAGGGCGACGAGACCACCACCGTCCTCTTCGCCCACGAGGGGTTCCCGACCGAGGAGTCCCGCGACGACCACGAGGACGGGTGGAGGCGTTGCCTGGAGAACCTCGAGGCCAAGCTGTTCTCCCCGCGGCCGACGTGACCGTGCTCGCACACCTCTCGGGCATGCCGGTCGAGGAGCTGCTGCTTTCACTGGTTCCGGCGAGCGGGGTGATGGTGGTCGCCGCCCGGGTCGCCGCGTTGCGATTTCGACAGCCACAACGAAGGAGATCGAGATGAACTCGCCGCAGGTCGTATCGAAGGACGAGTGGAAGGCAGCCCGCGAGGAGCTGCTCGTGAAGGAGAAGGAGCTGACCCGGGCCCGCGACGCGCTCGCAGCCGAGCGGCGCCGGATGCCGTGGCTGGCCGTCGAGAAGGAGTACGAGTTCGAGGGGCCCGACGGCAAGATGAGCCTGCTCGACCTGTTCGAGGGCCGCCGTCAGCTGGTCGTCTACCGCTTCTACTACGGGCCGGAGGTCACCTCCTACGCGGGGGACGGCTCCTACCCGGAGCGGGCCTGCGTGGGGTGCTCGTTCGTCGCCGACCAGGTCGCCCACCCCGCCCACCTCAACGCCCGGGACACGTCGCTCGCGTTCGTCTCGCGCGCCTCCCAGGCCGAGATCCAGGGCCTGAAGGAGCGGATGGGCTGGGAGCTGATCCGCTGGTACGAGATCACCGACGACTTCGACGCCGACTTCGACGTCGACGAGTGGCACGGCACCAACGCCTTCATCCGCGAGGACGACCGGATCTTCCGCACCTACTGGATCGACGGCCGCGGTGACGAGCAGATGGGCAATACCTGGAACTACCTCGACATGACCGCGCTCGGGCGCCAGGAGGAGTGGGAGGACTCGCCGGAGGGCTACCCGCGGACGCCGCCGTACCAGTGGTGGAACTACCACGACCAGTACGGCGGCTAGCTCTCAAAGCGGGGCGCCGCGGCGCGTTTTCGAGCTCGGTCAGCCCTTGGGCTGGGGGACGATCCGGATGTAGGGCTTCGGGGACTCCCAGCCGTCCGGATACGTCTCCTTCGCCTCGTCGTCGGAGACCGACCCGGAGATGATCACGTCGTCGCCCGGCTGCCAGTTCACAGGCGTCGAGACCTTGTGCTCGGCGGTGAGCTGCATCGAGTCGATCACCCGCAGCACCTCGTCGAAGTTGCGGCCTGTGGTCATCGGATAGACGAGGATCAGCTTGATCTTGCGGTCCGGGCCGATCACGACCACGTTTCGCACCGTCTGATTGTCGACAGGTGTGCGCTCGCCGGGGTCGCCCGCGGTGTCGGCAGGGAGCATCCCGTAGAGCTTCGAGACGTTGAAGTCGGCGTCGGCGATGATCGGGTAGTTGGGCGCCGTCCCCTGGGTCTCCTCGATGTCCTTGGCCCACTCCGCGTGGTTGTCGGCCGGGTCGACGGACAGGCCGATGATCTTGACGTTGCGGCGGTCGAACTCGGGCTTGATGCCGGCCATGTAGCCGAGCTCGGTCGTGCAGACCGGGGTGAAGTCCTTCGGGTGCGAGAACAGCACCGCCCACGAGTCGCCGATCCAGTCGTGGAAACTGATCGGACCCTCGGTCGTCTCGGCCTCGAAGTCCGGAGCGGTGTCGCCGATCTTTACAGCCATCGCTTCCTCCTCCTACCTGGTCGCGTGCGAAGGGGTGGGGCTCCGAATCATCGCACCCCGGCGACTTCGAGTGCCTTCGAGCGATCCAGGAAGTCCTCCTGTCGGAGCACCAAGCCCCGTCGGAACGTGAAGAGCTGGCTAGAGTGGCGTGAGCTCTCATCGCGCGCGAACGCAAGATCGAGTTCAAGCTGCTCGGGCCGCTGGAGGTGGTCGCCGAGGGTGAGCCGGTTTCGGTCGGACAGCCCAAGCAGCGTGCCCTCCTCGCGCTGCTGCTCCTCAACGCGAACGAGGTCCTATCACGCGATCGGCTGATCGACGAGCTGTGGGGAGAGCAACCGCCCGCGACTGCCGCGAAGCAGGTCTAGCTCTACGTATCTCGACTGCGCAAGGAACTCGAGCCGGATCGCCCTCGTGGCGACGCGGGTCGGATCCTCGTAACGCGTTCGCCCGGCTACTTGATTTCAGTCGAGGTTGAGCAGCTCGACCTCCGCCGCTTCGAGCGGCTACGGGACGAAGCACGGGAGGCGCTCGCCGGGGGCAACGCCGCCGACGCCGCCCAGAAGCTGCGGGAGGCCCTCTCACTGTGGCGCGGCCCGCCGCTTGCCGACCTCGCCTATGAGCCGTTCGCGCAGACCGACCTCGCGCGCCTCGAGGAACTTCACCTCACGACGCTCGAAGACCGCTTCGACGCCGACCTTGCGCTCGGCCGGCACGCAGATCTGATCGGTGAGCTGGAAGCGCTGGTCGCCGAGCACCCACTGAGGGAGCGGCTGCGAGGCCAGCTGATGCACGCCCTCTACCGCTCCGGGCGGCAAGCGGAGGCGCTGGAGGCGTATCAGGACGCTCGCAAGACACTGACCGAAGAGCTCGGGATCGAGCCGGGCCGCGAGCTGCAGGAGCTTCAGCAGGCGATCCTCCGCCAGGACCGCGGGCTCGAACACGCCATGGACGAGGCGGCACCCAAGTCCTCGCGAGGAGTGTTCGTCGGACGCGGGCGCGAGCTGGCGGAGCTCGTGGGAGCCCTCGACGAGACGCTGGCCGGCCGCGGAGGTCTCGTTCTGCTCGTCGGCGAGCCGGGGATCGGCAAGACCCGGCTGGCCGACGAGTTGATGGGACAGGCCCGGGAGCGCGGGGCCGGCGTGATCGTCGGCCGCTGCTGGGAGGCTGGCGGGGCTCCCGCCTACTGGCCGTGGTTTCAGTCGCTGCGCGCTTACGTCCGGGAGACGGACCCCGACTCGCTGCGAGCGCAACTCGACGCCGGCGCAGCTGATCTCGTTCAGCTCCTTCCCGAGCTGCGCGAGCTGGTCCCCAATCTGCCGGAGCCGGCGGCGATCCAGTCCGAGGGCGCGCGGTTCCGCCTGTTCGAGGCCGTCTGCTCCCTTCTCCGAAGTGCAGCAGAGGATCGTCCACTCGTGCTCGGGCTCGACGACCTTCACGCCGCGGACGAACCCTCACTGCTCCTGCTCCGGTTCGTCGCCCGCGAGATCGCAGACAGCCGCCTGCTCGTGGTCTGTGCGTTCCGTGATGTCGACCCGACGATGCGAAATCCTTTGGCCTCGGCGGTTGCCGAGCTCGTGCGGGAGCCGCATGCAACCCAGATCGCGCTCAGGGGGTTGAGCGAGGATGACGTGGCGGAATTCATCGAGCTGTCGAGCGGGACCCGGCCTGCGCCTCGCCTCGTCGAGGCTGTCCACACGGAGACAGAGGGAAATCCGCTCTTCATCGCGGAGGTGGTGCGCCTGCTCGATGCCGAGGGCCAGATCGCCGATACGGACGCGCACCTGCAAATCCCGCCGGGGGTCCGAGCCGTCATCGACCAGCGGGTGGAACGGCTCTCCGAACAGTGCCGCGGTCCTCTCGTCACCGCCTCGGTGCTCGGCCGCGAGTTCGAGCTGGAGGCACTAACGCTGCTCAGCGAGCTTCCTCGCGATGAGCTGCTGGAAGTCCTGGACGAGGCCATGTCCGAGCGCATCCTCGGCGATGTGCCGGGATCGCCCGGTCGGCTTCGCTTCGGCCACGCACTGATCAGGGACACCCTCTACGACGACCTGACGCCGGCGCGCAGGATGCAGCTCCACCGGGACTCCGCCGAGGCGCTCGAGACCGTCCACTCGCAAGATCTCGGGCCCCATCTCACTGAGCTTGCACTCCACTACCGCGCGGCCGCCCCGGCCGGGGTGGCGGAGAAGGCCGTCGAGTACGCTCGCCGTGCCGGCGATCGAGCCGCTTCCCAACTCGCGTACGAGGAGGCGGCGCGTCTCTATGAGATGGCGCTGGCGCTCGTGGACGAGGCAACGGCGCGCTGCGACCTGCTGCTCGCACTTGGGGACGCCCATGCGAGGGCCGGCGACTTGCCCGCCACCAAGCAGGCATTCCGGGAAGCGGCGGAGTTGGCCGACGCGCAGGCGCTGTCCGAGCGGCTCGCCCGTGCCGCCCTCGGCTACGGAGGCAGGATCATCTGGGAGCGCCACCAGGACGACGACTACCTCGTTCCGCTGCTCGAGCGCGCGCTTGCCGCGCTCGAACACGGTGACAGCCCGTTGCGCGTGAGGCTGCTAGCGCGACTTGCCGGCGGGCCCCTTCGCTCCATCCGCTTTCCTGCGGAGAGGAGATTCGAACTCGGCCGGGAGGCGCTGGAGATGGCGCGACGGCTGGGCGACCCGGCGACGCTGGCGTACGCGCTCGACGGCTACATCCCCGCCATCGAGTCACCCGCGAACACATCGGAGACGCTCGTGCTGGCGACGGAGCTGCTCGATGTCGCGATGGACGTCGGCGACAAGGAACGGGTTCTAGAGGCCCACGAGCACCGGCACGAACGACTCTTCGAGCGGGGCGAGATGCAGGAGGCGCAGGCTGAGCTCGAGGCCATGACGAATCTTGCGGACGAGCTTCGGCAGCCTGCGCAACGGTGGCTCGTACGCGTCTGCCAGGCCCGCCTGGCGCTGATGGAGGGCAGGCTCGCAGAGGCGGAAGGGCTGATCGACGAGGCGCGAGAACGTGGCGAGCGCGCGCTCAGCTGGAACGCCGCGGTTGCATTCCGCGTGCAGCTGTTCATGCTCCGCCGTGAGCAGGGACTGCTCGGGGAAGCGAGGGAGCTCCTCACGCGGTCCGCCGCGGAGTACCCGACATACGAGTTGTGGGACTGCGCGCGGGCACAGATCGCCGCCGCGCTGGGCCTCGAGACCGAGGCGAAGCAGGCGTTCGAGGATCTCGCCACGGATGACTTTGCGGGGCTGCCGTTTACCCAAGACGCCTGGTCCGCCGGCATGGGCTTCCTCGCCGAGACGGCAATGTCGTTAGGTGACGCCGACCGCGCGTCGGTTCTCTACGGCCAGCTGCTTCCGTACGCCGACCGCGTGGCGGTCTGCTATCCGGAGCTCGGCACCGGTGCCGTATCGCGATATCTGGGGATCCTGGCTGCGACCGTGTCCCGGTGGCCTGATGCCGAGCGGCATTTCGAGGCCGCAATTGAGATCAATCACCGGATCGGCGCGCGCCCCTGGCTCGCCCATACTCAGCGCGACTACGCGCGCATGCTCTCCGCGCGCGACAAGGCGGGCGACTCCGAGCGCGCGCTCGAGTTCGCCCGCCAGGCGCTCGACGGCTACCGGAGCCTGGGGATGGACACGGTTGCGGCCGAGACGGCGCGGCTCGAGCGCTCCCTCAGCTCAGCTCTCGCCCCGTAGGGAGGATCGCCAACCGGGCGTTTACCGGACGAAGGGGTGGACGTCTACCGGCGGGGTGCAGGCTCGTCACCGTGAGCCGCACAGGGCGGCTCCGGACGGAAGGAGCGGAGATGAGCCGCACCAGGAACAGGATCATCGGCAGCGTGGCGACCGCGCTCGTGGTGGCTGCGACCGTGGCGCCCGGCGTCGGCGCGAACGAGCGCACGGCGACCGAGCTCGGGCAGTCGACCGACCCGTCGGCATCCGTGGCGCCGAGCAACCAGTCGAGCGAGCGCACCGCGACCGAGCTGGGCCAATCCACGAACGCGTCACCCACGCCGGTCGAAGAGTCAACCGGCGTCGACTGGGACGCCGTGGCGATCGTGGGCGGTGGAGTGCTGGGCCTGGTGCTGATCGGGCTCGCGGGAATGGTCGCGTTGACGCGGCGCAGGGGCACCGTCCGAAAGTCTCGCGCCCCCGCCGTCTCGAGCTGAGCGACGAGCCGGCCGGCTCGCGGCTCATCGCACGGAGCGGCCCCCCCGGATCGGGGGTGCCGCTCCGTCGCGTTGAGGCGAGCCGTGGAACCGCCCGCTCTCCCCCAGCCCGCTCGCGGACAGGGTCGGGGCGGGCGGAAGCTCGGCTCACTTGAACGTGATCGCGTTCACGGCCGCCTTGATCTTCTCCACGATCACCTCGGCGAGCTCGGTCCCCTGCTTGCCGTTAAGTCACCGTACGCTAGGGGCGCGACCCAGATATTCGCGCCTTGGGACGGAAGGTTCCGGCCCATCCAAGTGATCCGTCCCCGCTTCACTTACTCGTACGGTCCGAGCCGCGACTGAGCGCTCGACCGCGGAGTCGCGAGCTCAACCGCTCTCAGGTTGGGTCAGGTACTTCCGCAGCCACGTCGTCATCTCCCCCTGGTCGGTGACCTCGGCGGCGATCGCGAGTTAGTCGGGGAGGTCGAGGTAGCGGACGCTCACCCGCCGAGCCGCTCGAGCAGCTCGCGATCCTCCTCGATGATGCGGCGCACGCGTGCCTTGAACTCGGGATCCTTACGCTGCTTCTCGAGCGAGTCCCTGAGTGCCTGCTTCTCGGTCTCGTTGAGGCTCTTGCCCTCCGCCCGGGCAAGCGCCTCGGTATCGGCGGCGAGCTCCTCGTCGAGACGGACTGTCAGGTTCTTCTTCGTTGTGTCATGGTGTCATGCCGCCACGCTGGTGCCGTCCCTCTGCTCCTTGTCGCGCATTGCAGGAG
>JBOGZL010000371.1:0-4452 GCA_050697195.1 Solirubrobacterales bacterium
GCGCCACTTCACCCAGTCGAAGATGATGTGCTGGATCGCGCTCGACCGAGCGCTGCGGCTCGCCGAGAGGGGACAGATCCCCGATCGCTACGCGAGCCGCTGGCGGCGCGAGGCCGAGGGGATCGCGCGTTTCGTCGATGAGCGCTGTTGGTCACCCCTGCGCCGCAGCTACCTGCGCTTTCCCGGGTCGGACGAGGTCGACGCGAGCATGTTGCTCCCCGCGATGCTCGCCTATGGCGGGGATGCGGAGAGGGAGCGCCTCGCGGCGACGGTCGACCGCGTGCGGGCGGAGCTCGCCGAGGGACCGCTGCTCCACCGGTACCGCGGCGAGGACGGGCTACACGGCGCCGAGGGGGGCTTCCTCGCCTGTTCGTTTTGGCTCGTCGATGCCCTGGCCAAGCTCGGTCGCGTCGAGGAGGCGGTCGCGACGATGGAGGAGCTCGTGCCGCTGGCCAACGACATCGGTCTCTACGCGGAAGAGATCGATCCAGACAGCGGCGAGTTCCTCGGCAACTTTCCCCAAGGACTCGTCCACCTGGCGCTCGTGAACGCCGCCGTCACCGTGGCGGAGCGCGGCGGATGACACTCTGGGGCGCGCTCGCCGGCGGGTTCGTGGGGACCTTGGTCCTGACAACCGGGATGCGACTTGGCACGGAGCTGAGGCTGACCAGGATCGACCTCCCCTTCCTGCTCGGCACCGCCTTCACCGCCGATCGAACCCGAGCCCGGGCGCTCGGCTACGGCCTGCACTTCGTGGCCGGCGTGGCGTTCGCGTGCCTCTACTACGCGGTCTTCCGCGCCATCGGCGAGGCGAGCTGGTGGCTCGGGATCGTCTTCGGTCTCGCGCACGCCGTGTTCGCGGGGACGGCGCTGGTAAACATCCTCCTGCCGCTCCTCCACCCTCGCATGGCGACGACCTTCAGCGCCGCCGATGCCACCCCGCTCCTCGAGCCGCCCGGCTTCTTGCTCCTCAACTACGGCACCGGCACGCCCCTGGTGATGATCGCCGTGCACCTGATCTACGGGGCGATCGTCGGCGAGTTCGTGGCGCTGTCCGGATAGTGGCGTTCAAGAGCGAGAGCGCTTCCGTGGTCCCATCCGTGGTCCCAATTCGAGCGAAACTGAGCGAACTGAGCCGACCTCAGATGGCTCTAGAAAGCCAAGTAGGGCCTAGGAGCACCCCGCTCTACAAGGTTGAGGGCCTTGTGGACCGTTAGGCCCGTGCGAGGTTCGACTCCTCTCAGGCGCACTAGGAAGGCCATCTGCGTGGAAACGCGGCCTCGCTCAGTGGGTCACGCGAAGCCGCTGCGTCAGCGCTTGATCAGCTCAATCTTCTTGCCCGCCTCCCGGAGCGTCCCGTCACCGCCGCTTTCCAGGCTTGGACAGCCCGCGCCGCAAGACCTCCGCGAGAACGACGGCGTCGTTGTGCTCGGCGTCGCGGGCAGAGTAAACGAGGGTGAGGGTGCCCTCCCGCGCCCGGCGCCGGAGCTCCGTGATCCGCGGACGCTGGTGGCGAAGCTCCTCGATGTAGCGTCGGCGGAACTCTTTAAAGCGGCTCGGCTCGTGGCCGAACCATTGCCTGAGCTCCGTGCTCGGCGCAAGCTCCCCCTCCCACTCATCGAACTTGGCACGCTTGCGCGATACCCCGCGCGGCCAGAGGCGGTCGATCAGGATCCGATAGCCGTCCGATGACGTGGCAGGCTCGTAGGCGCGCTTCAGGCGGACGTCCACTGCCGCTCCATAGCCAGCAGCTCCCCGTCGGGCCACTCCCAAAGGCCGAATTGTACGGCGACACCCAGGCCGATGAGGGCGATCAGTGGCGCCTGCCCTGGCAATGCTTCATTGGTCTTGCGGGAGATCTCGACCACGTCTCTTAGGCCTCCTCGCGCCCCACGACGTGCCCTTCGCTGTCGAAGAAGAACACCATCGTCGGCACGCCGAAGTGCGAGCGCACCTGCTCGGCAGTTCGATGCTCGCGCCAGTTCTCGTGCTCGCTGCCGGGAGCGTGGAGCCTGAGCACGATCAAATCAGCGTCAAAGTCGGCGAGAGCATCGGCGATCGCGGCGACTTGGTTCTCAGCTCCCACGGTCCCGCGCGGCTTCAGGCCGCCCGCGCGCATGTGATCAAAGACCGTGCGCAGACGCTGGTCGGCCGCCACCCGCGCGCCGTCGACGTCGGTGGCCACCCATTGCAGCCAAGTCGTCAACGTCGGGGCGATGACGTAGATCTCCTCTGCCTCATCGATGAGCGGACGAATCGCCTCAGGGACCTCATTAGCGTCGGCCAAGTCCTCGTTCGTCACGACAAGCACGCGCTGTGCGGGCGGGGCCATTCGTGCGCGTAGCATGACGTACCCGGAGAGCATGACGGGCTCCTTTCAACATGGAATGCGGATACCCCCGAGATTGCTGTGCGGCGGCAACCCGGGCAATGGGGAGGAAGACCATCTTTGGCCAGAGACGCCCTTGGCGGGTATTGGGCCGCGGGGTCCTATCTTCTTCCGGAGGAGGCACCATGGGCGGCATGAGCGATATCGACAAGGTGGTCCATACCGTGCTCGAGGGGACGCTCCAAGGCGCCCCAGCGCGAGTCGAATCGGGGACTGCGGCTCCTCATCCTTGCGGTCGTGATCATCACGGTCGTGGCGGCGCCATCGTCTGCGACCTTCCGCGGCAACAACAGACGGATCGCTTCCAATGGCTTCGCCCTGAGGACGAAGAGCGGGGAAATCTTCACCGCCAAGCGCAACGGGGGCGACATCCAGAAGCTGACCTCCATCCCCCACCGCGAGTCGCAGCTCCCCGACTGGTCACCGGATGGGCAAAGGTCTCGCGGTACTTGGCCTCGTGCGCGCCTCGAGCTCAGCGATGCGGGGATCCGCTCCTCCCCCCTCTCCGGCGTCCGGTTCACCCGGGCGCAGCGGCGCGGTCACGAACACGATCACGGCGTCGATCACGACGATCAATATCAGGGCGACCAGGAGAGGCTTCCATCGATGCGGAAGGCTATGGCGACGAGGGGTGAGAGCGGCCGGTCCTGGGAGGGCTCAGGCGCGCCCCAGGTCCCTGGCCAGCCTGTCCGTGTGAACGTCCGCGACGCGCCGCCGGCGCGCCTCGGCGACCTCGCTGGTCTCGCCGAACCGCTTGATCGCCTGCGGCGCCATCAGCTCCTGTTGCCGCTCGGGTTCGAGCCCGTCCATCATCGGAGTCCGGATCGCAGCCGGGCACACTGCGTTGACGCGGATCTCCTGCTCGGCGCACTCCACCGCCGCCGTCTTGGTCAGGCCGACCACTCCGTGCTTGCTGGCGGCGTAGGGGCCGAGGCCGGGTGACCCCACAAGGCCGGCGAGCGACGAAGTGTTGACGATCGCCCCGCTGCCCTGGCGCAGCGTATGGCGGAGTTGGGACTTCATTCCCAGCCAGACGCCCTTCACGTTGACGGCGATCACGCGGTCGAACTCCGCCTCCTCCGTCTCCGTCAGCAGCCCCTGTGCCTCGATCCCGGCGTTGTTGTGAGCGAAATCGAGCCGCCCGAACGATTCCACGGCTTCGGCAACAAGCGCCTCCCTGGTCGTCGGCCTTGGTGACGTCGCAGGCGGCGAAGCGGGCGCGTCCGCCCTGCTCCTCGATCGAGCGCACCGTCTCCTCGCCGCCGCCCTGGGCTTGTGCGAGGTCGGAAACCACGACCGCCGCGCCCTCGCGGGCGCAGGCAATCGCCGTAGCTCGCCCGATCCCGCCCGCGGCTCCAGTAACCAGCCCGACCTTCTTATCCAGCAGACCAGCCGTGCAGATCCTCCTCCGCTCCTGCTCGCGGCGTGCTTCGGTCGCGCCGCTTCGCCGTCGAAACGAGGATAGAACCATCGACCATCGGCGGGCCACCGCTACGTCGACCACGCTCCTCTACGCCGACTACGCGCCCCTCTGATCACGAGACCGAGATGGTCGAGCGCGCATTCCGTGGTCCCATTCGTGGTCCCAATCTGAGCGTGTGGGCGCCGCGAAGATGGCGCTATGCAGGGAACTTTGAGGGGTGAGCGACCGGACTCGAACCGGCGACCACCTGGACCACAACCAGGAGCTCTACCAACTGAGCTACGCTCACCGCGCGGGACCAATGTAGCGCCTCGGTTCGACCGCGCCGCGAGCGCGGTACGCCGCCTCGGTCGTCCGGGGTTACCCCCGGGGCTCTAGCTGCTACAGCGCCCAGCCGTTGCCGTCGGGGTCGCTGAAGAAGACGAACGAGCCCCAGGGGAACTTCTGGACCTCGCTCGCCTCCACCCCGCGCGGGCGGCCTCGACGTCCGAGACGACGATCTGCATCCCCTTCACGGAGCCGGGCTCCGCCTCGACGATCCCCTTCCCGAGGGCGATCGAGCACGCCGACCCGGGAGGGGTGAGCTGGACGAAGCGGATCTCGTCGCTGACCGTGTGGTCGTGGTCGGCGTTGAAGCCGG
>JBOGZL010000372.1:0-2937 GCA_050697195.1 Solirubrobacterales bacterium
GGGTTTTGCTTTGCTGTCAAGCTGAGCGACCCCGGGCCGTGGTCTCAATATGGTCCCATTTCCAACCTCGACGCGCTCTCGGGTGACCGCGCTAGTGCGAAAGAGCCGGCGGGAGTGAAGCGGATCATGATCGCGCGGCCGGGTCCGGCGGCGCCCGGCGGGTCCGCACGAGGCCGCCCTCAGGCGGGATCGGGACCAGCGCGTCCACCGGTTCGGGTCGGGTCCGTCCGGATCCGTTCTCACCCTGTTCTCACCGTGGACGCACTCGATGCGCTAGCGATCGTCGCCCCGCTTATCGGCGTAGTGGTGGGCTGGCAGCTCAACCGCAAATCGGCCCTGGAGGCCGCGGCACAGGAGCGCGAGTACCAGGAGCTCCGGGAGTCGCGCCGCCGCCAGGCTGACGCCGCGGCGCTCCTCGACGAGCGAGTCCACGAGGCGCTCGGAGTCTTGCCGACCGGCGGCGGGCGCGAGGCCGGAGAGCAGCTCCACCTAGCCCACAACCGCCTGATCCGTGCGTGGCAGCGAGCGACAGTGATCGAGGACCCGGAGATAGTGCGGCGCGTGGAGGCGCTCGACATGGCGCTGCACATCGGCGGCAGGAACGGCCCGGAGGGCGGCGACCTGTGGACGGTCAACGGTAGGTGCCAGCGCGTTTAGGTCGAGCCCCCCAGGCTCGTCGCCCGGGATCAGGTGCGCGTAGACGGGAAGCGTGAAGCGGGGGAGTGGTTCTGACTCTAGGCTTGCGGGCGTGGAGAGCTCCGACCTCATCGAGCAGGCCCGCGTGCAGGCTCACGCGGACGCCGAGCTGATCGCGCTCCGGGCACAGGTGCATCCTCGGGCGGTCGTCAGTCGGGAGGTTCGCCCGATGAACCGGGGCCACGGGGACTTCAAGCCGCGGCAGCCGGGGGTGGCTACGTCGGCTGCGGACGTTCGTGGACGCCCGGGAGCGCCGCCGCCGTTCGCGGCGGGTGATCGCCGATCTACCTGACCCCAGGGGGGAGGGCGGCCGCCGATCAGCATAGGCCGGGGAAGTGCCGGCGCTCGATGCGGCCGCCCGCGTCCATGAAGTAGTAGGCGGGCCGCTCGTCTGGCAGCTCGTGCGGCCGCACCCGGTAGAGCCCGGCGAGGGTCCCGGTCTGCCCGACCGCGTGTAGCCCCGCCTCCGCCTCGTCGTCAGACTGGGTGTTGGCGGTGTCGAGCTCCTGCCACGGACCCTCGATCCCGCCGCCTTCCGACCACTCGACCCGGAACTCCATCCCCGCAACCTAGCGCGGGTGCCGCGGCCGGTTCTCACCTCGTTCTCACCTCGATGTCGAAGCGGTGCCCGGAGGCGCCACGAACCGCTCTGCTATGCGATGCCGGAGGCAGGATTCGAACCTGCGACACGCGGATTATGATCGAGGGCAGGTAGGGTTCCCCGGGGTCCGCGGGCGGCGCTCAGGCGTCACAAGGTGACCTGAGTTCCCCGAAAGTCGCGAGCTCGGTGCACGGTCGGATGCACGGCCACGGCGAAAGCGAAAGCACCGGAAGCGGTAATCGCGGTTTCCTAGCCCCGACGGTTCAACGCGCTTCTGCTGTCACGGAGGTTGTCCCACTCCCCGTAGAACTTTGAACGGCGGTCCTCCCTCCTCGTCCGCTCCGACCGGGAGCGTTCGGGGTGTTCGAAATCCACTCGAAGAAGGAGGAACCGCCAATGGGAACCGTACCCGCATCGAAGGTCGCAACGGCTGAGGAGGCTGCTGAGCGGCCGCTTCCGCCGCGCATCCAGGAGGTGCTCGGCGAGCTCGTCGGGCAGGCGCAGGAGGGCCTGCTTGCGCTCTCGGTCGGCGTCGGGCTCGGCGTCGTCCACGAGCTGATGGAGGAGGAGGTCGATGAGGTGGTCGGCCCGAGAGGCAAGCACGACCCCGACCGAAGCGCGGTCCGCCACGGCCACGAGGACGGGCAGGCGACGCTCGGCGGCCGTCGCGTTCAGGTCGCCCGCCCGCGGATGCGATCGGCGGATGCAGAGCGCGAGCTGCCCTGCCGCGCCTACGAGCACTTCGCCGACCGCGACCCGCTCACCAGGGCGGTGATGGACCGGATGCTCTCCTCGGTCTCCACCCGCCGTTATGCCTCGGTGGGGGAGCCGGTCGGCTCAGACGTCGAGGCATCGTCGTCGTCGACCTCGAAGTCGGCCGTCTCGCGCGCCTTCGTCGAGCGCACCCGCACGGCGCTGGGCGAGCTGATGTCGAGGCGCCTGGATGATGTCCGCCTCGCGGTGATGATGATCGACGGCCTGGAGCTCGGCGGGCGCACCCACGTCGTCGCCTTGGGGATCACCACCGAGGGGGTGAAGGTGCCACTCGGGCTCTGGGAGGGCTCGACCGAGAACGCGACCGTGGCCACGGCGCTGCTCTCCGACCTCGTCGAGCGCGGGCTCGACCCCGAGCAGGGGACCCTGTTCGTGATCGACGGCGCGAAGGCGCTGCGCAAGGCGATCGCCGACGTCTTCGGCGCCCGCGCGCCGGTGCAGCGCTGCATCCGCCACAAGGAGCGAAACGTGCTCGAGCACCTGCCCGAGCGCGATCGGGACACGGTCCGCACGAGGCTCAGGTCGGCCTGGGCGGCCGAGGAGCACGAGGTCGGCCTCGGCGGCCTGCGGCTGCTCGCCGACGAGCTCGATCGCAGCTATCCGGATGCGGCGAAGTCGCTGCGCGAGGGGATGGAGGAGACGCTCACCCTCACCCGGCTCGGGATCACCGGGCGGTTGCGCGAGACGCTCCAGTCGACCAATCCCTGCGAGTCGATGATCGAGATCGTGCGCCGCATCCAGCGCAACGTGAAGCGCTGGTCCGACGGCGACATGCGGCTTCGCTGGACGGCGGCCGGCATGCTCGAGGCCGAGCGCCAGTTCCGGCGGGTGATCGGCTACCGCGACCTCGGCAAGCTGGCGATCGC
>JBOGZL010000373.1:0-34737 GCA_050697195.1 Solirubrobacterales bacterium
CGCGGCGACCCGTTCGGCGGTCGCCGTCACCGTCTCGGAGAAGGGATCCTCCTCGAACGCCACCAGCACGCTTTGATATTCGACCTCCTCGACACCCAGCGGCTCCGGCATCAGCACCTTCACCGTCTTTGACAGCGGAAGACGCTGATTGCGGCGATACAGGAGGTAGATGGAGATCCCGACCACCATCCAGATCCCGCCGATCACGAGCGTACGCGTGTTGAGCGCCATCACGACGATCCACGCGGCGAACGTTCCCAGCCCACCGAGTATCGCGGTCAACGGCAGGTCGACCCCGAAGGCGCGCACGTTCAGCGGCGGCTTCCACCCTCGCTCCGCATCCGGGTAGCGCTGGCGAAGACGAATCACGGAGACGTGGGCAACCGTGAACGACAGCATCGCCCCGAACGAGTACATCGTCGCGAGAAGCTCGGTCTCCCCCGGCACAAGCGTGAGCGCCGCCACCCCCGAGAACACCAGGATCGCGATGTACGGTGTTCGGAATCGCGGGTGGACCTGTCGCAGTCCCTCCGGAAGCTGGCGGTGCTGTCCCATCGAGTAGGTGAGGCGGGACAGGCCGATCAGCGCGGCGTTGGTTGCGATCACCAGAATCACGGCCGCGAGCACCCCGACGTAGATCCGGAGCCCATCCGTCAACCCGGCGCTCAGCCCCAGGTTCTCGACGATGCCCAGGACCGGATCGTCGGCGAAGGTCGTCCCCAGCTCGGTTGTGTAGTTGCCCGCGGCGTCCTGCGTCACGGGCATCGCGGACAGGGCAATGATCGGAAGCAACGCGTACAGCCCGAGCACGGCGAGCACGGTCAGCCCCGTCCCCTGGGGAATCGTCCGCGGCGCGTCCTTGGCCTCCTCGGCCATGTTGGAGATCGTCTCGATCCCTGTGTAGGCGATCATCCCGACCGCGATCCCGAGGGCGAAGTCTCCCCAGGTCGGCGCGACCCCGAATTCGACGTTGTTTACGAGCGTGTCGAGGTTGAGGACCAGCGCGATCCCGATTCCGACCAGGACGATCTGGGTCAGGAGATCGGCGATCGCGAGGACCAGGTTGAACCTTGCCGACTCCTTGGTCCCCTTCACGTTCAGCGCGGCGAGCAGCGCGATCAGGACGATTCCGCCGATCACGTCCCCCGGGCCATGCCCGAGCGGATCCCAGAACACGGCCAGGTAGTGCGGCACGAAGAAGGCCGAGATCGAGACCGTGATGATGTAGTTGAGCATCTGGCCCCAGGCGGCGAAGAAGCTCACGAGCTCGTTGAACGCGTGCCGCGCGAAGCTCGACGACCCGCCCGCCTCCGGGTACATCACCGTCGCCTCGATGTACGTCGCGGCGGTGCACATGAAGATCAGCCCCGCGATCACGAATGTGACGGGCGTGAGCCCGAGCGCGAAGATCGCGACGACACCGAGCGCGTAGTAGATCGACGACCCGACGTTCCCGTACGCGGCCGAGAACAGCGCGCCGACGCCGTGCACGCGGCGCAGCGATTCCTCTCGCGGATGCCGCTCAGCCATCGTTCGATCCGACCCCGCTCACTGAACCGAATATAGGCTCAGCGGCCGACGGGCCGGCGTCGCGGATGTGGCTACAGCGCGACGATGGGGATGATCAGCAGGGCGACGATGTTGGCGACCTTGATCATCGGGTTGATCGCCGGCCCGGCCGTGTCTTTGTAGGGGTCGCCCACCGTGTCGCCCGTGACCGAGGCGGCATGGGCCTCCGACCCCTTGCCGCCGAACGCGCCGTCCTCGATCAGCTTCTTGGCGTTGTCCCACGCGCCGCCGCCGGCGGTCATCGAGATCGCCGCGAACAGGCCGACGACGATCACCCCGATCAGCAGGCCGCCGAGCGCCTTGGCGCTGATCAGGCCGACGATCAGCGGGATCGCGATCGGGATCAGCGAGGGCGCGATCATCTCCTTCTGCGCCGCCGCGGTCACGATCCGCACGGTGTGGCCGTACTCGGGCTTCTCGGTCCCCTCCATTATCCCGGGCCGCTCGCGGAACTGGCGCCGCACCTCCTCGACGACCTGGCCCCCGGCCCGCCCCACCGCCTCGATCGCGAGCGCCGCGAACAGGTAGACCATCATCCCGCCGATCAGCAGCCCGATCAGGACCGCCGGGTCGGAGATGCTGAACGCCAGGTCCTCCCCCCCGGGCTCCTCGGCGAGCTCGATCTCGAACGCGTTGAACAGAACGAGCGCCGCGAGCGCCGCCGAGCCGATCGCGTATCCCTTCGTCACAGCCTTTGTCGTGTTCCCGACCGCGTCGAGCGGGTCGGTGACGTCGCGCACGTCCTCCGGCAGGTCGGCCATCTCGGCGATCCCGCCAGCGTTGTCGGTGATCGGGCCGAAGGCGTCGAGCGCGACGATCAGGCCGGTGAGCGAGAGCTGCGCCATCACCGCGACGCCGATCCCGTAGATCCCCGCGAGCTCGTTCGCTCCCAGGATCGCGAGCGCGATCAGCAGCACCGGCGCGGCGGTGGACTGGAACCCCTGCGCCAGCCCCTGGATGATGTTCGTGGCGTGGCCCGTCACCGACGCCCGGCTGATCGTCTTCACGGGCCGGAAGCGGGTCGAGGTGTAGTAGTCGGTGATGATGAACAGGCCGGCCGTCACCGCGACCCCGATCAGGCCGCACAGCCACAGGTCGGTGACGCTCGTCACCTCGGTCGAGGCGGTCTCGAAGCCGAGCCGGAGCGGCTCGTCCATCAGCCAGTCGGTGATCGGGTAGAACGCCGCCGCCGACAGCACCGCGGAGACGATCAGGCCCTGGTACAGCGCCCGCTCCACGTTCCCCGTCCGCGAGCGCACCGAGAGCGCGCCGATGATCGATGCGACGATCGCCGCGGCGCCGATGATCAGCGGGTAGAGCGCCACCTCGCGCGCGAACTCCGTGCTGAAGGTGAGCACGCCGAGCAGCATCACCGCGACGGCGGTCACCGCGTAGGTCTCGAACAGGTCGGCCGCCATCCCCGCGCAGTCGCCCACGTTGTCGCCCACGTTGTCCGCGATCACCGCCGGGTTTCGCGGGTCGTCCTCCGGGATCCCCGCCTCCACCTTTCCGACGAGGTCGGCGCCGACGTCGGCCGCCTTCGTGAAGATCCCACCGCCGAGGCGCGCGAAGACCGAGATCAGCGAGCCTCCGAACCCGAGCCCGATGAGAGCGTCGATCGCCTCCTTGTCGGTCTCGTCGGCGAGCAGCAGGATCCCGAAGTAGCCCGCGACTCCGAGCAGGGCAAGCCCGACGACAAGCAGGCCGGTGACCGAGCCGCCCTTGAACGCGACGTCCAGGGCGGGCGAGACGCCACCGCGCGCCGCCTCGGCGACGCGCGCGTTCGCGCGCACCGACAGGTTCATCCCGATGAAGCCGGCCGCGCCGGAGAACGCACCGCCGATCACGAACCCGATCGCGGTGGTGAGGTTCTGGAGGATCGCGAGCAGGATCGCGAGGATCACCGCGACCACGGCAATGATCGTGTACTGGCGCGTGAGGTAGGCCTTCGCGCCCTCCTGGACGGCGGCCGAGATCTCCTTCATCTGCTCGTTGCCCTGTGGCTTGGCGAGCAGGCGCTGGGTGATCACCGCGCCGTAGACGACGCCGGCGGCGGCGCACGCGAGCGCGATCACGACGCCCCAATCGGTCAGGAAATCGGTCAAGGCTGTCCTCTGCTAGGTGGCCAAAATGGGATCGCCCGGCGTGTTACCGGGCGCGGAACGGCGCGAGTGTATCCGCTGTGCGAGCTTCTCAACGACTCGCGGCGACGGCGGCGGCGAACCTCGGCCCGCGCAGGCTGCCGAGTCCCGTGGCGAGGTCGAATCCGCGCTGCGCGGCGCCTCCCGCCGGCGAGCGCCCCAACGGCGTGTTCGGGTGCGGGGAGCTCGTCCCCTTGACCACGTCCCAGAAGATCGAGTCGTAGTGGCGGCCGCGCGCGAGCTGGTACAGGGCCGGGTTCAGCGCCCCGAGCTCCGAACGTCCGGCGGCCACCTCCTGCTGGTTGACGAGCGCGATAAGCGCCGCCGCCAGCGGCGTCGCCGCGCTCGTTCCCCCTCCGCCCGTCCAGCCGCCAAAGCCGCCGAAGGTGACGATCCCGGGTGTAAACGAGCCCATCGAGGCGATGTCCGGTGTCAGCCTGCTCCGCGCGCCCGGTTGCAGACTCCCGTCGATCCCCCGTGCTGTCTGGAATCCCGGCCGTCGCCACACGGAGCTCGGCCCTCCCCCGGTACCGCCACCCTGGTCCGGATCCGCGCCGAACGTTGACCACACGACCTGGTCGGCGATCTGGTTCTGTGTCGTCAGCGTGAGGTCCGTGCCTCCGACGCCGGTCACGTAGCGCGAGCTCGCGGGGAAGCTCGCCCCGCTGGACCCCGAGTTGCAGCCGAGGAAGCCGAGGTCTCCCGACGCCGAGATTGCGGTGATCCCGAGCGCCGCCGCGCGGCGCAGCAGGCGCTCGGATATCCGCAGCTCGTCGGGGCTGAACAGCGACTCGCACACGGCGTCGCTGATCGAGAGCACGTCCGGGAAGTGGCCGAGGCGGCCGCGATCGAGCGCCCCGTACAGGAAGAGCGGGAACGAGTTCACGAAGCTGTCGTCGAGCGGGACGAAGATCGCAGTGATCCGGTGCAGCTTCGGCGCGACCGCCGCCAGGGCCTCGACGTCGAGGTAGGTCTCGTCGGGGTCGGTGCTGGTGTCGATGCTGGCCCCGGGCATCGGCGTCTGCTCGAAGCGGGGCGTCGGGAGGCCGAAGCATCCGGCCCAGGTCGCGAACGCCGACTCGTCGACGAACGCCGAGCTGAGGATCGCCACTTGCATCCCCTGGCCCTTCAGCCCGCGAGCATTGAGCTTGTCGGTCCCGTAGGCGGTGTCGATCTGGTTGGGCGTGAACGATCCCGAGTCGACCCCCGCCTTGCACCCCCTGGGCGTCCCGGTGCGCTCTGCCGCCGCCGTGCCCGCCGATGCCGCCCGCGACGCGTTCCCGGCCTGGTAGGTCTCCCCGACCGACACCTGGCGGACGACCCTGCGCAGGGCCCGCGGCACGCACACGTCCTCGCCCGGGGGATTGCTGCCGGTGGCGCAGAACAGCGTCTGCGCCGCGCCGGCCTCCACGACAGCGAGCGCGACCGCGCCCGTGGAGCCGAGCCGAACGCGCTCCACCCCGTCCTGCGACCTGAGGAAGTTGAGCACCCGGCGCCGCACCCCGCGGGCCGCCCCGTAGCGGTGGCGGAGCTTGCGCGGGTTCAGGTAGCGGCCGTAGCGCCTCGAGCCAGGCCGAGATACGCGCCGGACGAAGCGCGTCAGGCCGCGCTCGTCGCTCCGCAGGCCGAGCAGCACGACCCGGAGCGACTGGTTGCCGCCATCCCCCGAGGGACCGCGGGCGAGATCCCGGCCGTCCGCGGAGGCGGCGGTGCTCACCGGAACCAGCGCCCAGGCGGCAGCGACGGCGATCAGGGTCAGGCAGCGCTTCACTCCGGGCCTACGACCCGGGCGGCGTCCAGAGCTTAGGCGGCGGCTGCCCGCCTGGGCCCCCGCTCCCCGGTGGCGGCGGTGGCTCCGGAGCATCGCCCGCCTCGCCGCCCCCGCCCTCCTCGGGTGCCTCGGGCGGCGACTCCCCACCGCCCGCGGCGCTCGCGTAGTGCATCTGCAGCTCGGAGAGCGCGTTGCGGACCTGCCCCGCCGGCTCGGCGTCGAGCAGGTCGACGAGCGCCCTCACGGCCTCGATCCCGACCCGCGCCTGCTCGAGGTCGCGCTCGTCCTCCTTCGCGATCCGTCGCGAGGTGAGGTTGATCAGGCTGACCACGCTCTGGAGCAGGACGTCCTGCACGCGCAGGTTGCGGAGCTCCTCCTCGAGCCGCTGGCGCAGCTCCTCCTCGCTCGGCTGGCCCTGTGGTCCGCCGGCCTGCGGGCCTTGTTCCTCTGCCCCCATCACCGAACCAATCTAGCCAAGAACGCCCTCGGGAACGTAGGTCCGCCGGGTCTCCGCGAGCGCGCCGCGATAGATCGACTCGATCGTCTCGCCGTCCGCGAACGCGCGCCGCGCGCGCTGCGCGCCGTTCAGCTCCGGGAGGCCCACGTCGAGGCCGAGCGAGTCCCGCGCCGGCTCGGTCCACGCGAGCACCCGCTCGAGCTCCGCGCCGGCCGCGATCTCGGCGCGCTTCGTGAAGTCGATCATCTTGCCGTCCATCCCGTAGCGGGTCGCGCGCCACAGGTTCTCGTCGATCTCGCGCTCGGACTGCGGCTCCGGCAGCCTTCCGTCGTCTTGGTCGAGCGCCGTCTGGGCGATGCAGGCGGCGATCAGCGCCGCGAGCCCGAACGACTCCTCCCCGCGCGTCTGGGCGTCGCAGATCCGCACCTCGACGGTGCCGAACTCGTGGTGCGGTCGAACGCTCCACCACAGCTGGGTCGACTCGACAATCGTGTTCGTGCGACCGAGCAGCTCTACGAAATCCGCGTACGTGCGCCAGTCCCCGAACGGCTCGTGGACCCCGCAGCGGGGAAAGACGCGGGTGAAGATCTCCGTGCGCACCGAGTGGAGCCCGGTGTCTCGACGATCGAGGAACGGGGAGTTCGCGGACACCGCGAGCAGCAATGGCAGAAGGCCGCGCAGCGAGTCGCAGACGGCGATCGCGCGGTCGGCGCCGCGGATCCCCATGTGGAGGTGGAGGCTCCAGGTGTTGTTGCGCTGGACCACGTACCCGAGGTCCCGCTTGAGACGCTGGTAGTGGGGCGTGTCGATGATTCTCTGGTCGAGGTAGTCCGCCCACGGGTGGGTCCCGGTGGCCGCGAGCCCGACCCCGCGCGCGTCCGCGAGCGCGAACAGGCGCGCGCGGTGCTCGCGCTGGCGCTCGGTCGCCTCGGCGAAGTCCTCCGAGCGCCCCGAGCGAATCTCGATCTCGGACGCGATCAGCTCGCCCGCCGCGGACTCCGCAAGCAGGTCGTCCTCCTGACACGCGGCGAACAGCTCCTCGAAGCGCTGCGCCAGCTCGAGGCTCTCGGGGTCGACGATCGCGAACTCCTCCTCGAGGCCGATTGTGAAGTCGGTCGATGCCTCGAACAGCTCGCGCGCACGTCCGAGGTCCAGGCTGGGGTCGGGCGCCGCCGCCACGGGGGTCAGGTCAAATAGAAGTAGAGCGCGTAGAGCAGGTCGACCGCCGGGCTCGAGGTGTGGACCGTCACCTCCGGCGGGACGTCGAGGAGCTGCTCCGAGTAGTTGAAGATGATCTTGACGCCGTTGTCGACCAGGCGGTCCGCGACCTCCTGGGCGGACTTCGCGGGAACGGCGAGCACTCCGACGACGATCTCCTCCTCGGTCACCACCTCGTCGAGGCGAGAGAAATCCTGAACGGTGAGGTTGTCGCCGAGGGCCTTGCCGACGAGCTTCGGGTTGACGTCGAACACGGCGGCGACCCTGAAGCCGTGGTCGGCGAAGATGTCGGACCCCGCGATCGCGTGTCCGAGCTTGCCGGCGCCGAAGAGCGCGATGTTGTGCTGGCCCGAGGTGCGGAGGATCTTCCTGATCTCGCTGACGAGCGAGTCAACCCGGTAGCCGACGCCTCGCTTCCCGAACTTCCCGAAGCTCGACAGATCGCGCCGGATCTGGGTCGAGTTGATGTGGGTGTAGTCCTCGAGCTCCTGCGAGGAGATCGTGTCCTTGCCCATCTTGCGCGCCTGGGTGAGGACCTGGAGGTAGCGGGACAGGCGGGCGGCGACCCCGAGCGAGAGCCGCTCGCCGTCGGTGATCGCCACCTCCGCGGTCGGGTTGCGGCTCCCACCGCGATTGGCCGCGCCACGCGCCGTGCGCGAACCGGTTCTCGAGGTGGTCCCCATCACGACTCCCCTGTTGCTCGCCACCCGCGCCGGATCATGCAGCGACAGTATCCAACTCGGAGCGCACCGCGCCCTCGTCCAGAACGAGCTCGGACACGATCCGCCCGCCGATCTCCACCACCGGTATCCGCTCGAGATATCTCGCGTGCAGGCGCTCGTCCTCCTCGATGTTCACCTCGGCCAGCTCGAAGCCGCGCCCCCCTCCCCGCAGCTCTTCAAGGCGTGCGCGGGCCTCGTCGCACAGGTGGCAGCCGGGCCGCGTGTAGAGCGTCACCCGGGTCACGCGCTTGCATCCCAGGCGAGGTACTCGGGGTACGGGGCCGGATCGACGAATCGCGCGGCGGCGGCGATCATCGCCGCGTTGTCGGTGCAAAGCTCCGGCGCGACAAGCTTCAGGCGCAGCCCGCGCCGGCGGCACACCTCCCCCACCCGCCCCCGCAGAAGCTCGTTCGCCGCCACGCCCCCGCCGAGCGCGACCGCCCCCCATCGCTCGGCGTCGAGCGCCCGCTCCAGCCTCCCGACGAGCTGCTCGACGACCGCGGCCTGGAAGCTCGCCGCGAGGTCGGCCCGGCGGGCGTCGAGCTCGCCCTCGTCGAGCTCGCGGACGGCGTAGGCGAGCGAGGTCTTGAGTCCGCTGAAGCTGAAGTCGAGGCCCGGCTCCTCGCGCAGCGCGATCGGGAGCTCGTATGCGTCCGGGTCGCCGTCGCGGGCGAGCCGCTGGATCGCCGGCCCGCCCGGGTAGCCGAGGCCGAGCAGCCGGGCCGCCTTGTCGAGTGCCTCCCCCGCCGCGTCGTCGAGGGTCTGGCCGAGCAGCTCGAACCCGGCATGGCGGCGGACCGCGGCGATCAGGGTGTGGCCGCCGCTCGCGATCAGGCAGAGAAAGGCCGGCTCGAGCGGGTCCGGCTCGATGAAGTTCGCGGCGACGTGTCCTTGAAGATGATCGATCCCGGCGAGCGGCTTTCGGCGCGAGGCCGCGAGCGCCTTCGCGGTGCTGACCCCGACCAGCAGCGCACCGATCAGGCCTGGACCGCGGGTCACCGCGATCGAGTCCACGTCCTCGAGCTCGACCCCCGCGTCGGCCAGCGCCGCGTCCACCACCTGGTTGACGAGCTCGAGGTGGTGTCGCGAGGCGACCTCGGGGACCACGCCCCCGTAGCGCTCGTGGAAGGAGGCCTGGGAGGAGATCACGTTCGACAACACCCGGGACCCATCGGCGACCGCCGCGCAGGTGTCGTCACACGAGGTCTCCAGGGCAAGGATCAACGCGCTCAGGCGCTCACGGCGGCCGGAGCGTCGAGCCACATGATCAGGGCGTCCTCGCCGTTGTCGTGGTAGTAGCGACGACGGCGACCGGCGGGGCGAAACCCGAACCGCCGATACATCGTGATCGCCTCTTCGTTCGAGGTCCGCACCTCGAGCGTGTAGCGAGCGTCAGGGCCCGCCTCGTCGAACAGGCTTCGCATCAGCATCGTCGCGATCCCACTGCGGCGGCGGTCGGGCTCGACGGCGACATTCATCAGGTGCCACACGTCGGCGTACCGCGAGCAGATCAGGTAGCCGACCAACCCGCCGTCCGTGGTGGCCGCGAGGCAGATCCCGGACGGCTTCGAGAGCTCGAGCACGAACATCGCCAGCGACCACGGCGTGGGAAAGGACCGGCGCTCCACCGCGAGCACGGACGGAAGGTCGCCGTAGGTCAGCCGGCGGATTCGCACCCCGGTGTCAACCTCGTGCTTGTCCCCCACGATCTCGCTCACGCCAAATCTCCGCATCCGGTGGTCTCAGGTACAACGGTCGGACCTCGTCGAGAGCCGACGGCGCCGCCTCTGCCGCGAGGAGGCATACCTGCCGGGCGAACTGCCGGTGAGCCGTCTCGTCCTCGGCGAGGACCTCGGCGCCCGCTTCTGTGAGATCTCGCCGAAATCGTATCGCCCCGTCCCCCGCTGCCACCGGGGTGGCGGGAAGCGCCGCGATTCGCTCCGCGAGCGCGGCGGGTGCGATGACGTCCGGGCCCCACGTCCGCGCTCCGCCGGGGTCGTGCAGCGCCGCGAACAGCTCCGAGCGCCTCGCGTCGATCAGCGCGAGCCGGAACCGACCGGCCGCGGCCGGGTGCTCGGAGAGCCCGCGATCGAGGGCCTCCAGGGAGGAGACCCCCGCGAGCGGCTTGCCGAGCCCCTGCGCCAGCGCGCGCGCGGTGGCGACCCCTATGCGCAGGCCGGTGAACGACCCCGGACCGAGCCCGACCGCGAGAAGGTCGATCCGGTCCCATCCCCCTACCCCTTCGGCGGCGCCCTCGATCTCGCCGAGGAGCTCGGCGGCGTGTCGGGGGCGGACGCCGGGCTCGGCACGAAGCGAGCGCTCGACCACAGTCTCGGCGCCGCGGGTGACCGCGACGGTGGCGTCCGCGATTGCGGTGTCGAATCCGAGGACGGTAGGGTGTCGCGCGGTGGAGGCGATCAGACACCGGATTGTCGCCCTTGTCGCGGCGCTGGCGATCGCGCTCGCAGGTGCGGCGTGGTCGGGTTGCGGCGGCGACGACGGCGCCGACGAGGCGAGTGAGCAGATCGAGCAGATCCAGGATCAGGCCGAGGAGGCCGCCGAACAGTCGGACGAGCTCTCGGACCAGGCCCAGGAGCAGGTCGACGAGGCCCAGAAGAAGCTCGACGAGGCTCAGGAGCAACTCGAGGAGAACACCCCCTAGTAGCGGGCGCGGCCGCTAGCGCACGAGTATCTCGCGCTCGTCGCCGCCCGCGTGACGGATCTCGACTCGCCACAGGCGCCCGCCGCGCGAGTCCAGCGCGTCCGCGACCGCCGGCTCGCCGACCGCCGGCCACTCGACGAACGCGATCGCGTCGGGCGCCAGGTAGTCCTCGAGCAGGCCGGGGTCCTCGCCCGCGAGCGTGGACAGCCGAAAGAGGTCGAGGTGCGACACCGCGACCCGCCCTCGGTAGCGACGCCCGATCGTGAACGTCGGCGAGAGGATCGGCTCCTCGATCCCGAGCGCCCGGCATGCCCCCCTGACCAGCGTGGTCTTCCCCGAGCCGAGCTCACCGCCCACCAGCACGACGTCGCCCGGCGCCAGCGAGGCGGCCAGGAGGCGGCCGACCTCCTCGGTCTCGGCCGCGCCACGGGTCCGCTCTACCCGAATAGGTCGAGCTGGTCGCCGGTGGGCTCGCCCTGGGCCCCGCCCGCCACCGCGGCGGCCGTCGCGTTCTCGCGGGCGGCGCCCTCGGGCAGCGCCTGCGCGACAAGCTCGGGGAGCTTTCGGAAGTCCTCTCGCAGCGACTCCATCAGGCTCGGCGTCCGCAGCGCCGCCGCGGGATGAAACAGCGGCATCAGAAACACCGCCCTTCCGGCGAGCGAGTGAACCTGCGGGGTGCCCCGCACGCGGCTGATCGGCGCCCTGCTCCCGGTCAGCAGGCGAGTGGCGAAGTTGCCGAGCGTCCCGATCACCCGCGGCTGGATCAGGTCGATCTGGCCGTATGTGTAGGGCTGGCAGGATTCGACCTCGATCGGCTGCGGGTCGCGGTTTCCGGGCGGCCGGCAGCGGACCACGTTGCTGATCCACACGTCCTCGCGGGAGAGCCCGATCTCATCGAGCAGCTCGGCCAACACCGCTCCGGCGCGGCCGACGAACGGCAGCCCCTGACGATCCTCCTCCGCCCCGGGGCCCTCGCCGATGAACATCAGGTCGGCGTCCGAGTCGCCGGACCCGAACACGACCCTGGTCCTCGTCTCCGAGAGCGGGCAGCGCGTGCACGCGGATGCCTCCCGGTACAGCTCGACGAGCCTGTCGCGGCGCGATCCTTCCTCGAGCCTGCGGTCCTCGACGTTGTCGGTCATCGATCTCCCGCGCTCAATCGTACTTTCGGTCCTGGACCGCCGGCGAGGGACCAAAGGGCGCAAACAGCGGCTTCGCGGACCGCTGGGCGCACGCATCCGCCGCCGTATAATTCGGATTGGCCGCGACCCGTCGTTGCGCTTGGGCGCGGACCAAGGACCGGCAACGCTTTTAACCGCCGTCTGGTATCTCGAATGCGGGAACTGGAACGGAAACCGACTGACACCCAGGAAGCCTCGGGTCGCGAGGCGCTTCCGCCGCTCGCGGTGATCGGGGCGGGTCGCGTCGGTCGCTCGATCGCCCGCGCGGCAAGCGAGGCGGGACTGACCGTGTCGCTGTCGGGTCGCCGAGACGCTCTCGCGGCCGCCGAGGAGGCGGGGATCGCGCTCCTGTGCGTTCCCGACGCCTCGATCGCCGATGCGTGCGAGACGATCGCGGTGGCCGTGCCGCCGCTGCGGTTCGTCGGCCACACGAGCGGCGCGACCGACCTCGCGGCCCTCCACCCGGCGAGCAGGCGCGGTGCGCGCACGTTCTCGATCCATCCTCTGCAGACCGTCCCCGACGGCGGCGCCGCCCTCACCGGCGCGGCCTGTGCGGTGTCGGGCTCGGACTCCGAGGCGCGGCGCGTCGCGGAGGGGCTCGCGACCGTGCTCGGGATGCGGCCGTTTCCGGTCGCGGAGCGCCACCGCCCCGCCTACCATGCCGCCGCCTCGATCGCCTCCAACTACCTCATCGCGCTTGAGGGGATGGCGGTCGAGCTGATGGAGCGAACGGGGACCGAGAACGCTCGCGAGCTGCTCGCCCCACTCGTCCTTCGCACGGCGGCGAACTGGGCGGAGCGCGGCGACGACGCGCTCACCGGACCGATCGCTCGCGGCGACGAGGACACCGTGGACCGTCACCTCGAGGCGATCGCCGAGGTCGCGCCTGAGCTGCTCGACGCGTACGAGGCCCTGGCGAAGCGAACGCGCGCCCTTGCCGAGCGCGGACGAGATCCGGAGGATCGTTCTCGTCGGCCGGCCGAGCCCGAGGTGACCGCATGAAGGCCGTGCGGACCAGGCTCGAGCTCCGCGAGGCGCTCGACGCGGCGCGCGCCGCCGGGAGCTCGATCGGCCTCGTTCCCACGATGGGGGCGCTCCACGATGGCCACCTGTCGCTGCTGCGGGCGGCGCGCCGTGCCTGTGACGTGGTCGTGGTGACGCTGTTCGTCAATCCGACCCAGTTCGGCGCCGGGGAGGACCTCGCGTCCTACCCGCGCGACGAGGCGCGCGACACGGCGCTCGCCGAGGCGGAGGGGGCGGACCTGCTGTTCGCGCCCGCGGCGGAGGAGCTCTATCCGGTTGGGTTCGCGACGACCGTGGTCGTCTCGGGGCTGAGCGAGGTGCTGTGCGGGGCGCCCGAGAGCCGGGGCGCCGAGCACTTCCGTGGCGTGACCACCGTCGTCGCGAAGCTGCTCAATCTCGTCCGCCCCGACGTCGCCTACTTCGGCCAGAAGGACGCCCAGCAGGCGATCGTGCTCAAGAGAATGGTCCGCGACCTCGACTTCGGGGTCCGCATCGACGTCCTGCCGACCGTGCGCGACCCGGACGGGCTCGCGATGAGCTCTCGAAACCGCTACCTGAGCGCGGAGGAGCGCGAGCGGGCGGTCGCGCTGAGCCGCGCGCTTCGCGCCGCCGAGAGCACGGCGGCGGCGGGTGAGCGGTCCGTGGACGCCGTGCTCGCCGCCGCACGGTCGCAGCTTCGCGACGCCGGGATCGAGCCGGAGTACCTCGAGGCGCGCGACGCCGAGGACCTCACCCCCGCCCGAAGCCTCAACGGTCGCCCCGTCCTCGTCGCGCTCGCCGCGAGGGTAGGCCGCGCGCGCCTGATCGACAACACGCTGATTGGAGGCTGAATTGGAACGCCCGACTGTGACCTTGCCCCATCTCTCCGAGATGCAGGATGCCGGCCGGCCGATCGTGATGGTGACCGCCTACGATCACCCCTCCGCCGAGGTCGCCGAGGCCGCGGGAGTCGATCTGGTCCTCGTCGGCGATACCGGCGCGATGACCGTGCTCGGCTACGACTCCACCGTCCCGGTCAGCATGGAGGAGATGCTGATGCTCGCGCGCGCGGTTCGCCGGGCGCTGAGGACGCCGATGATGATCGGCGACCTGCCGTTCGGCTCCTACGAGCGCTCCAACGAGCACGCCGTGGAGAGCGCGCAGCGCTACGTCAAGGAGGCGGGTTGCGACGCGGTCAAGCTCGAGCGCGGTGGTGTGTCGGTGGATCGCGCCCGGGCGATCATCCGGGCCGGGATCCCGGTGATGGGGCACGTGGGGCTCACCCCCCAGACCGCGACCCAGTTCGGCGGCTACAGGGCCCAGGGGCGGACCGCGGACCGCGCGAGCCAGATCGCGGAGGAGGCGCTCGCGCTTCAGGCCGTGGGCTGCTTCGCGATCGTCTTCGAAGCGGTGCCCGCCGCGATCACCGCGGCGCTCGTCGAAAAGCTGGAGGTGCCGGTGATCGGGATCGGGGCCGGCCCCGCCGACGGCCAGGTGCTCGTGTTCCACGACCTGCTCGGGATCTACGGCGGGCGCTCGCCGCGATTCGTGAAGCGATTCGCGGAGGTGAAGCGGGAGATGGTCGACGGCGTCTCCCGGTACGCGGCCGACGTCCGGGCCCGCCGCTTCCCCGGCGACGAGCACACCTACGCGATCGACTCCGGCGAGCTCGAGAGCTTCCGGCGCTACCTCGACCAGGAGAGCCTCGCCGCATCGGCCTGGGACTGGTAGCCGACCGCGACCGCGACCCCGGGGCTCGTACGAACGTCCAGGCGCCTCGCCGGGGGGCGGTATCTTCTGAGGGGAAGTCGCTCGACACCGGCGCCCCGCCGGCTCGGGCGAGGCACTTCACATGGGCGATGGTCCCGGCCAGCCGGCCCGGGGCCGCAATCCCTCCCCAAGCAGGCGTGACATCGCCGGGATGGCGAATCTCACGCCGCGAACCCGAGCCGGGCCTTCGGGCCCGGCTCGTGCGTGAGTCACTCCCGCGACGTGCTCCGCTCCCGCGTCCGCCGTCGCGGGTTATAGGTTGACGCGGTGCCCGTCCATTCCGGCGAGCTGAGCCTCTCGACCCGCGGCGACGCGGACATGATCGACATCACGGACGGCGTCCAGCGCGTCATCGGGGCTGCCGGGATCGGCGAGGGAGTCGCGTCAGCGTTCGTGCGCGGTTCGACGGCCGCGATCACGACGATGGAGCACGAGCCCGGAAACGTCGCCGACCTCGAGGCCGTGCTCGACCGGCTGGTCCCGCCGCGCGGCGAGTACGAGCACAACCGGCTCAACCACGACACCAACTCCCACGCCCACCAGCGGGCCTCGATCATCGGCCCCTCGGAGGCGATTCCCGTCGAGGGCGGACGGCTCGCGCTCGGGACGTGGCAGCAGATCGTCCTGATCGACTTCGACGACCGGCCGCGCGAGCGAACCGTGCTCGTCCGGGTGATCTCATAGAGCGGCGCCGGGTCGCCGTCGTCGTCGTGGTCGCGTTCGGCGCCGTGGTGGCGGCTCTCGCGCTGGCCGGCGTGTTCTCCGGCGGAGACGACGATGAGCAGGCGACCACACCGGTGGGGGGCACCGCCGCGCCGCCGGCCACGAGCCAACCGCCGGACGAGGAGACCACGACCGGCGGCGCCAGGCCGGCGCTGACCGAGATCGAGGTCGGTGGCCGTCCCACCGCGGTCGCCGCGGCCTCCGGAGCGGTTTGGGTCGCCGACTCGTTCTCCCGCCGCGCCGCCGTCCTCGACTCGGAGGCGCCCGATGCGAGGCCGACCTCGCTCGACCTCGACGGGCCGGCGACCGACGTGACCGTGTCGGGGGGCGCCGCCTGGTACTCCCTCCCGGAGCAGCAGGCCGTGGAGCGCCGCGAGCTCGCCGACCCCGTGGCGGCGGGCCCCCTGATCCGCCTCGACGGCTTTCCGGCCGCGATCGCGGCCGGGGACGGAGCGGTGTACGCGCTCGCGGAGAAGTCGATCGAGGTGCTGGGCGTCGACTCCGGAGAGGTCACGGACACCGTCGGCGTCGAGGGCTTCGGGAGCGGCATCGCCGCCGGCGAGGGATACGTGTGGGTCGTGAAGGACAACAGGGAGCTGGTTCGGGTGGACCCCGAGTCCGGCGAGCTCGACGGCGAGCCGGTCGAGGTCCAAGAGGCCTTCGGCGTCGCGGTCGGCGAGGGCGAGGTGTGGGTCGTGACCGCCTCGGGCGAGGTGACCCGGATCGACCCCGACTCTCTCGAGGCCGCGACCGCGCCGTCCGCCGTACGCGGGGCGCTCGACGTCGCCGCGGGCCTGGGATCGGTGTGGGTGACCTCCAGCCGGCGAACGGTGACGCGGCTCGACCCCGAGACCATGCGGCCGGTTGGCGGGCCGCTCCCGGTCGGCGAGCCGGCGAGCGCCAGCGTCGGCGAGGAGGCGGTCTGGGTCGCGAACGGCGGCGACGGGACCCTGACGCGGATCGAGCCCTAGCCGGCCGGCCCTAGCTCGCGTCCCGCTTCCGGAACTCGATCTCGCGAATCACCCTCGCCGGAGCGCCCGCGGCGATCACCCCAGGCGGCAGGTCCTCGATCACCACCGAGTTGGCCCCGATCACGCACCGGTCGCCGATCCGCACGCCGCTGGTGACGACGCAGTTGACGCCGAACCAGCAGTTCGACCCGATCCTGACCGGCCCCTGGGAGCTGAACCCCTGCCACGTCACGGGCTTGTCGGGGTCGTCGTAGCGGTGGTCGGCGTCGCCGACGAAGCAGTTGTTGGCGAACATCACGTTGTCCCCGATCTCGATCCGATCGACCGCCGCGAGCATCGTGTTCTTGTTCAGGAAGCACCCAGCGCCGATCTCGATCGTCGCCCGCGGAGAGAGCGTGAGCCAGCAACCCGGCTCGAGCAGCGTTCCGCGGCCCACGGCGAGCCGGCCCTCGTCGAGCGCCTCCAGCACCTCGCCCTCGATTGGGTAGCGGATGAAGGCGCCGGCGCGGGCCATGTGGCGGTTGATCCGCCACCGCGTCCGTAAGCGCCGGTTGCGCTCGTACCAGCGCCGCTTCACCCACCACAGCCGCCACCCGGTCTGAGCCTGCTCGCCCACCGGCGAGTTAGGCGGCGACGGGCTCGCGGGCCCGTCCGCGGGCCCGTCGCGGCGCGGGCGCGGGCTCGAGCAGGTGGCGAAGGAACTGGCCGGTGTACGACTTCTCCACCCCCGCGACCTCCTCGGGGGTGCCGGTGGCGAGCACCTCTCCCCCGGCCTCGCCACCCTCGGGGCCGAGGTCGATGAGCTGGTCCGCCGACTTGATCACGTCGAGGTTGTGCTCGATCACGACCACGGTGTTCCCCGCGTCGACGAGCCGCCCCAGGACGTCCAGGAGCCGCTGCACGTCGGCAAAGTGGAGCCCGGTCGTCGGCTCGTCGAGGATGTACAGGGTGTCGCCGGTGGCGACCTTCGAGAGCTCGGTCGCGAGCTTGATCCGCTGCGCCTCGCCGCCCGACAGCGTCGTCGCCGGCTGTCCCAGCCGGATGTAGTCGAGGCCCACGTCGTGCAGGGTGCGCAGGCGACGCGCGATCTTCGGGATGTGGGCGAAGAACTCGACCGCCTCCTCGACCGACATCTCGAGCACGTCGGCGATCGTCTTGCCCTTGAACCGAATCTCGAGCGTCTCGCGGTTGTAGCGCCGCCCGTGGCACTGCTCGCACGGCACGTAGACGTCGGGGAGGAAGTGCATTTCGATCTTGATCTGCCCGTCCCCGCGGCACACCTCGCACCGCCCCCCCTTGACGTTGAAGCTGAACCGCCCCGGCGCGTATCCTCGCGCCCGCGCCTCCCGCGTCTGGGAGTAGAGCTTGCGGATGTGATCGAAGATGCCGGTGTAGGTGGCCGGGTTCGAGCGCGGGGTGCGGCCGATCGGCGACTGGTCGATGTTGATGATCTTGTCGATCTGCTTCAGCCCCCTGAGGCCGTCGTGCGCGCCGGGGCGCAGCCGGGCCCGGTGGAGGCGGTTCGCGACCGCGGGATAGAGGATCTCGTTGACGAGCGTGGACTTCCCCGATCCCGATACTCCGGTCACGCAGCAGAAGGTCCGAAGCGGGATCGCGACGTCGATCCCCTTCAGGTTGTTCTGGCGCGCGGCCCTCACCACCAGCTCGCCGCGCTGCGCGCGCCGGCGGTCCGGCAGCGGGATCTCGCGCTTGCCGCTCAGGTACTTCCCGGTCAGCGAGCCCGCCGCGCGCGTGATCGCCGCGGGGCTGCCCTCCGCCACCACCTCCCCCCCGTGTTCGCCGGCGCCCGGGCCGAGGTCGACGACGTGGTCGGCGGAGCGGATCGTGCCCTCGTCGTGCTCGACGACGATCACGGTGTTGCCGAGGTCGCGAAGCCGCTCCAGGGTCGCGATCAGCTTGCGGTTGTCGCGTTGGTGGAGCCCGATCGACGGCTCGTCGAGGATGTACAGGACGCCCACGAGGCTCGAGCCGATCTGGGTCGCGAGCCTGATCCGCTGCGCCTCGCCGCCGGACAGGGTCGAGGCGGCGCGCTCGAGCGACAGGTAGCCGATCCCGACCGCGTCCAGGAACCGGAGCCGCTCCGCGATCTCGCGCACGATCAGCCGCGCGATTGCCTGCTCGGTCTCGGTGAGCTCCAGAGCCTCGATCCACTCGAGCGCGGCGGCGGCCGAGAAGCGCGTGTACTCGTAGATCGAAAGCTCGCCGACCGTGACCGCGAGGCTCTCCGGGCGCAGGCGGGCGCCGCCGCAGTCCGGGCAGGGGCGCAGCGACATGCACTCCTCGATCCTCTCCCGGGCCTTGTCGGAGTCGGTGTTGCGGTAGCGGCGCTCGAGCTCGGCGAGGATCCCGCCGAAGCGGACGGTGTAGCGGCGCTGGCGCCCGTACCGGTTGCGATAGCGGACGTCGTGGCGCACGTCGCCGGTTCCCTCGAGGATCACGTCGCGCTCGGAGCGCGGCAGGTCCTGCCACGGCGTGTCGAGGTCGATTCCCTTGCTATCCGCGACCGCCTGGAAGAGCCGGCGGTGGTAGCGAGAGGCCGAGCGCGTGAACGGCTGCAGCGCGCCGTCGGCGATCGAGAGCGTGGGATCGGGCACGAGCAGCTCGGGGTCGATCACGCGCTGGAACCCGAGCCCGTGGCAGCGCTCGCACGCCCCGTGCGGCGAGTTGAACGAGAAGATCCGCGGCTCGAGCTCGGGGATCGAGGTGCCGCACTCGAGGCACGCGAACTGCTCCGAGAACACGAGGCGGTCGCCCCCGCCGAGCGGCTCGACCTCGACCAGGCCGTCGGCGAGCCCGGTTGCGGCCTCGACCGAGTCGGCGAGCCGCTTGCGCAGGTCGGGCTTCATCACCAACCGATCGACGACCACGGAGATGTCGTGCTTGTACTTCTTGTCAAGCTCGATCGGCTCGTCGAGCCGGCGCAGGTCGCCGTCGATCAGCGCCCGTGCGTAGCCCTGCGCGCGAACCTCCTCGAGGAGCTTGCCGTACTCGCCCTTTCGCCCCCGCACCACCGGCGCCATGACCATGAACCGCGCCCCCTCCGGGAGCGTCATCACGTTGTCGACGATCTGCTCCACCGACTGCCCGGCAATAGGTGCCCCGCACTTGTGGCAGTGCGGCCTGCCGATCCGCGCCCACAGCAGCCGGAGGTAGTCGTAGATCTCCGTCACCGTCCCCACGGTCGAGCGGGGGTTGCGGGAGGTGGTCTTCTGGTCGATCGAGATCGCCGGCGACAGCCCCTCGATCGAGTCGACGTCGGGCTTCTCCATCTGGCCGAGGAACTGGCGCGCGTACGAGGACAGCGACTCGACGTAGCGGCGCTGGCCCTCGGCGTAGATCGTGTCGAACGCGAGGCTCGACTTCCCCGAGCCCGAGAGCCCCGTGATCACGATCAGCGCGTCCCGGGGCAGCTCGAGATCGACGCCCTTGAGATTGTGCGCGCGGGCGCCGGAGACAACGATCTCGCTCGAGGCCGGCACTAGAACAAGTGTACGTGCGGCCTCAGCCGCCACCGCGGCGGGCGGCGGCGCGCGTTACGGCGTTCGGTACGCGATCGTCCTCACCCCGGCGCTCTCGAGCGCCCCGGGTAGCCGGGCGGCGAACGGGTGCTCGTCGGCCGTCAGCTCGCGCGGGTTCGCGATCAGGAACGCGACGCGGCCGCGGCTGCGCTGCACCTGGTAGCGCGCGCCGTACCGGCTCAGCACCGACTCCGCGCTCTCGGCGCTCGCCGGTCGGACCGAGAGCCGGATCGTCGCCGTGCTCCCGGTGAGCTGTCCGGCGGCACGGCGGGCCCGGTCGCGCGCGGCGGAGGCGGATTCCGACGCCCGGGCGACGCCCGCGTCGCCCCGCAGGAGCGCGTTCCGGAGGACCTCCCGGAACCCGTCCGTGAACGCGCGGAAGTTCGGCTCGACCGAGAACACGGTCGCTCGGCCGGCTCCCACCGGCTCGTCGACGACCGCCGCGGTGCCACCGAGCTCCTCGGCGCCGTCCGCGAACCCGGAGACGAACCAGTCGCCGGAGTCGGCAGGCGGGAACTTGACGACCTCGTGCTCGGGGGACGACCCCTGCATCACGCTGTCGTACTCGTAGAACGCGTATGCCTGCCTGCCGACGCCGCGGCGCAGCGAGCTGTCCTCGTCAACCCTGACCCGGAGCATGCTTCCGGGCACGTCGGAGGTGGGATCGGCGAGCACGGCCGTCGAGATCCCGAGCTGGGCGGCGAGCTCGGTGCCGCCGCGCCATCCGATCAGGTGGCCACCGCCGTTGACCCAGTCGCGCAGGGCCTGCTGGCCGGTGGCGCCCAGGTCCGCGAACCCGGTCGCGGCGGGGCCGTTCGGGACCACCACCGCGTCGTAGTCCGCCAGCGCGCCGCCGGCGATGTCGGCCGCGGTCACGTCGGTGTAGGGGAGGTCCCATACCTGCTCGAGCACGTAGCGCAGCCAGCCGCTGGACTCGAGCGCCGACGTCGAGCTCTCGGAGAGCTGGAAGAGGGCGACCCGCGGCGGGTCCGAGGGAAGAGCGGGCCCACCCGGATCGTCGAGCTCGCCGAGCCGGGACGTCTTCGCCCGCAGGCGCTCGCCCGAGTAGCCGCCGTTCACGTTGAACAGCAGCGGCTGGCTCCACGCGGTCACGTCGTAGAAGTAGGGGAACGGCGTGTAGGTGTCCTCGTTCAGCATCGCCTGCACCCAGTGCTTCTGCATCTGGGCCATCGGCACGTAGAACGTGCCCGGCGGCATCCACCTGTCGCGCGTGCGCCGCCCGTAGGGCGTGAAGTCGGGCACGTGGAGGCCCTTGCGCAGCTTGTAGACGTCCACGTCCATCCGCTGGAGCCGGCGGACCATCGCCTGGACCTCGTCCTGCTTCGAGTCGCGGCGCTCGGTGATGAAGTAGTGGCGCACGCGACGGTCGGGGACCTCGGTCTCGACCTCGTTGCCCGGGTTGATCACCTCGTTGGGCTCCAGCACCCCCTCGTGGCCCTGGTCGTAGGCCTCCCGCCACGCGGCGGCCCACTCCCTGAGGATCGTGTCCTTGCGGATCGACGCCTGTGAGAGCGACACCCACTGGGTGAGGTACTGCTCGTAGCCGCGCTCCGAGATCGGGCTGGAGCCGCCCTTCTCGAACGTCATCCCCGCGGAGATGAACCCGGTCGACGGAACCGTGTCGCCGTAGCCCATGTAAAAGAGGTCGTAGACGTCGCGGTTGAAGAAGTCGATCCCCTGGCGGTTGAACTCGTCGGCCATCGAGGCGCCGTAGACGTTGTTGATCCAGTCGATCGACTCGTCGGTGATCTCGTGGTAGATGGGATCGGAGTTGGGCGGGAAGAAGTAGCTCGTGCCTCCCATCTCGTGCGCGTCGATGTAGAGCGGGCCCGGGAACTCGCGGAGCATCTCGAGCTTCCCCTCGGTCTCCCGCTGGGTGCGCGCGAACCAGTCGCGGTTCATGTCGAATCCATAGGAGTTCTGGCGCGTGTTGAGCTCGCGGCCGTCCGGGTTCTGGATCGGGAGCAGGACGACGATCGAGTTGTCGAGGATCTGGCGCGCGGCGCAGTCGTCGCGGTCGGCGAGCTCGTAGAGCACGCGCAGGGAGCCCTCGGTGCCCGACTCCTCTCCGCCGTGCACGTTCGAGGCGACCCACAGGATCGCGGGGAAGCGGTCGGCGATCTTGCGCGCCTGCCCTGCCGAGGTGTCGGGGTCGCGCAGCTTCTGGGCGGCCTTCTTGATCTTGTCGAGCGCACGGTCGCCAAGCCGGTCCTCGTTCCCGACGATCGCCCAGCGAAGCTCGCGGCCCTGCCACGAGCGCTGGTCGAGCGCGCCGGTGATCACCCGGTCGCTCGCGCTGTCGACGGCGTCCATGTACTCGTACGCCTGGTCGGTCGTCACCTCGCCGCCCTCGCCACCGGGGTTGGTGACGACGTCCGCGAGCTCCGGGACCTCGCCGCGGAACTCGGGCGGAGTCTGGGTCGGGTCGCAGGGAGCTTGGGCGGCGGCGGGGGCCGCGGCGGCGAGCAGGCCGGCGACCGCGATCACGACGACAGCATGAAAACGCATACGCACTCCCCTTCCCCTTCAGAAACGATGCAAATCGGGCATACCCGGTGTGGGCCGAAACTATGCGGCCCGGACGTCGGAAGTTGCGCCCCCTTGTTGGCCGGCGCGTCCAACCACTCCGCGGTCAATACCCTCCGTCCATGGCCGAGCCAACGCCCGTGACCGGGATCTCCGAGCTCGTGCTCGAGGTCTCCGACCTCGACCGGACGCGTGCGTTCTACCGCGACCTGCTCGGGCTCGAGGAGACGCTCTACGGGGAGGGACGCGAGGACCGCTACTGGTACCTGGTCGGGGACTCCGCCCGACTCGGGCTGTGGACCCCGCAGACCGGGCTCGCCGGGGGCCGGGGCGGCGCCCACGTCCACTTCGCGATGCACCTGCCGCGGGATGCCCTCGACGCCGTGCTGGAGCGGCTGCGCGAGCACGGCGCCGAGGTCGAGGGGCCGGTTCAGCTGGGCGCCGACCGGGCGATCTATCTCACCGATCCCGACGGCAACGTCCTCGAGCTGTGGACGCAGGACATGGGCGAGTACGCGGCTGGCGCGCGCGAGGGCGGCGGGCCGGGAACGTTCGAGCGACCGAACGACTGAAGCGTCCTACGTCGCGACGCGCGAGTAGACGTCGTCGAGCAGCTTGTCGGCCGAGGACAGCTCGTAGTTGTCGGCCAGGTGGCGCTCGACGCTCTCGCGCGGCTTGCCGTCGAGCGCCATCTTCATCGCGACGAGGCGCGCGCCCGCCTCGTCGGACTTCGCGGCGCCCGCCTTGAGCTGCTCCTTGAGCTCCTCAGTCGAGGGACGGCTTCCGGAGGGCGGCGTCGGCTCCGGGACCTCGGGGGGCTGGGGCTCCGGCTCGCGGGGAGGCTCCGGCTCGGGCGTCGCAGGCGGCATCGGCTCGGGCTCGCGCGCCGGCTCGGGCTCGGGGACTGTGACCGGCGTGGGATCGACCTCGGGGGTCGGGGTCTCGGAGCGCGCCCCCGCGCCGCGGCCAACCTCACTGCCGAGACTGGTCACCGCCGCCCGCAGGTCGTCTGTCTGGCGCAGGAGCCCGTCGACCGCCTCCTGGGCGCGCTCGATTCGCTCGCGCGCCTCCGCCTCGGCGCGTGAACGGATGCTTGCGGCCTCATCCTCGGCGCGCGCGACGATGTCCGCGGCCCGCTTCTCCGCGCCCTCGACCGCCTCCCGGACCCGGTCGGCCGCCTGCGTCGCCAGCTTCTCCGCGTCTCCGCTTGCCATTGCCGAAGCGTAGGCGATAATCGCGGCCCGATGACGGTTCTAGCGTTCGTTGGAGAGTTGTGGCGCGAGCAGATCCTCGACGCGGGGCGCGAGGGAGTGTTCCTCGTCTTCGTGGGCTTTCTCGGCTCGTTTCTCGCCATCCGCACCAGCACCCGCCTGATGCGAAGCCCGAAGGTGCAGTGGTGGCCGGGCAGCGTCACCCCCGGAGGCCTCCACATCCACCACCTCGTGTTCGGGATCGCGCTGATGCTGATCGCCCCGACGATCGCGTTCGGGATGGGCGACGTGTCGCCGTGGTGGGAATTGACGGCGCTCACGTTCGGGATCGGCGCCGGGCTGACCTTCGACGAGTTCGCGCTCTGGCTCCACCTCGACGACGTCTACTGGGCCGACGAGGGACGGCGCTCGGTCGATGCCGTGGTGGTCGCCGCGGTGTTCATGGGAATCGTTTTCGTCGGGGTGATCCCGTTCGACATCGACGGGTCGGACTGGGAGCTCTTCCTGGTCTCCCTCGCGGGCCTGCTGATCACCATCACCACAATTGGGATCTGCTTCCTGAAGCGCAGGATCGGGCACGGCGTCGCGGGTCTGTTCGTTCCTCTGCTGGCGTACTACGGCGCGGCCCGGCTCGGGAAGCCCGACTCGGCGTGGGCGAAGCGGTACTACGGAGAGCGAAACCCGCACAAGCAGGAGCGCGCCGAGAAGCGCTTCCGGCACCGCCGCGTCGATCGCGTGTACGACACGTTCCGGATCGCGGTCGGCGGCCGGCCGACCGAGGCGCTCGAGGCGCGCGAGCGCGAGTCGGAGTCCTAGCGCACCCGCAGCCCGAAACAGCGACAAGTAGGGGGCGCGGGCTCGGGGCGCTCGCCGGAACGCGGGCAAGTAGGGAGGTGGGCTCCAGCGACGCCGTCAACACCGGTTTCGAGGGGGCGCAGAGAACCATTCCGGGGTTGACGGCGATATGCGCCGTGAACGCCGGTCTCGTTCCGCCGCGGACGTCGATTCGGGCGTTGACGGCGTGCGGGCATGGCGCGAGCGGGCGATCGCGGAGCTCGCGGCGCGCCAGCGCGGCGTCGTCACCCGCGCTCAGCTACTGGACGCCGGACTGACCGCGCACGCGATCGACCACCGACTGAGGTCGGCTCGCCTGCACGCCCTCCACCGCGGCGTGTACCTCGTCGGCCACGCGGTTGTCGCCGACGGCGCCCGCGAGCTCGCCGCCGTGCTCGCCTGCGGCCCGCGAGCCGTGCTCAGCCACCGCAGCGCTGCAAGGGTGTGGCGAGTGCTCGCGGGTCCCGCGGACGAGCTCGAGGTCACCGTGGTGGGGCGCGATCCGGGTCGCAAGCGTGGAATCCGGATCCACTGTGTCGCCGCCCTCGCCCGCCGCGACGTCCGCATGCTCGGAGGGATCCCGATCACCTCGGCGGCCCGAACGCTCCTCGACCTGGCGGCCGTCGTCGCACCGAGGGAGCTCGAGCGCGCACTCGCCGAGGCCGAAGCCAGGCGCCTGACCCGCCGCACCGACCTCACCTTCCTACTTGCCCGGGCAGGTCCCCGCCCCGGGGTCCGCGCTCTGCGCGCGCTGCTCGATTCGGATGACGGTCCCGCCCTCACCCGCTCCGAGGCCGAGGAGCGCTTCCTCGCCCTGATCAGGGCGGCCGAGCTTCCCGCTCCCGAGGTCAACGTCCGCATCGGCGCGCACGAAGTCGACTTCCTGTGGCGCCACCAGCGGCTGATCGTCGAAGTCGATGGCTTCGCCTTCCACTCCTCGCGTGTCGCATTCGAGCGCGACCGCCGCCGCGACGCTGAGCTTGTTGTCCTGGGCTTCCGTGTCGTCCGGATCACCTGGCGCCAGATCGTGGAACAGCCCGAGGCGGTTGTGGGGCGGGTGGCGCAGGCGCTGGCGACGGCCTCCGGGCCATAGACCGGAGCCTTCCCGTGCGATATGCGTCAATTGGAACGTTGGCCGGCTCGCCTTTGCATTCGGCGGCCGGCCGACCGACGAGATCGAGGCGCAGCGGCGCGAGAGCGAGACTTAGCGCGCCCGCAGCGCGAAACAGCGGCAAGCAGGGGAAGTGTGGTCGGGAGCGCTCGCTGGGACGCGGGCAAGTAGGGAAGGCGAGGCTGGCATCGCGCGCCGGGACGCGGGCAAGTAGGGAAGCGGGACCCCGCTCGATGCCGTCAACACCGGTTTCGAGGGGGCGCTGAGAACCATTCCGGGGTTGACGGCGATATGCGCCGTGAACGCCGGTCTCGTTTCGCCGCGGACGTCGATTCCGGCGTTGACGGCGTGGGGGCACGGCGCGAGCGCGCGATCGCGGAGGTCGCGGCGCGCCAGCGCGGTGTCGTCACCCGCGCGAAGCTGGTCGCGACGCCTGACCTACCGCACCGACCTCGCCTCCCTACTTGCCCGCTGTCGGCGCTAGCCTCGCGGCTCGCGGACCGCGCTGCGAGGCTACGCCCGCATCGCCTCGAGGTCGCGGCGGAGCTCCTTGAGCTCGTCGCGGATCCGGGCAGCCTCCTCGAAGCGAAGCTCCTCCGCCGCCGCGAGCATCTCCTCCTCGAGCTCGACGATGATCCTCTCGAGGTCGTCGGGGCCGCGGATCTCGTGTCCGTCGCGCTGCGCGCGCTTGCGCCGGGCCGGCGCGGCGCGCGACTCCATCGCGAGGAAGTCGGTCAGGTCCGAGATTCCCTTCTGGACGGTCTCCGGCGTGATCCCGTGCTCGCGGTTGTAGGCGAGCTGGATCTCGCGCCGGCGATCCGTCTCGCGGAGCGCCGAGCGCATCGCATCGGTCTCGCGGTCCGCATACATCAGCACGGTGCCCTTGACGTTGCGCGCCGCGCGCCCGATCGTCTGGATCAGGCTCGTCTCCCCGCGCAGGAACCCCTCCTTGTCCGCGTCGAGGATCACGACCAGCGACACCTCGGGTAGGTCGAGGCCCTCGCGCAGCAGGTTGACCCCGACGAGCACGTCGTACTCGCCGAGCCGCAGGTCGCGGACGATCTGGATCCGCTCCAGGGTGTCGACCTCGGAGTGCAGGTAGCGGACCCGGAACCCGTGCTCGAGCAGGTACGCGGTCAGGTCCTCGGCCATCTTCTTGGTGAGCGTGGTCACCAACACGCGCTCGCCCCCGTCCGCGCGACGCCGGGTCTCGTTCATCACGTCGTCGATCTGGTTGTGGGTCTCGCGAACGTCGACCTCCGGATCGACGATCCCCGTCGGCCTCACGATCTGCTCCACGATCCGCGCCGACTCCGCGTGCTCCCACGGCCCTGGGGTGGCCGACACGGTGACCATCTGCCCGATCCGGGAGAGGAACTCCTCGAATTTCAGCGGCCGGTTGTCGACCGCCGACGGAAGCCGGAACCCGTGATCGACGAGCGTCTGCTTTCGGGAGCGGTCGCCCTCGTACATCCCGCCGAGCTGGGGGATCGTCTGGTGCGACTCGTCGACGAAGACGATGAAGTCGTCGGGGAAGTAGTCGATCAACGTGTGCGGGGGGCTGCCCTCGGGACGCCCGTCGAAGATCCGCGAGTAGTTCTCGACCCCGGGACAGAACCCGAGCTCCTTCAGCATCTCGAGGTCGTACTCGGTGCGCTGGCGCAGCCGGTGCGCCTCGAGCTGCTTGCCGCGCTCCTCGAACCACTTCGTGCGCTCGTTCATCTCGTGGCGGATCTCCCTCACCGACCGCTCGATCGTCTCCTCCTCGGTCACGTAGTGCGTCGCCGGCCACACAGCGACGTGGTCGATCTCGTCGAGCACCTCGCCGGTGAGCGGGTTGAAGTGCTGGATCGACTCGACCTCGTCCCCGAACAGCGCGATCCGGTACGCGGTCTCCGCGTAGGCGGGGAAGATCTCCAGCACCTCCCCCTTGACCCTGAACTTCCCGCGGGTGAGGTTCGTGTCGTTGCGGCCGTACTGCATGGTGACCAGCTTCCGGAAGACCTCGTCGCGCTCGATCCACTCGCCGACCTTGAACAGCTGCATCTGGCGCGCGTACAGCTCCGGGGACCCGATCCCGAAGATGCACGACACCGAGGCGACGATGAGCACGTCGCGCCGCGCGAGCAGCGCGGCCGTCGCGGCGTGGCGGAGGCGGTCGATCTCGTCGTTGATCGAGGAGTCCTTCTCGATATAGAGGTCCTGCGCGGGGACGTAGGCCTCGGGCTGGTAGTAGTCGTAGTAGCTGACGAAGTACTCGACCCTGTTGTCCGGGAAGAACTCGCGAAACTCGTTGCAGAGCTGCGCGGCGAGGGTCTTGTTGTGCGCGATCACGAGCGCCGGACGCTGCGCCCGCTCGATCGCCCCGGCCATCGTGAACGTCTTCCCGGTCCCGGTCGCGCCGAGCAGGCAGACGAAGCGCTCGTCGGACTCCAGCCCCTCGGCGAGGCCGGCGATCGCCGTCGGCTGGTCGGCGGTGGGCGTGTAGGCGGGGTTGAGCTTGAACTCGGGCACACATCCAAGATAGCCGCAGCTGCGGCCTTCACCGAACGCGGCCGGAATCAGGTAAGGGCCTCTATCCAGTCCCAGCGGCGGCCGCACAGCGTCCGGGCTCGCCGCGGGGAAACGTGCGCGACACGCGCGTCCCGGGCCTCGCCACCGCTGAGCGCCAGCGGCCCGATCGCGAGCGGCTGTCCCCCGCTTCCGGGGTGGAGATCGGGCGCGGCGAGGGTCAGCGAGACCGTGTGCTCGCCGCGCTCGAGCCGCGCCTGACCGAGCCGGATGTACTGGCCGGTGTTGTTGAGCGCGTGGCGCACCGAGCCAAGCGGAAGTCCGTCCACCGTGAGGTCGAGGCTCCCGCGCACCGAGCCGCCGACCCAGATCGAATAGCGGTCGGCGGCCGGGACGGTCACTCGGGCGTCGATCGTCCCGCTTCCGCGGGGCAGGACGCGGTTGGGACCGTCGCCCGCCGGGTCCCAATCGGGCGGACGGTCGGCTCGAGCGAGCGGGGCGATCGCGATCGGGGGCCGCGCGACGGCCGCGAGGCGGCCATCGGGTCCGACACGTCGCGCGAGACGCCGGACGGCCTCGCAGCGCGGCACCGCCGCGGGCGCGGTTCCACTCCCCAGCCCCGCGTGGCTCACCACCGCCCCGGGGCTCGCAGCGGCGCGCTGCCACACGTCGTAGTGCTCCCCTCGGAACGCCAGCGAGTACGGCGCCGGAGGCCGGCTCTGGACAGGCGAGCGGCGCAGGACGAGGGTCCTGTAGGCGAGCACGGCGCCTGGGTCGAGCCGATCGGTGTCCGCGTAGCGCCCGGTGCGCACGGTCCCGCCGTCGCGAAGCGGGATCCGGCGTCGGCGCAGCTCCGAGGCACCCTCCGGCGAGGCGTCGCGGAGGAAATGGCGCACGCCGTACGGCTGGTACTCGGTCATCAAGGTCGGCCCCTCTCCATCGATCCGCCCCCCGATCTCCGCGAGCTCGGCGAGCTGTCCTCGGGGTGCGAGCGTCACCTCGCGGTACGCGAGCGCGTTCGACCACAGGACGCCGGCGGCGATCGCGGCAAAGGCCGCGATCCCCGCCGCCGGAATCAGACGCCAAGTTCGCGAGCGAACTTGGCGGTCACCGACGAGGTGAGGTTCGCGGAACCCCGCCGCTGCGGTGGCACCGGCGCAGGCCGCCAGCAACACCGCCGGCGAGGCGATCGCGAGCGCCTTCGCGTCCACCCACGGCGAGCCGACCGCGACCGCAACTGCGCAGGCGGCGAGCGCCCCGCCCGCATACGTGAGCAGCGGCCACGCCCGAGCCCGAATCGCGAGCGCCGCCCCGCCGATCGCGGCGCCGATCGCAACCGCGATCAAAACCCCGGTCACCAGGTCCTGCTCCGGGTCGAGCCTGAAGTCGCCGCTCGGCCAGATGCCGGCGATCTGCAGACCGCTGACTGGGCCGAGCAGGTTCCCGAGCGAGCCGTCGCTCGTCAGCGGGCGGGCCCACGGCGGCACGACCCCCCCGATCGCGAGCGCCGGGGCGGCGAGTGCCACACAGACGACGACGAACGCCCCCGCCCACCGGATCGCGACCCGGGGCCCGGCCCACCGGGCGGCCACCGCCCCGACCGGAACGAGCAGCGGCGCCAGCCACACGACGCCCCCCACGCTCACCACCGCGATCACCGCTGCGGCGGCGACCGCGAGTGGGACCGCCACGCGAATCGCCGTTGCCAGCCTGCCACCTGTGACACGGCCGATCTCCACCGCGAGGGCCGCGACGAGCGGGAGGAGGGCCGCGAGCGCGAGCTCCTTGATGCCCCCCCACATCGAGTACCCGAACAGGAGCGCCGGCTGGGCGGCGATGAACGCGACGAGCGCCCGCGCGCGCGCCGAAGCGACGAAGGGCGCCGCGACCACCGTGAGCCCGAGAGCGAGCATCGCCGCGAGCAGCGACATGTACGGCTGCACCACCCATGCGGGGTCCTGCCCCGCGACGGCGGAGCCGACTCCCAACGGCAGGAACGCCCCCACCGGGTAGCCCTTGTCGAGGTTGATCTCCAGCGTCGCCTCGTAGGACGACGGCGGCAGCGCGGCGGCGCTGCGCCCGTGCTCCAGCACCCCGTCGGTGAGCGCCAGCCAGGTCGCGGTGTCGTCGAGCTTGATGTACCCCGTGAAGGTGGCCTCGCCGGAGAGCAGGACCGGCGCGCCGAAGGTCGCGAAGACGCCCACCGCCGCCGCGGCCGCCCACGGCTCGACCCGCACGCGTCGGCGCCGGATCGCGATCGCGCCGCCCGCGACCGCGATCGCCACCACCAGCGGGGTGGTGAGCTCGGCGGTCGCGGCGGTCGCGGTCGCGAGCTGGCCGACCACCACGATCACCGCGAGTCCGGCAACGGGCACCAGCGCGCCCGGCATCCGCCTGCCCGCGACCGACTCGAGCAGCAGGCCGCACCCGGTGGCGACCCCGAGGAGCAGGGCCGGGAAGAGGAGCCAGGCGCCGACGAGGCTCAGCGTCGGGCCCTACTCGTCACGGTCCGTCACAGGCCGAGATCGTCGGCGTAGTGATCCCGGTACTCGTCGCGCTTGTCGAGCACCTCCTCGACGTACCCGCTGGTCTCGTCGAAACGGATCTCGTCGAGCCCGATCGACCCCCCGCCCCACTCCTCGACGCGGGTCTCGCCCGCGTTGTAGGCGGCGAGCGCAGCGACCTCGTTGCCCTCGTACTCCTCGAGCAGATGAGCCAGGTAGAAGGAGCCGTATCTGATGTTGATGTCGGGGTCGGCGAGGTCCTCGGTGATGAAGGTGGTCCCGCCGCTCAGCTCCTCGATCCGGTTCGCGGTCTCGGGCGTGATCTGCATCAGCCCCCGGGCACCGGCATGCGAGGTCTGGTCCCGGAACCGCGACTCGGCGTAGATCACCGCCGCGATCAGCGCGGGGTCGAGCTCCTTCTCGGCCGCCTGCTGACGGATGATGTCGTCGTGGCGGAGCGGGAGCGTGACCTCGCGGATCGTGTCCCCGAGGTCCACCCGGGTGATCAGGAACCCACCGCCGAGCCCGACCACGACGGCCGCGAACAGGGCGAGGACGCGTGTCCCCGCCCGGCTTCCGCTCGCCCTCCGCGCCGTCACGTTCACGTCCCTTGCCCGCTCCTCGTCAGCTCGCCGACGAGAGCGGCGATCTTAGCGTCGAGGTCGGCGAGCGTGCCGGCGTTGGAGACCACGTGGTCGGCGCGCGCTGCCTTCTCCGCCTGGCTGAGCTGGCGGCCGCCGCGCCCATCGAGGCCGCCGAGCCCGCGCTCGGCGGCCCGGCGCCCGCGCACGTCCTCGTCGGCGACCACGCCCACGACGGTGTCGAAGGTCTTCTCCATCCCTGTCTCGAACAGCAGCGGCACCTCAACCACCGCGAGCCGGGTCTCGGGAGAAAGCTCGGCGCGCCAAGCCGCGACGCGCTCCGCGACGCGCGGGTGAAGCTCCGCCTCCAGCCACGCGAGCTCCTCCGGTCGCTCGAAGACGATCTCGGCGACCCGGCCGCGATCGATCTCCCCGCCCGGCGCGACCCCATCGCCCCACCGCGCCACCAACCGCGCGCGGAGCTCGTCGTCGCGCAGCAGCCCGTGGACGACGTCGTCCGTGGCCCGCGTCGCGGCGCCCGCGCGCTCGAAGGCGGCGAGAGCCTCGGACTTTCCCGCTCCGATCCCCCCCGTCAGGCCGACGAAGGCCGCCGGCAAGGCCTACTCGGCCCGAGGAGCCTCCTCGGAAGGCTCCTCGCCCTCGGCGGAGGGCTCCTCACTCCCCCCGGAGGTCTCCTCGCTCTCGCCGGAGGTCTCGCCCGGGGACGGCTCGGAGAACACCTCCTCCGAGAGCCCGAGCTCGGGCACCTGGTCTGCGGCCGCGCCGGCCTCGGGCACGGGCTCGGGCACCTGGACGTCGCGAAGCGGAAGGCCCTGCCCGTCGACGCGCTTGATGCTGAGCGAGATCCGGCGGCGCTCCTCGTCTATCTCGAGGATCTTCACCCTCACCTCGTCCCCGGGCGAGACGACCTCGCTCGGGCTCTCGACGTGGTGCTCGGCGAGCTCGGAGATGTGGACCAACCCCTCTACGCCGGGGACGATCTCGACGAAGGCGCCGAACGCTACGACCTTCGTGACCTTGCCCTCGAGCACGTCGCCCGACGAGTACGAGTCCAGCACGCGCTGCCACGGGTCCTCCTGGGTCTGCTTCAACCCGAGCGAGATGCGCTGCCGGTCGCGGTCGATGTCGAGCACCTTGACCCGCACCGTGTCGCCGATCGAGAGCACCTCGGAGGGGTGGTTGACGTGACTCCAGGACAACTCGGAGATGTGGATCAGGCCGTCGATTCCGTCGAGGTCCACGAACGCGCCGAAGTCGACGATGTTCGAGATCTTGCCCTCGACGATCTGGCCGGGCTGGAGGCGGCCGAGGATCTGCTGGCGCACCTCCTTGCGCTCCTCCTCGAGCACGGCGCGACGCGAGAGGACGACGTTGTTGCGGCTCCTGTTCAGCTCGATCACCTTGCACTCGAGCTGGTTGCCCATGAACTCGTCGAGGTTGTGCACGCGGCGGATGTCGACCAGCGACGCGGGCAGAAAGCCGCGCACGCCGAGGTCGAGGATCAGCCCGCCCTTGACGACCTCGATCACCGTGCCGTCGACCGGCTCGCCGGAGTCGGCGGCCGCCTCGATCTTGCGCCAGGCCTTCTCGAAGCGCGCTCGCTTCTTCGAGAGAACCAGCCTGCCCTCCTGGTCCTCCTTGGTCAGCACCAGAGCGTCGACGGGCTCGCCCAGCGAGACCTCCTCGGCCGGATCGACCGAGCGCCGGATCGAGAGCTCGTTCGCCGGGATGACCCCCTCGGACTTGTAGCCGATGTCGACCAGCACCTCGTCGCGGTCGATGCGCACGACCTGGCCCGAGACCACGTCGCCCTCCTCGAAGGGCTTGATCGTCGCGTCGTAGTTGGGGACGAGCTTGCCGTCGACCTCGATCAAAAGATCGGTCGAGCCGCCGTTGGTGGCGACGGGCGGAGCGCTCGGCGGCGCTTCCGGGGCAGCGTCGGTGGTTGTCTCGACCGAAGACACGGCGGTCAATGATGGCAAAAGCACCAATCGGCCGACATCCTCCGCCTGCGCATGCGCTCTGCGCGGGTCGCACCGCGCCCGTGGCGGGACGGTACCCTCGCCATCGATGCCCCGGCGACAGACAAAGCGCGGCACGGAGCGCACGCCGCTGGCCGGCGGCTATGAAGTGCTCGTCTGCGGGGCCAGCTTCGCCGGCCTCGCGGTCGCACGCGAGCTCGCCGGATCCGGCGCCCGAACCCTGATCGTCGACCGCTATGAGATCGGCGAGCGCCAGACCTCCGCCTGCGCGGCGCCGACGGAGTGGCTCGAGGCGATGGGGGTCGGCGCATCGATGCGCCAGGCCTTCGACACGCTCGTGGTCCACACCCCCCACACCACGATGCGCTTCCGCCTCCCGTGGACGTTCTCGACCTTCGACTATCGCGAGCTCTGCGGGCTGCTCTACGAGCAGTGCGACGCCGAGTTCGAAACCGCCACAGTCACCGGCCGCAGCGCGACGACCGTGCACACCGATCGCGGCGAGGTATCGGCGCCGCTGGTCGTCGACGCGCTCGGCTGGAAGCGGGTGCTGTCGGGAAGCGGTTATCAGCCCCCGAGCGCGCCGCTCTCGCGCGGGCTCGAGGTGCACCCGTTCGGGGCCGGCGACGAGCTCGAGATCTGGATCGACCGCTCCTACGTGCCCGCGGGCTACTCATGGAGCTTTCCCGCCGCCGACGAGGTTCGCGTCGGGGTCGGGTCCTTCGACCCCGGCTTCCACGTCAAGGAGCCGACCGTGCGCCTGGCCGGGGACCTGGAGCGCGAGGCGGTCCGCTACCAGGGCAACTGGATTCCGCACAAGCTCCGGGCTGCGACCGCGGACGGAATCTTCTTCGTCGGCGACTCCGCCGGGCACTGCCTGCCGCTCACCGCGGAGGGCATCCGCACCGCCTTTTACTTCGGCATCGCCTGCGGGCGCGAGTTGCGGCGGGTTGCCGAGGGTCGGGCAGAGCCCGCCACCGCGCTGCGCCGCTACCGTGACTTCTCCGCCCGCCACGAGTGGCAGTTCAGATGGATGCTGCGGGTGCAGAAGCTGGTGCCCCGGGTGCCGCCTCGGCTGCTGGCCGCGGCGCTGGGGCAGATGGAGCGCGACCCGTTCGTGGGCTGGGCGTTCGATCACTACCTGCGAATCGCCCATCCCTCCTTCGCGCTGGCGCCAGCCGCCATAGCGCCGGCGATGCCGGCGCCTGCCGGTGCCGCGCTCTAGCGGACCGCGAGCGTACCCCGCATCCCGGAGTGCAGCGAGCAGAAGAACTCGTAGCTGCGGCCCGATTCGACCCGGTCTAGGCCCTCGACGGGGACCGTCTCACCGAGATCGATCAGCGGAGTGCGGAACAGCGGCTCGCCCTCGGCGGTGTTCTCGACGGAGGTGACGTCGTGCTTGACGAAGTCCAGATTCGAGAAGCTGAGCGGGCCGCCGACACCGGTCGTGGCGACCGAGGTCACATAGCCCGATGACGCCGCGCCAGGGCCCGCGACGATCGGCGGGTCACCGCCGGCCGAGCCGCCGCCGCCGCCGCCTCCGCCTCCGCCGCCGCCCCCGATACCACCGACGCTTTCACCCAGATCCTCGCCGACGTCGCTGGTCCCGCCGGGACGGAAAGCGACGACACGACCGTCGCCGCTGCCAGACGTACCGACGGCCGCGTAGATCGTGTGTCGAGCGATGCTGACCCCGCCCCACGAGGACG
>JBOGZL010000374.1:0-8643 GCA_050697195.1 Solirubrobacterales bacterium
GCCCGGCTCCGCCTGGGCGACGACGCCGAAGAACGGGTCGGCGGCGCGGGCGCTCGGCGCCGCGACGAGACCCACCGCGCCGATGACGGCCGCGACGGCGACCGCGAGGACGTTCATCCAAGCCGCAGGCTAGATGATCGACCGTCGGCGGGGCGACGGTCGGTTAGCGTGCACCGCTGTGTCGGAGCTGCAGGGAGATCGAGCTCCCGGTGATCCCAAATCCCGCCGGGAACATCGCCGTGATCGACGGGGCAGAGTGTTGCCGTTCGCGATCCGCCGTGTCTACTACCTCTACGCAGTGCCCGAGAATGCCCGGCGCGGAGGGCACGCCCACCGTCGGCTCGAGCAGGTGCTGATCGCGGTATCGGGCCGCTTCGACGTCGTCCTCGACGACGGGGCGGGAAGGCGCCTAGCGCTCGAGCACCAGCCCGAGGAAGCGCCTGGTGCGCTCGTGCTTCGGCTGCTCGAGGACCTCGCGAGGCGATCCCTGCTCCACCACAACCCCCTCGTCCATGAAGAGGACCCGGGAGCAGACGTCGCGCGCAAAGCCCATCTCGTGGGTGACGACGATCATGGTCATCCCCTCCTCGGCGAGCTCCCGCATCACGTCGAGCACCTCCTTGACCAGCTCGGGATCGAGCGCGCTCGTCACCTCGTCGAACAGCATCACGTGGGGGTCCATCGCGAGCGCGCGCGCGATCGCGACCCGCTGCTGCTGGCCACCGGAAAGCCGGTCGGGGTACTCGTTGACCTTGTCCGCGAGTCCGACGCGGGTGAGCAGCGACTCGGCTTTCGACCGGGCCTCCCCGCCCGAGCGGCCGAGCACCTTCTGCTGGGCCATGCTCACGTTCTCGATCGCCGACTTGTGCGGGAAGAGGTTGAACTGCTGGAACACCATCCCCACCCGGCGGCGCACGAAGTTCACCCCCTCGCGCGCCTCGTCGCCGGTGATCTGCTGGCCCTCGAGCAGGATCCGGCCTTCCTCGGGAGGCTCGAGCAGGTTGATACACCGCAGCAGCGTCGACTTGCCCGACCCGCTCGGCCCGATCACGCACACCACCTGGCCGCGATCGACGTCCATGTCCACGCCGCGCAGCACGTGCAGACTGCCGAACCGCTTGTGCACGCCCTCCAGGCTCAGCATCGCCCCCGGCGCCCGCCCGTCCGCGGCCTGTGCGGTCGTCGGTGTTGGCTCCTCCATGGCCATCATCCTAGGCCCCCGCCATGCCAGTCGGCGCGGGCGTCGGTTGGGTCTCGGCGCCGCCACCGCCTCCGCGCTCAGTTCTGCGCTGCTGCCGGGAGATCAGGATGTCGACCACCCGGGCCAGCGGGATCGTGATCGCTAGGAAGAACAAAGCCCCCAACACCAGCCCCGAGCCGTTGAACTCCGCCGTCTGGATGTCGAATCCGGCTTGAACGACCTCGAGCGCACCGATCACGCTGACCAGCGAGGTGTCCTTCATCAGCGCGATGAAGTCGTTGAGCAGGGGTGGGATTACCGTTCGGACTGCCTGCGGGACGATCACGAATCGCATCGACTGGCCGTGGCTCATCCCGAGCGAGCGGGCGGCCTCCATCTGTCCGCCCGGAACCGCCTCGATCCCGGCGCGGTAGACCTCGGCCATGTATGCGCCGTAGGTGATCGTCAACGAGATCACGCCGTACCAGAATGGCGAGCTCTCGCCGAACCACGTTGGGAGTCCGATCGCCTCCGGGATCTGTCCTTCCGCCTGAGCCGCGGACAGGAAGCCGGACACCAGGTAAAGCACCAGCAGTAGAGGAATGCCTCGGAATACGTCGATGTACGCGATCACGATCCCGCGTACAGGTGCCAGTGCCCTGCCCGGAAGCTGCCGCAGGACTGCGAGCACGAGGCCCCAGACCAGCGACAAGACCCCGGACACGACCGACAGCTTCAGGGTGAGCCAGAAGCCGTCGAGGATCGAGTCGAAGTTGTCGAACATGATCCCGAAGTCGAAGTAGAAGTCGAATATGAAGTCCATGTCTCTCCTCGGGTTATGTCGGGGTCAGGCCTCTTGGTACCGATTCTTCAGTGGAAAGGGGCGCCCGAGGGCGCCCCTTTCCGTAAGCCGACACGCGTTTGGATCGAGCCGCTACTCGGTGAGATCCTCGTTCGTGCCCTCGAGGACCGTGGCGGGCGGCGCGGTCGCGAAGTACTCCTCGTACAGCTCGTCGATCGTCCCGTCGTCCTTCAGGGTCGCCAGGGCCTCGTTCATCGCCTCCCGCAGCGCGTCGTTGTCGGGCGCGACGGGGAAGCCGTAGAGCTCGTTGGTCGTGATCTCCTCGGCGATCTCCACACCGCCCTGCTTCTCGACCGCGTCTGCGGCGACCGGCTGGTCGATGATCACCGCGTCGACCTGACCCGTGACCATGGCCGAGATCGCGTTCGGGCCCTCGGGGAAACCGCGGACCTCGCTCGCGTCGGTCTCGTCGTTGGCGTACGTCTCGCCGGTGGTCCCGTCCTGGGAGCCTACGATCGCTCCGCCGAGGTCGTCGACCGAGGCGATGTCGGAGCCCTCTTCGACGAGCAGCGCCTGCTGCGCCTCGTAATACGGGTCGGTGAAGTCGACGGTCCTCTCGCGTCCGGGCGTGATCGTCGAGGCCGCGGCGGCGGCGTCGAACTGACCGTTCGCCGTGTCGCGGAAGATCGTCCCGAACCCCGTGTCCGTGTACTCCGGGGTCAGGTCGAGCTGCTCTGCGATTCCGTTCATCACGTCGATGTCGTAGCCAGAGATGTTGGGCGGCTGCCCGATCTCGAATGGCGGGAACGGGGTGTCAGTCCCGACCGAGAGTGTGCCGTCGGTGATCAGGCCGAGGTCCTCCCCGCCTCCAGCCAGGTCGTCGTCATCGTCGTCTCCGCCGCACCCGGCGGCGACCAGCGCCCCCGCCAGCACCACCACGAAGCCGAGGACCATCCAAAGCCTAGTCCTGCTCATTCCAGTTGCTCCCTTCTCCTCTTCATCCAGCCTCCAAGAAAGGCCCGTGCACCGGATCCTTTCCTTCGCCGGGACCATATCCCTCCACGGGCGGGTTGGGCATCCGCCACCGCATTACTACACTTTCGGAAGCGATGGTGGAGGACAACCTCCTCAACCGCCCCTGCGGCGGACGCTTCTCGAACCTCGTCGAGGCGATCGGGTACACGCCGCTGGTCGAGCTCCCGCGGCTGGCGCCGAAGCCGGGGGTCCGTATCTACGCGAAGCTCGAGGGCCGCAACCCGACCGGCTCGGTCAAGGACCGGATCGCGAAGGCGATGGTCGAGGACGCCGAGGAGGACGGCCTGATCTCGCCCGGGCAGACGCTGCTTGAGCCGACCTCGGGCAACACCGGGATCGCGCTCGCGATGGTCTGCCGGCGCAAGGGCTATCCGCTCAAGGTCGTGCTCCCTGACAACGTCACCGAGGAGCGGATCCAGCTCCTGCGCATGTACGGGGCGGAGATCGTCTTCTCCGAGGGGGCGAAGGGCTCGAACGGCGCCGTCGAGAAGGCGCTCGACATGGCGGAGCGCGACGCCTCCTATTACATGCCCTACCAGTACGGAAACGAGGCCAACCCGAAGGCGCACTACGAGGGAACGGCGCCGGAGATCCTCGAGGAGCTCGACGAGGTCGCCGCGTTCGTCGCCGGGCTCGGCACGGGCGGCACGCTGATGGGCGTGGGGCGCCGGCTCAAGGAGCACGACCCCGAGACCCTGGTCGTCGCGGCGGAGCCGATGCAGGGTGAGGACGTGTTCGGGTTGCGCTCGCTCGACGACGGGTTCATCCCCCCGATCCTCGACCTGTCCGTGCTCGACCGCAAGATCATGGTCGCGAACCGTGACGCGGTCGTCTGGACCCAGCGCCTCCTGCACGAGGAGGGCGTGTTCGCCGGGGTGTCCTCGGGCGCGATCGCCTCGGTCGCGGTTCGGATCGCGGCTGAGATGGACGAGGGCAACGTCGTCTTCCTGATCCCCGACGACGGCTGGAAGTACCTCTCCTCCGGCGTCTACACGACGCCGATCGAAGAGCTCGAGGGGATCGACTCCACCTTCTGGTGGTAGAGGCCCCTGCGCCCGGCGCGCCGGTCGGCGCTCAGCCTTCGGTCCGGTAGAGCTGCACCTCGGCCGCGGTTCCCGGCGCGGCCGCGACCCGCGCGTCGCAGGTGACCAGCGGAGCCTCGAGCAGCTCGGCGAGCGCGACGAAGGTGGCGTCGTATGCGCTGAGGTTGTCGCGCAACTGCCACATGCGCTCCATCAGCAGCTCGTGCCCGTAACGCGAGATCATCAGCTCGGCGAAGTTCGCCCGGACATCGGCGGCGCGGTCGATCGACAGGCGGCCGGCGCGTAGGTGACCGCGGAGCGCGTGAAGGATCTCGACGTCCAGCAGATGGGGCGCGTGGAGGTCGCCGTCATCGTCCAGGTGGGCGACCAGTCGCTGATCCGGGTCGCGCGTGACGATCACCTCGAGCACCGCCGAGGTGTCGATCACGAGCACCTACCGATCCAGCCCATCGCGCATCGCGCGGACGATCGCGACGTTATCCCGCGAGTCGACACCCCAGTCCCGGGTCGTCGCGCGAGCGAGGACATCGCTCAGGGGCGGCCGCTCCGCAACGCGAGCGAGCTGCGCAAGGGCGAACTCGGACAGCGACATCCCCGCCGCCGCCGCCCGTGTCCGCAGCTCCCTGTGCACTCCCTCCGGGACGTTGCGGATCTGGATCGTCTTCGGCATGCCTCCCACCCTAGCATGCAAGTTGCACCCATCACACCCAATTCGGGTGCAGAGTGGGACTAGGGTGTGACGAATGTCGGATCGCGGTACGTCGACACCGACGCCACCACGGGAGGCCGTCGCTCGGGTCGCGGCGGGCGTCCGCGACCTCGCCGAGACGTACGCGCCGCCCGACTTCGCCGAGGTCCCGCACGCCGACGCAGCGCTGTTCCTGTGTGCGATCGACCACCGCACCGGGTACCGGCGCCCCTACCTCGTCGGTGGCAAGGGACCATACGCGGGCAGCGCGCTGCTGTGGGCGCTCGGGCTGCGCGTGGAGCAGCGGCGGCCCGGGCGGCTGAGCGCTTCGGGGCTCGCCGAGGCCGACGCCAGGGAGGTGGGGGAGATGTTCAGGATCGGCGGTGAGACCGTCGCCGCCGCGGATGTCCGCGCGCGCCTGTGGCGAGACCTCGCCCGCGGCCTCGGGGCGGCCGCGTACGGCGGCGAGGCGGATGCGCTGCTTGCCGCGGCGAACGGGCGCTTGGCGGGCGCCGGCGGCCTGCTGGCCCGGCTCGCGGAGCTCGAGGCGTACGCGGACCCGCTTCAGAAGAAGAGCTTCCTGTTCGCGAAGATCGCCGCGCGGCGGGCGTGGTTCGAGGTCACCGACCCCGAGAGCTGGGAGGTGTGCGCGGACAACGTGCTGATGCGGCTCGCGCTGCGCTCCGGCCTCGTCCACCCCGGCCGGGTGGATCAGGTTCGGGCCGCGACGCGCTCCGCGCTCAAGCGACTCGCCGCCGAAGCGGGGATCTCGCCGCCCGTGCTCGACGATCTCCTCTGGGAGCGGGGTCGCGACGATCCGGACCTCCTGGGGCACGCGGCCGGCGAGCTCACCGAGCCTCCCCGCGAGCCCGGCGTGCACTGGTATTGAGCTCCGGTCATTCTCTAGGCTCGAACGCGTGCGAATCCCCCGCGAGATGGTGGACCGGATCGTCGCTCACGCGCGCGAGGAGGCGCCGAACGAGTGCTGCGGGATGATCGGCGCCCGGGACGGGCAGGCGACGAGCCTGTACCGGGCGCGGAACGCGGAGGCGAGCCCGCTCCGGTACACCGTCCATCCACAGGATCAGCTTCGGATCATGGAGGAGCTCGAGGCGCGGGGGGAGGAGCTGGCGGCGATCTATCACTCGCACACCGGGAGCGCCGCACATCCGTCCCAGACCGACATCAACCTGGCCGAGAACTGGCCCGATCCGCTGTACGTGATTTGCTCGATCGCCGATCCCGTGGCACCCGAGCTGCGTGCCTTCGCGATCCGCGGGACGGAGGTCGAGGAGGTCGAGATCACGATCGAGCGCGAGGGCTAGGCTGCGCAGCTTGGACTACGAGCGGCTGTACGAGTACCGCTTCCGGGACGTCGACCAGCGGACGCGGGAGGCGGTCTGGCGGCCGATCGCAGCCTTCGTGCACGACCAGCTCGGCCGGCCCGCACGGGTCCTCGACCCCGCCGCGGGCCGGTGCGAGTTCATCAACGCGGTTGCGGCCGAGGAGCGCTGGGCGGTGGATCGGATGAGCTTCCCCGAGGGCGTCGCGAGGCCGGGGACCCGGATGGTGGTCGGGGACGTGATGCAGGTCGAGCTTCCGGACTCGCACTTCGACGGGGTGTTCGTGTCCAACTTCCTCGAGCATCTGCCGAGCGCCGACGCCGTGGCCGGCTTCCTCGCCCGGATGCGCGACGCGATGGAGCCCGGCGCTCGGATAGCGGTGATGGGCCCGAACTACCGGCACTGCGCGCGCGAGTACTGGGATTGCGCCGACCACACCTTGGCGCTCACCGACGTAGCGATCGAGGAGCACCTGTACGCGGCGGGTCTCCCGCCCCGGCGCTCGATCCCGCGGTTCCTGCCGTACTCGTTTCGCGGCCGCCTCCCCGCATCGGAGCGGCTCACGCGCGCGTACCTGGGCGCGCCCCCGCTGTGGAGGGTGCTCGGAAAGCAGTTCCTGGTGATCGCGGAGCGCTGACGTGCGGGTGCTGATCACCGGCGGCGCCGGGTTCGTCGGCTCCAACCTCGGAGTCGGGCTCGCCGCGCGCCATCCCGACTGGGAGTTGACCGCGCTCGACAACCTTCATCGCCGCGGCTCGGAGCTGAACGTCGGCCGGCTCGAGGCCGCCGGGGTGCGCTTCGCGCGCGGCGACGTCCGCGACCCCGCGGCCCTCGCGGAGTTCGGCGGCATCGACGCGCTGGTCGAGTGCTCCGCGGAGCCGTCGGCGCTGATGGGGATCGGAGACGACGCCGCGTACGGATTTCACACCAACGTGAGCGGGGCCTTCAACTGCCTCGAGCTCGCGCGGCGATCCGGCGCTCGGGTCGTGTTCCTGTCGACGAGCCGGGTGTACCCGTATCCCGCCCTGAACGCCCTCGCGGTCGAGGAGACCGAGAGCCGCTTCGTGCTCGCGGGGGCGCAGGAGGTGCCGGGCGCGTCGGGGGAGGGGATCAGCGAGCGCTTCCCGCTCGACGGACCGCGGACCCTCTACGGGACGACCAAGCTCGCGGCCGAGCTGGTGATCGGGGAGTACGCGGCGGCGCACGGGGTGTGGGCGGCGATCGACCGCTGCGGCGTGATCGCCGGTCCGTGGCAGATGGGAAAGGTGGACCAGGGGGTCTTCACCTACTGGCTGCTTCACCACCACTTCGGCCTTCCGCTGCGCTACATCGGCTACGGCGGGAGCGGAAAGCAGGTTCGCGACCTGCTCCACGTCGAGGACCTCGTCGGGCTGATCGACGAGCAGCTCACCCAACCCGAGCGGTGGAGCGGAGAGACGGCCAACGTCGGTGGGGGGCGCGAGTGCAGCCTCTCGCTCCGCGAGACGACCGAGATCTGCCGCGAGCTGACGGGGAACGAGGTGGCGATCGATGCCGATCCGGATCCGCGGGCCGGCGATGTGCGGGTCTACCTGTCGGATTGCCGCGCACTTCACTCGCGCACGGCGTGGCGCCCGACGCGCGGTCCGAGGGAGATCCTCGAGAGCACCCTGGATTGGATTCGCGAGGCCGAGGACGACGTCGCCCGACTCGTCGCCCGAGCGCGCTGACCGGAAACCGGTCGGCTACCCTCGCGCAGTCGTGGAGCTGTCGGTCCTAATTCCGGCGCACAACGAGGTCGGCTCGATCGCGACGACGATCGAGGGTGCCGTGGGTGTGCTCGAGCGCGAGGGGATCGACCACGAGGTCGTGGTCGTGGACGATGCGTCGAGCGACGGAACGGCCGCCGCGGTCGAGCGCCTCGCCGCCGACAACCCCCACGTGCGCTGCCTGCGCTCCCACTACAGCCGCGGGTTCGGGTTCGCGGTCCGCGCCGGGCTGGACCGCTTCGAGGGCGACGCGGTGGCGATCGTGATGGCGGACGGCTCCGACGATCCCGAGGACCTCGTCCACTATCACCGCGTGCTCCGGGACGGGTACGACTGCGCTTTCGGCTCGCGGTTCGTCCACGGCTCGGTGGTCCAGGACTACCCGCGCTTCAAGCTCGCCGTCAACAGGCTCGCGAACTGGGTGATCCGCGCGCTCTTTCGCCACCGCTACAACGACACCACCAATGCGTTCAAGGCCTACCGACGCGAGGTGATCGAGACCGTCCAGCCCCTGTTCTCGAACCACTTCAACCTCACCGTCGAGATCCCGCTCAAGGCGATCGTCAGGGGCCACAGCTACGCGGTGGTCCCGGTGTCGTGGCGCAACCGCAGCGCCGGGACCTCGGCGTTCTCGATCCAGGAGATGGGCAGCCGGTACCTGTTCATCGTCCTGTACGTCTTCCTCGAACACCATCTGAGCCGGGGCGACTACCGCCGCCCGGGGTTCGAGCGGGTGCGCCGGGGCCAGCTCCACTCCCGGGGCCCCGGGCTCGCCGCGCGCCCCGCCGCCCGGCGCGGCTCGCA
>JBOGZL010000375.1:0-2769 GCA_050697195.1 Solirubrobacterales bacterium
GTCTGCGAGCGGGCGAAGCGCGCCGCGCGCGAGCTCGCGACGGCGGACACCGAGACGAAGGACGCTGCGCTCGAGCGGCTCGCCGAGCTGCTCCGCGCGCGAACGGACGAGATCCGGGCGGCGAACGCGGCGGACCTCGCCGACGAGCGCGCCGCTGGCCTGACCGACGCGCTGCGCGACCGGCTGACCCTGGACGAGGCGCGGATCGAGACGATGGCGCATGGCGTGCGCGAGATCGTCGCGCTGCCCGACCCGGTGGGCGAGGTGGTCGAGGAGCGCACGCTCGCGAGCGGGTTGGAGATGCGCAAGGTGCGGGTGCCGCTCGGGGTGGTCGCGGTCGTGTACGAGGCGCGTCCCAACGTGACCGTGGACTGCGCGGCGCTGTGCGTGAAGTCGGGCAACGCGATCGTGCTCCGAGGGTCGAGCTACGCGGCGGGCTCCAACGGCGCGCTGGCGTCGCTGGTGAAGGAGGCGATTGACGACGCCGGCCTGCCCGCGGACGCCGTCGCCCTGCTCGGCGGGGATCGCTCCGAGCTCGCAGAGCTGGCGGGGGCGGAGGGGCTCGTCGACCTGATTATCCCGCGCGGGGGGGAGGGGCTCAAGGCGGCGCTGAAGGATGTCGCCAGGGTGCCGGTGATGTACGCGGCGTCGGGAAACTGCCACGTGTACGTCCACCAGGACGCCGACCTCGAGATGGCGCGGGCGATCGCCTACAACGCGAAGGTCCAGCGGCCGGGGGTGTGCAACTCGGCGGAGACGTTGCTCGTCCACTCCTCGGTCGCCGAGGAGCTGCTGCCCGGTGCGCTCGGCGATCTCGCGGACGCGGGCGTCGAGCTCGTCGGAGACGTGCGCGTGCGGGAGAGCTCGGGCGGGGTCGCGGTCGGGGAGGCGAGCGAGGAGGACTGGGAGACGGAGTACCTGGGGATGAAGATGGCGGTCGGCGTGGTGGATTCGCTCGACGAGGCGATCGAGCACGTGAACCGGTACGGGAGCGGCCACTCGGAGGCGATCGTGACGGGCTCGGCGCAGGCGGGGGACAGGTTCACGGGCGAGGTGGACGCCGCGGCGGTGTACGTGAACGCGTCGACGCGGTTCACCGACGGCTACGAGTTCGGGATGGGCGCGGAGATCGGGAACTCGACCCAGAAGCTTCACGCGCGCGGCCCGATCGGCCTCCGCGAGCTGACGACGACCAAGTACGTGGTCCACGGCACGGGCCAGGTGAGGGAGTAGGGGGTCTCGCCGTCCCCGAGTCGCAGGTCGCTCGCGTGGGCCGGGTGGGCGTGCTCGGCTCAGCCTTCAATCCGCCGCATCTCGGCCACCTCGTGCTCGCACAGGAGGCGCACTCGCGGCTCGGGCTGTCGGAGGAGGTGCTGGTCCCCACCGGCCGCGCGCCGCACAAGGAGATCGAGGACGACCCGGGTGGCGAGGCGCGGATGGAGATGGCGCGGTTGGCGGCCGGCGAGGACGAGCGGCTCATGGTGTCGGGGCTGGAGACCGACCGCGACGAGCCGTCGTTCACCTATCGCACCCTCGAGCTGCTGGGCGAGGAGCGCCCGCGGGAGGAGCTGGTGCTCGTGATGGGCGCGGACGCGGCGGCCGGCCTCGAGGGGTGGCGCGAGCCGCAGCGGATCCTGGAGCTGGCGAGGGTGGCGGTGGCGGAGCGGCGCGGGGTCGAGCGGGCGGCCGTGGAGGGCGTGCTGGAGGGGTTGGGCGGTGCCGGCCGGTCTGAGTTCCTTGAGATGCCCGAGATCGAGGTGTCGTCGTCGATGGTGCGGGGGCGGGTGGCGGCTGGAAGGCCGATCCGGTATCTGGTGCCGGACGGTGTGGCGGACCTGATCGCCGAGCGGGGCCTGTACGCGGGGTCGGGTGCCAGGAGGCTGCAGCAGGCGTGAGCTCGGAGGAGCTGGCCCGGCGGATCGCGGCGATCGCGGACGCGAAGAAGGCGGAGGAGGTCGTCGCGCTCGACATGCGCAGCCTGGTCGCCTACACGGACTTCCTCGTGATCTGCACGGCGCGAAACGAGCGCCAGGCGAAGGCGGTGCACGACGACGTGTACGCGGACTTGAAGCGGGAGGATCTGCTGCCCGAGAGCGTGGAGGGGGAGCGCCAGGCGAGCTGGGTGTTGATGGACTACCTCGACTGCGTCCTGCACGTGTTCGTCCCCGAGGCGCGCGATTACTACCGGCTCGAGAACCTGTGGGGGGAGGCTCCGCGGTTGGAGCTTGGCCTCGGTGTCGAGCCTTCTGGCGTCCGACGTGACGCCTAGGGTGCGGCGCAGATGAGCGGCTTCAGGCGGTCGTTCCTTGGGTACAGGCGCAGCGAGGTCGATGCGGAGCTCGCCGCGCGCGACGCGGCGATGGCCGCGACCGAGGGGGCGTTGGAGAAATCCCGGGCGAAGGTCGAGGAGCTGGAGGGGGTGGCCGGCCGCCTCTCGGAGGAGGTGGTGCAGCGCAACCGCGAGCTGAAGGCGCTGCGCGAGGAGCTCGCCGAGCTGCGGGAGAGCGAGGAGGAGGGGATGCAGTCGCTCGCGGCGCTCGGCCGGCAACTCGAGGAGATCCGCAGGCAGGCGCAGGGCCAGGCGACCCAGATCCGGCTCAGGGCGCTGCGGGACGCCGCGGAGATGGTGGAGCGGGTCTCGGAGATGGCGAAGCGGCCGGGGACGGCGGGCGGGCGGGTGATGGACGCGCTCGACGGGGCGATCCAGCGGACCTCGAGCGGCGAGCCGGGTGAGCCCGCGGAGCGGATCGTGGCGCGGGGGAACGGCGG
>JBOGZL010000376.1:0-14181 GCA_050697195.1 Solirubrobacterales bacterium
GTCGGAAACGACTTCACCGGCGGCGGAGCGACGATCTTCTACGGGGTGACGCTGCTGGTCGCGGCGTGGATGGGACAGGCGGGCTGCGAGGCCACCGTGATCTCGAACCTTGCCCTGGGCCGTGACGACCAGATCGGCTGCCCCACGCTGACGCCGATCGACGCGGCCGAGGCCCACCTACGCGGCCGGCCAGCGATCACCCAGGCGCGGTAGCCGGAAAGCAAACGAGCGATTCGGGAGGAGGTAAAGCATGAGCGATGCAATCGTCAGCCTCTCCGGTGTCACCCACCGGTTCGCCGACGTCACCGCGATCGACGACCTGAGCCTCGAGATCGCCCCCACCGAGACCGTGGCGCTCCTTGGTCCCAACGGCGCCGGCAAGAGCACCGCAGTGGACTTGATGCTCGGCCTGCGGCATCCCGACTCGGGGCGGGTCAGCCTGTTCGGCGGCTCGCCACGGGACGCGATCGCGCGGGGGCGGGTGGCCGCGATGCTCCAGGAGGGCGATCTGCCACCCGGCGCCAGAGTGGCTGAGCTCGTCGATCTGGCTCGCGGGCTCTATCCGAATCCAGTGGCGCTCGCCGATGCGCTGCGCCTGGCGGACATCGAGCAGGTCGCCGACCGTCGGGCGGAGAGGCTGTCTGGAGGGCAGCGACAGCGTGTCCGGCTCGCGGTGGCACTCGCGGGCGGCCCCGACCTGCTCGTGCTCGACGAGCCCACCGCTGCGATGGATGTGGCCACCACCCGCTCGTTCTGGTCCGGGGCCAGCGAGTACATCCACGGTGGGCGCTCGCTGCTGTTCGCCACGCACCGCCTCGAGGAGGCTGATGGGGTCGCAGACCGGGTCGTCGTGCTGGCGAGCGGCCGGCTCGTCGCCGACGGGCCTCCGGACGACGTCAAGGCGGCGGCCCGCGGACGCGGGGTCGTCAGCTTCCGCGCGAACGGAACCCCGACCGAGATGCTTCAGCGGCTTCCGTCCGTCGAGGAGGTCGAGCTGGGACGCGGCCGGGTCACCCTGCGAACTGCGGACCCGGAGCGCACCGTGCGCGCTCTGCTCGACGTCGCACCCCACGTGGAGGGCCTCGAGGTCAGCACCCCTCGCCTCGAGGACGCGTTCCTGACCCTGACCCGAGAGGAGGACTCCCGATGACCGCCTATCTGCGACTCGAGGTCGTGCGCCAGTTTCGCAACCGCGACGCGCTCGCCTGGCGGCTCGGCCTGCCGGCCGGGCTGTATGTGTTCTTCCGGGCGGTGTTCGGGGCGGGCGACGGCACCTCCGAGGGGTTGCCGTCGGATCTGACCGCCACGGTCATATTCGCCGTCTTCGGGGCCCTCGCCGCGGGCCTGTACTCGACGGCTCCCGCCCTCGCCCAGGAGCGGGCCACGGGCTGGCTGCGCCAGCTCCGCGCGACGCCGCTGCCGGCGTCGGCGACGGTCGTCAGCAAGATCGCCGCCGCGATGGCCTACGCGCTGCCCGCGATCGCGCTGGTGGCGGTCGCTGCGGCTGCGACCCAGGGCGTGGAGCTCGGCCTCGGCCGGTGGGTCGAGCTGACGCTGCTGGTGTGGGTAGCGACCCTGCCGTTCGCCGCGCTCGGAGTGTTGATCGGCTTGGCGATCCCGAACGCCGAACCCGCCCAGAGCGCGGCCAGCGCCGCGATGATCGTCCTCTGGGTCCTCGGCGGAATGCTGACCTCGCCCTCCGATCTCCCAGGCGCGCTGGAGACGGTCGCCCACGCACTGCCCACCAACGCTGCCGCGGAGCTTGGCTGGGCGGCGGCGCGCGCAGACCCGATCCCGGCCTCGGCGGTCGCGGTCGTCGTCGCCTGGACCGCCGGGCTCGGGGCGCTCGCCGGCCTCGCCTGGCAGCGGGTTGGCGCCGCTCGGTGACGGCGCTACGGTGACGGCATGAGCGAGGTCCGGCGCTCGACCGACAGCTTGTGGTTCGGCGCCTTCAGCATCTCCCCGAGGGGGCGCCTGCTGTGCGGCGGGCTCGCGCTCGCCTTCCTCGCCTTTCCGCTCGCCGACCTGACGAGCGGCAGGCTCGCCGGCGTATCGGCGGCCGTGGCGGGCGCGGCTCTGGCTGCGTTTGCCGCCCTCCTCCTGCGCCTCTTCTGGGTCCTGCCGTCGATCGTGGAGGAGCGACATGCCGAGGGTTCCGCGCTGCTCGTCGCGATCGCGGCGCTCGCGATCGCCCTCTCGATCGGGTTCGGCGACGAATGGCTCGGGCTGCTGGTCTACGTCAGCGTGGTGATGGCGCTGGCGCTCCCTGCGGGCATCGCGCTGGCGGGGGTGTTCGCGTCCGCCGTCGCCGGGGTGGCGATCGCGGGCGGGGTCGATGCCGGGCTGGGGGTCGCGCTGCAGGCGCTGACGCTCGGTGTCCTGGTCGTCGGCGTCCGCCGGCTGACTGGTCTGGTCAAGGAGCTCGAGGCGACGCGAGAGAGGGTCGCCGAGCTCGCGGTCAGCGAGGAGCGGCTGCGGCTCTCCCGTGACCTCCACGACCTGCTCGGGCACAACCTGTCCCTGATCGCCCTGAAGAGCGAGCTTGCGCGCCGGCTGCTGGGTCGTGACCGGGCGGCCGCTGAGAGCGAGATCCGGGACGTCGAGTCGGTGGCGCGGGAGTCGCTTCAGGAGGCACGGGCCGCCGTCCGCGGGCTTCGCAGCGTGAGCCTCGCCGCCGAGCTCGATCGCTCCCGGGAGGCTCTCGAAGCAGCCGGGATCGAGGCCGAGCTGCGCACCGGCAGCCCCCTCCCGGCCGATATCGAAACGCTGCTCGCGTTCGCGGTCCGCGAGGCGACGACGAACGTCATACGCCACAGCGGCGCGCGGCGCTGCGAAGTCTCCGTTCGGCACGCTCAAGGGCTCGCCGAGCTCGTGGTTAACGACGACGGAGCAGGTCCGGCGAGCCGCTCCGTCGAGGGCACCGGCCTCCGCGGCCTCGCCGAGCGCCTCGCCGAGGCAGACGGCACGCTCGATGCGGGTCCGGCACAGGGCGGCGGCTTCGAGCTGATCGCTCGCGTCCCGCTTCGCGGGGAGGCCGCCGCCGAGCGCTCGGGCGAGACGTTGGCGAGAGCAAGATGATCCGTCTGCTCCTCGCCGAGGATCAGGGCATGGTCCGCGGCGCCCTCGCCGCGCTGCTGGCCTTCGAGCCCGATCTCGAGGTCGTGGCGCAGGTGTCCTCCGGTGACGAGGTCCTCCCTGCCGCGCGCGAGGCTCGCCCCGACGTGGCACTGCTCGACATCGAGATGCCGGGCATCGACGGGATCGAGGCGGCAGGGAGGCTGCACGACGAGATGCCCGACTGCAAGTCCCTGATCCTCACGACCTTCGGGCGGCCCGCCTACCTGCGGCGCGCAATGGAGGCCGGCGCATCGGGCTTCCTGGTCAAGGACGCTCCGGCGGAGCGGCTCGCCAACGCGATCCGCCGCGCCGCCACGGGTGAGCGCGTTGTCGACCCCGAGCTCGCCGCGGCGGCGCTCCAGGACGGCGAGAGCCCGTTCACGCAGCGGGAGGGCGAGGTCTTGGAGGCTGGAGCGAGCGGTTCGCCAGTGTCGGAGATCGCGCAACAGCTACATCTTTCAGAGGGGACGGTGCGGAACTATCTGTCCGCGGCCATCGGCAAGACCGGGGCTCGGAACCGCACCGAGGCGTGGCGCGTCGCGCGCGATCGCGGATGGGTGTAGTGGCAGCCGGGCCTCGTTTCTTCGGCGATCGGGGCATCGGCCGCAGCCGCTAGTCGGGGCTCAAGCCGAGCTGGCGCATCTACGTCAGGGTGTCCTCGATCCCCGAGGCGTGAGTGATCCTGCCGACGCGAAAACCCCGCGTGTGCGGGGCTTTCCTGAGGCACCGCTACCGGGATTCGAACCCGGGTTTCCGGACTGAGAATCCGGCGTCCTAGTCCCCTAGACGATAGCGGCGCGCGGGCGCGATTCTAGCGAGCAACAACACCTCGATCCCGGCATCGAAGGATGCGGCTGGAGGGATTCGAACCCACACGGGCTTTCGCCCAATACGCCCTGAACGTATCGCGTCTGCCAGTTCCGCCACAGCCGCGTGACGCTTCGGTCAACTTTAGTGGCTACTTCTTGAGTCCGACGTGCTCCAGCATCAGCGCAACGCTGTCGCGGCGATTGATCCGAACGCTCCATCTGCGACCGCCGCCACCGGTGGTGCGGGTGAAGACCCCGACCCTGTCGCACGCCGCCTCGAACACATCGACGATGTCCTTCGACATATTCGAGAATTCGTAGCTCAGGTACTCGTACGGCCTTGGCCGATGGATATCGGTGCGGTTGATGAAGCTGCAGCCGTCTGCCCGGATGAGGCCGCGAATCAGCTGCCATGGGGCGATCTCGACGATCTCGGTTTGCCAAGGCTCCAGGCGGATACGGCGCTCATGCTTCCGGCCGGTCCCGTGCTGGGGGAACAGACACTCAAGGTGGGTGGAGTAGACGGATAGGACGAGCCACGAGTCGGACCGTCCAGACCACGCACTGGGGCTCGGCTTCGTGTCGGCGACCCGGTTGTGGGGGAAGCAGCGCCGGAGTAGTTTGCGGATCTCCTCGTTCATCACGGAGTAACGGGCGTCTAGGTACAGCCGGAGCCGCTGCGCGCGCGGGCCCTCAGAGATCGATCCGTCACCGAGATAGAGACCGAGCAGCTCCGCGTAGTCCTCGTCGGTGAAGCGGATCGGTTTCGCGCTGCGCCAGCAGCGCGGACAGATCTCTCTCGGGATCGCGGGCTCGCGGGGAACGTAGGTCGGCCGGCGCCAATCGAGAATCGTCCGGCGCGGAACGCCGAGCCGGCGGGAGATCTCGCAGTCGTTGAGGCCCGCCTCGACGAGGGCGAGTGCTTCGGCGCGGACGTGCGGCGGGTGCATGTCCGCAATTTGCGGAGAAAATTTGTCAGCTGTGGGTGGAGTTTGTGGAGGGTGGTGACGGGTTCGTGACGGAACTGTGTCGGGGACGGCGCCCCCGCCGCGGCACACATGTCGCGAGCCCCGACCGCGTCCCCGGGTACGCTGGCTGCCGCGAGATGGAGCTTCGCCCAACACGATGAAGGTCGGGCTCGTGCTCGGCGCGGGCGGCGTGGTCGGCGGTGCGTGGCTCACCGGCGGCCTGCACGCCCTCGCGACCGAGACCGGATGGGACCCCGCCGAGGCCGACTATCTCGTCGGCACCTCCGCCGGCTCGATGATCGGCGCGCTGTGCGCGTCCGGCGTCCCCCCGTGGTTCATGGTCGCCCACTCGCGCGGCGAGACCTTCGACGAGGTCGTCGATGCCCACGGGCGGCCCGCGGCCGACGCCGACCGCGCGGCGGGCGCAGTGTTCAACGTCCAGCCGGGGCTCTCCTCGCTCGGGCCGGGCTCGTGGCGGCTCGCGCTGCGCAGCCTCTCGCGACCCAACCACCACACTCCCGCCGCGGCGCTGAGCGGGTGGCTTCCACGGGGAATGGTCTCGACCGACCCGCTGAAGGCGCAGGTCCGCCGTGTCGTCCCAACGGGCTGGAGCCCGCACCCGAACCTGTGGATCGTCGCCTGCGACTACGCGACAGGCGAGCGCGTCGCCTTCGGCCGCGACGCCGCCCCGCCCGCCGAGCTCGCCGACGCCGTCGCTGCCTCGTGCGCGATCCCGGGCTTCTACCAACCCGTGACGATCGCCGGCCGCCCGTACGTGGACGGCGGCATCTACTCGACCTCGAACCTCGACATCCTGCTCGAGCTGGACCTCGACGTCGCGATCTGCCTCAATCCCACCTCCACCCTGCACCCGTTCCGCGCCCTGAACCCGCGCGAGTGGCCGAACTTCTTCCTCCGCCGCGCCTCCGGCCGGCGCCTCGGAAGCGAGGCGAAGCGCGTCCGGGCCGAGGGGACCGAGGTCGTCCTCGTCCAGCCCACCGGAGACGACCTCGCGGTGATGGGCCCGAACCTGATGAGCACCCGGCGTCGCAACGAGGTGATCGCGGTCGCCACTCGCACGGTCGCCGAGCAGCTCCGCGCCCCCGAGGTCCGCGAGCTGCTCGCCGAGCTGCCGAAGGGCGCCCCGGAGAAGGTCCACCGCCCCGACGAGCGCCCCTCGCGGTGGCCGAAGCTGCGTGACCTGTCCGAGCGGATCAGGCGCCGCTCCCGCGCCACCTCGCCCGCGAGCTAGCCACCCACCTCAGAGCAGCCCGCTCGCCCGCCCCGCCTCCACCGTCTCCCGCAGCGTCGCGCGCCCGTCGTGGCGCGGCTCCCACCCGAGCTCGCGGCGCGCCTTCGCGCAATCCATCACCACCGGCGACCGAAACGCGTTCAGCCACGCCGCCCGCGCCGGCATCAGCGGCAGGCGCGACACCACCTCCGCCGCCGCGTCAACCGCGAGCCCGGGAACCGGCACCGAGTGCCAGCCGAGCTCGCGCGCGATGTCGGCCGGCACGAGCGTGTCCTGCGCGGCGAGGTTGTAGGTGCCGGGCGATCCCCTCCCCGCCGCCGCGGCGCGAATCGCGACGGCGACGTCGTCGTGGTGGACGAGCTGGAATGGGAGCTCGGGGCTGGGAAGGATCGGGCGCAGCAGCGGGACCGATCCCCGGAGCACACCGCGCAGCGGGCCGAGCCGTTCCGCCACCCCGCCGAAGATCTGCTCGAGGACGGCCGGTGCGTCGCGCCCCGCGACGATGCACGGGCGGAACACGTAGGCGTCCGTCCGCGACCCGTCGAGCACGCTCCACAGCAGCCGCTCGAGCTCGGCCTTCTGGGCCGAGTAGTAGAAGTCGGCGCTGCCCGCTGCATCCGCTTCCTCGGTGAGCGGCTCGGGGCGATCCGCGTCGAAGCCGTAGGCGGCGACCGAGGACGTGTAGAGGATCCGCCTCGCTCCGGCCGCCGCGGTCGCCTCGAACACGTTGCGCGATCCCTCGAGGTTGACCCTGCGGGTCTCCTCGCGGCCGCCGAAGATCACGAACGCGAGGTGAACGACCACGTCCGCTCCCTCCACCAGCCCGTCCACCGAGCTCCGGTCCAGGACGTCGCCCCGCCGATACTCGGCCCGCTCCCAGCCGTGCTCGGCCGGGTCGAACGGCCGCCTCGCCATCCCAACTATCCGCTCGACCTCCTCCGCGCCCTCCAGCTCGCGGACCACCGAGCGACCTATGTCCCCCGTCGGGCCGGTGACGGCAACCGTGAGCCCCGGTCCCATCGCGATCAGCTCGCCGCGATCGCCTCCGCGGTGCGGTGGGCGAGCGCCATGATCGTGATCATCGGGTTCACCCCCGACGCGGTCGGGAACGCGCTCGCGTCGCCGATCCACACCCCCCCAACGTCGTGCAGCTCCCCCCACGGCCCGGCGACGCTCGTCGCGGGGTCGCGGCCCATCCGGCACGTGCCCATCTGGTGCGCGGAGAAGATCGCGTGCTCGCGCGGCGCCAGCGACGCCTCCCCGACGGTCTCCAGGAACGAGTCGAGGTCGTCGCCGCGCTCCCAGTAGGTCGGCGTGCGGGCGAGGGCGATGATCCGCCGCGCCCCCGCAGCCTCGTGGAGGCGAGCCATCTCGACCAGCCCGCGGCGAAAGTTCCGCATGTCGAGCTCGTCGGCGAACGGGTAGGCGGCGACGGGGTCGCCCGCGGCGTCCACCGTCACCCGCCCGTGACCGCGGTCGCGGGTGAGGTTGATGAACGAGGCGGTCCTCCCCCACTCGAGCATGAACTCCTTGTGCCTCGCTCCCGACTCCCAACCCCCCGCCGCGGCCGCCAGCCCGGTCGTGTGGTGGGGGCACTCGATCAAGAAGCCGTAGCCGTCCTCGAGGTCGGCGAACTGATGCGAGATCGCCGCCTGCGGCGGCCCCCACCACGCCCGCTGCTCCTCCTCGTAGTGACCGCTGACCGCCGTCGTCGGATGGAGGCGCAGGTACTCCCCCACCGCCGGGCCACCGATCCCCGACCGCAGCAGGAGCGCCGGCGACTCGATTGAGCCGCACGCGACGAGGACCCGCGGCGCCCGCACGGTGACCTGGGCCGCCCGCCCGTCGGGACCGGCGTAGGTGCCCTCGACGCCCGCGGCGCGCCCTCCCTCGACAAGGATCCGCTCCGCGCGGCAATCGGCGACGAGCTCCGCGCCGTTGGCCTGCGCGTCCACGAGGTAGGTCTTCGCGGTGCTCCGCTTCGAGCCGGACACGTCGCCGAATCCCATGAATCCCGCCGCGTCGGGGTCGTACGTCGCGGGGTCGGTGTTGCGCACCGTCGGCCGAAAGTCGTACGAGAGCGCCTCGCAGCCATCCCTGAGGCGCTCGTGGTTGCCGTTCAGGTCGCTGCATTCGTCGGTCGCCCCGAGCCGCTCCAGCACGGCGTCGAGATGGCGGTCGAACTCCGGCCCGTCCAGCCCCTCGAGGCCGAACTCCCGCGCCCACTCCTCGCGCACCCAGGGGTGGGTTCGCAGCGAGTTCGTCCAGTTGATCGTCGTCCCGCCGCCGACGCTCGTGCCCGCCTGGATCGTCACCTGTCCCTCGGCGGTCGGGAACGGTCCCCCGTTCAGGTACATCTCCTGGTAGGCGGGAATCTCGAGCTGGTTGAAGTCCGACTCGTTGCGGTACGCGCCCATCTCAAGCACGCACACCTGCTTCCCCGCGCCGGCCGCCTCGCCCGCGATCACGCCGCCCCCCGCGCCCGAGCCGACCACGCACACGTCCGCCTCGATCGTGATCTCGTCCGAGTCGGGCACCCGCACCCGGAGCTCCTTCGCAACCTCGCGCGGCGCGCTCCGGGGACCGGGGTAGCCGATCGCCTCCCAGTTCGGGTTCCGGCCGGTGCCGAGATCGGGGAGCGCGTAGTGGAGCGTCATCGTCAACCCCTTCAGCGCGTGGATGCCGGCGAGCGCGTCGCCGCCGGAGTCCGCGAAGCCGTGCACGATCCGCTCCCGGACCTCCCGTGACGCGCCCTCGAGCCCCTGCGCCGCGAGCGCGTCGAGCAGCCGGCGAAGGCCCTCCACCAGCTCCTCGGGGACGTTGCCCAGCGCCTGCTCGATCGCCTCGGGGACACCGAGGTGGGAGGCGGCCCGCCCCCAGAATCCGTGCGGGTCGTCGGGCCGCTCGATCGCGGGCACGAACGTGTCGCACAGCGCGACCAGGGTCCGGCGCTGGGCGTCGTCGAGGAGCTCGCTGGTCGCCGCGAACCGGACCGCCTCGACAACCTGGGCCGTGACCACGGGGTTGAAGGGGAAGTAGTGGAGCTCGCGCGGCGGCGCGGACGCCGGGGTGACGAGGATCGACTGGCGCGCCGTGTACTTGCGGATCCCGTCCGCCCCGTGGCGGCTCCCGAGGCCCGAGGCCTTCCACCCGCCCATCGGCAGCTCGAGCGCGGCGTAGTTGATCTGCGCGTCGTTCACGCAGCACGCCCCGGCCTCCACCCGGCGGGCGATCTCCTCGCCCCGCGCGACGTCGCGCGTCCACACCGACGCCTGGAGCCCGTACTCGCCGTCGTTGGCGAGCGCCACGGCCTCGTCCGCGCCGGAGACCCGCATCAGCGGAAGCGTGGGCCCGAACGTCTCCTCGGTCATGCAGCGCATCGAGTGATCGACGTCGACGAGCACGGTCGGCTCGTAGAACCGCCCCGGCCCCGCTCCGCGGCGGCCGCCCGTCAGCACCCTGGCGCCGCGCTCGACCGCGTCCGCGACGTGGGCGTCGATGAGGTCGATCTGGGGCCCGAAGATGATCGCCCCGAGGTCGACCGCCCCCGGGCCGTCCGGCGCGCCGGTGCGAAGCGCCGCGGCGCGCTCGGTCACCAGCCGCACGAACTCGTCGTACGCGGGTTGCTCGACGTACACACGCTCGACCGAGATGCAGGTTTGCCCTGCGTTTCCCATCCCGTAGGCGATCGCGGCGTTGGCGGCGCGCTCGAGGTCCGCGTCGGCGAGCACGATCATCGGGTCCTTCCCCCCGAGCTCGAGCCCCACCGGGGTCAGGGTGCGGGCGGCGCGCTCCATCACCCGCCTCCCCGTCTCGGCAGAACCGGTGAAGTGGATGAAGTCGGCCTCGTCGATCAGCGCCGCCCCCGTCTCGCCCTCCCCGGTCGCGACCTGGAACACGCCCTCTGGGAGCCCCGAGTCGGCGAGCATCTCCGCCATCAGGAGCGAGGTCAGCGGGGTCACCTCCGAGGGCTTCATCACGACCGCGTTCCCGGCCGCGAGCGCGGGGACGCAGTCGCCGAACGAGTTCGTGAGCGGGTAGTTCCACGGCCCGATCACGCCGACCACGCCGAGCGGCGCGTAGCGAACGATCATCCGCCTCCCCCGCACGAACGGGTTCGCGGTCTCGACCTCCTCGTCCGCGAGATAGCGCGGGGCCATCCCGGCCCAGAACCCGAGCGCCTGGACGCCGTAGATCAGCTCCGAGAATTCGGCGTCGTCCCAGCTCTTCCCGGTCTCGGAGACGATCGTCTCGATCACGCGCTCGGCGCTCTCCCCGAGCCACCGCCGGGCGCGAAGCAGCACCTCCGCGCGGCCCTCGAACCCGAGCTCGGCCCACGCCGGCTGCGCGCCGCGCGCGCGGGCGACCAGCGCCTCCACCTCGCGGGCGTCGAGGCTCGGGACGGTCGCGATCACCTCGCCCGTGGCGGGGTTCTCGACCTCGATCGTCGTCCCCGTCCGCCCCGGCGCCGCCCGTGTCGCCATCGCGGGCGGAGTGTATCCCTGGGCATCGCGCCCTGTCCGCAGGCCACGGGCTGTCGGATCCACGCGGGAGCAGTAGTAAGCATTTGCTGGTCCCACCATGCCCGCGTTGCATCGAAAGCGGGATTGGTCGAGCGCAGGTGGGCGTCCGGCCCGGCGTCTTCGATCTCGATCGTGGATGTGAGGTTGTGAAAAACCTCGCCATTGTCTGACTTGGGTCCTCGTGGATCGCGCGCGGCTGCGGGCGGTCGCGTCAATGTGACGGCGCCCACCCGGTCAGGTGCCTCGCGCGGCCAGAGCCTCCAGGATCTCGACCGACTCGTCGACCGGCGGCAGCGATCGCATGGCCCGGGCGACGCCATCGGCCCTCCCGCGATAGGCGTCGTCCTCGAGGACCCCCTGGACGGCGTCCCCAAGGCAGTCGATCACGCCGGCGCTCGGCAGCGCGAGGGCTGTTCGGGTGCTCGGATCGTCGGCGAGCATCACGCCGGCCCCCGTGCGAGCAACGGCGTCACCGTTCCCCCACTGGTCGGTGCTGAAGACCGGCACGACCACGAGAGGCGTCCCCTGCGCGAGCGTGCCGAGAGTGGAACCGAACCCGCCGTGGCAGACGACCACGTCGGCGGCCGCCGCGGCGTCGTCGTGGCGAACCCACGTCTCGACGTGGATGTTCGAGGGCACTGTCCCGAGCTCGCCGACATCGCGCTCGGCGTCGCCGACGGTCACGAGCAGGCGCACCCGGAGCGGGGCGATGACGTCGATCGCGGCACGGAAGAGCTCGGGATAGTAGGGAAGGTGCCCACCCGCAGCGACCGAGCCGAACGTGAGATAGACGAGCGGGTCCTCGTTGCCGGGCCACCGGTCCGCAAGCGGCGCCGGCGCCTCCGACGCGGCGAAGCGGAAGCGGTGCGCGGCCTCGAGAGGCGACGAGCCCGGGTCCTCGAGCGACTCGGGAACCATCGTCAGATACGGCGCGTCGTGCAGCCGAGCGCCATCGGGATCCGGCGGCAGCCTCGCCGAGCGCCGCGCCTCGTCGATCCCCGGCGCGGCCAGTCGTACGGACTCATCTTCCGTGGCCATCAACCCCAGCCCCACCCGGGCCATCGGGATTCCGTGCATCTCGGCCACCAGGGTCGACCCGAACTCCCAGCTCTCGCGAACGATCACGTCGGGGCGCCACCTCTCGACCAAGGCAGTAAGGCGCGGCAGCTCGGCGGCCACATCGAGCCCCGCGAAGAAGTCTCCGATCATCACCGCGTTCGCCGACTGGAAGTCGAGCTGAGCGAACCCATCCATCAGGGGCATCCATTCTTCCCGTGGCGGGGCGTCGACCGGTGCGAACGGCAGGCTGGCGCGCTCGACATTGGCGGCGAACGGCTCCTGCGCCGCCACCTTCACCTCGTGTCCGGCTCGCTCGCAGGCATGGGCGAACGGCACGAGCGGTCCCACATGCCCCGAGCTTCCACGGGTGGTGAAGAGAACCCGCACGGCGTTCAGGGTAGAGCTGCGGTATAGCTGACGACTGCGCCGACGAAGGCCGCGCGAGACCAATCTCCCTTGGCACCGCAGCTTGACCGAATGGCGCGACACCCCCGGTGAGTTCAACCACGTTCTGGAGGACCTGCTCGTCACTGGTGCGGCGATCAGCGTCGCTCTCTGCCTCACACTCGTGCTCGTCGCCCTCGTCTTGGCGGTCACGTCAGGGCGGTAGCGGCGAGCCTTCGCCTCGTTGGACCGTCGGCGCGATGGGTGCTGCTCCGTTGCGCGACTTGCGGAACCGACCGCCGCGCCCTCGCGGCGCGAGGTGAAGCCGAAGCGGGTGCCGGCGCGCAGCCCAGCGATCAGCGTGCGCGCCACCCTGGCGCGACCGTGGACCGCACGTTTGAGGGCGCGTGCCTTGCCGCCGCCGTCGCCGCGCAGCACCGCGTCGTGGGCCAGCAGGTCGTCCAGCCCCTCGAGATCGTCCTCCTCGGCGGCCGCGAAGAAGCGGGTCGCAAGCTCCTCCCGCTGCTCGCGCGAGGCCTCGAACCGGGGCCGCCGCTCCTCCACGTGGCGGCGGGCCCGTGCGGCGAGCTGCGGGCGTACTGCTCGCTCGTCCCGACGATCTCCGCGATCCGGTCGTAGGGCTCGTCAACACCTCGCGCAGCAGGAACGCCAGGGCGCTGCTCGGGCGACAGGCTCTCGAGCAGGACGAGGAAGGCGAGCGACAGCGGGTCCGCCATCGCGGCCCTGCGGGGCGGGATCGTCGTCGGCGCTCGCCACGAGCGGCTCCGGCTGCCACTCGCCCACGTAGGTCTCGCGCCGGACCTTCGCCGAGCGGAGGTCGTCGAGCGAGGCCGCGAGACCACCGTCGACAGGTGGGCGCGCGGCGACTGGATCCGCTCGCCGCCATCGCGCGCCCGGTGGAGGCGGAGGAACCCCTCCTGCACCACGTCCTCCGCCTCGCTCACGCCGCCGAGCATCCGGAGGGCGATCGCGAACGCCGACGGCCGGAGCTCGTCGAACTCCTCCTCGGTCATCGCTCAGCCGAGTCCCTGCTCCAAGCCCTCCCGCCAGCTCGCATAGCGCGGCTTCCAGCCGAGCTCGCGCTTGGCCTTCTCATTCGAGGCTCCCCGCGCCTCGGTCATCATGGCGGTTGCCGCCTCACCGGCCAGGAGCCGCCCGAGCCAGCGCGGGACACGCCTTGGTGGCTTGGCATCCAGCGCGCTCGCCAGCACCGGCAGCCACTCCCGCACGGGCGCAGGCTCGTCGTCGACGACGTAGTAGACACCCGGCTGGCCGTGGTCGACAGCCACCGCGGTCGCCGCCGCGGCGTCTTCGACGTGGACGTGCGACCAGACGCCACCGCCGTCGCCGACGATCGGGAACCGGCGCTTGCGGATCGGCGCCGCCATCTGCGCATCCGGAGCCAGGCTGATTGAGGTCCCCGGACCGTAGAAGCCGCCGTAGCGCAACGCGAGACCGTCGCCCCACTCGATCGTCGTCACCGCCCGCTCCAGGTAGAGGTACGCCGCCTGCGCCGGCCGCAGCGCCGCCGGCGGGTCGTTGGGATCGAGGGGATCGGCCTCGGTGTACACCGGCCCGCCCGTGCGGGCGAATCGGAACGCCCCAAAGCTCTGCGCCACGAAGCGCCGTGCCCCCACGGCGCGGCCGGCCGCCAAGAGATGGTCCGTCGCCTCGGTACGCAGCCGGTTGGTCATGGTTGCCGCGACGGAGCGGTCGGGGCGCCGCGCGTCTCGGACGCTCATCGGCCCGGACAACGCCGTGAGCTGATGCACGATCACCTCGGGCTCGGCGGACGCCACCACCTGGGCGACCGCGTCGGGGTCGAGCGCGTCGGCCACGACCGGCCGCGCTCCCAGGCTGCGAACCAGGTCCTGCTTCGATGCGTTCCTGGTCATCCCGACCACCTCGTGGCCACGCGCCACGAGCTGCGGGACGAGCTCTCTGCCGAGAACGCCTGTGGCGCCGGCTACGAAGACCTTATGACTGCTCCTCTCGTCTCATTTACCCTCTAAGACGAGATAGAGGCGCCGCCTGTGACAGTGCTCAGC
>JBOGZL010000377.1:0-2977 GCA_050697195.1 Solirubrobacterales bacterium
CGCTCGGGCTCTCGCGCACGGCGGCCGCCGCCGACTCGGAGGTGATCGACTTCTGCGGCGTCCACTTCATGGCCGAGACCGCGTCGGTGCTGGCGCCGCAAAAAACGGTCCTGATTCCCGACCTCGACGCGGGCTGCTCGCTGTCGGAGTCGATCACCGCCGACCAGCTCCGGGAGTGGAAGGCCAAGCATCCGGGCGCCGTGGTCGTGATGTACGTCAACACCTCGGCCGAGGTGAAGGCGGAGACCGACTACTGCTGCACGTCCTCGAACGCCGTCCAGGTCGTCGAGCACATCCGCCTCGAGCACGGTGAGGAGGTCGAGATCCTGTTCGGCCCCGATATGTGGCTGGGGCGGTACGTGGAACGCGTCACCGGGAGGCCGATGCACGTGTGGGATGGGGAGTGCCACGTCCACGCAGGGATCCGCCCGCGCGACATCGAGCGCACCCGCGCCGAGCACCCCGACGCCGAGTTCCTGATCCACCCCGAGTGCGGGTGCGTGACCCAGACGATGGAGTACGTCGCGGCGGGCGACATCGACTCCGAGGGCGTCCACATGCTCTCGACCTCGGGGATGCTCCGCCACGCGCGCGAGCATCCCGACGGGGAGCTGATCGTCGCCACCGAAACCGGGATGCTCTACCCGATGCAGGAGGCGGCGCCGGAGGCGGAGCTCGTGCCCGCCAACGAGGCGGCCGTGTGCCGGTACATGAAGATGATCACGCTCCCGAAGCTGCGCGACTCGCTGCGCGAGATGCGGCACGAGGTCAAGGTCCCGCCCGAGGTCGCCGAGCGCGCCCGGGTCCCGATCGAGCGCATGGTCGCGATCGGGTAGCAGCCGGTCTTCCGGTAGCCGCGAGTCGTCGCGACACCGGTGCTAGGTTGCGGCCATGATCGCGGTGGCAGGGCGATTGATCCTTGCCGCGGTGCTCGTCGGGGCGAGCGTCGCAAAGCTCGCCAGCCCCCGCTCGAGCAGCGCCGCGCTGGCCACGTTCGGGATCCGGCGCGCCCGGACCCAGTGGACCGTCTGGGGAGGCCTGATCGCGTTCGAGCTCACGCTCGCAGCGGGGGTCGGCGCGGGAATCGACCTCGCCGCCTACCTCGCCGCGCTGCTGATGGCCGGCTTCGGCGTCGCGATGCTCGCCGCCGTGCGTCGGGGCCGCGGCGGCGCGCCGTGCGCCTGCTTCGGCGCCCGCTCCACGGTCAGCCGGACGGCGGTGGCGAGAAACCTCCTGCTGTCGTTCGCCTACGTCGCCCTGCCGCTGCTCCCGGACGGCTCGCTGAGCACGGATGAGTGGCTCACCCTGGGGCTGATCGTCGCGCTGCTCGCCTGCCTCGGGCTCGCCGTCGCCGTGCTCGCGCTCGCCCGCGAGGTCGGGATGCTGCGGCTCCGGCTCGGCCCGGCCGCCGCGCTCGAGATCCCCGCGGAGGGGCCGGCGGTGGGGAGGCGGACCGGGGTTGCGGAGCGCTTCGACCCTCGGGACTCCGCGGAGCTCGCACTCGGGGTGTTCGTCTCCGATACCTGCCACGTCTGCCGGGGGCTGGAGCCGGCGATCGCCTCCCTGGAGCGCGACCCGGTGCTCGCCGTCGAGACGTTCGAGGAGGAGGCCGACGCGGAGGTTTGGGGCGAGCTCGAGGTGCCCGGCGCTCCGTACGCGGTCGCATTCGACCTCCGGGGCACCGTGCTCGCCAAGGGGACCTTCAACAACCTCGCCCAGCTCGAGAGCGTGCTCGCGACCGCCGAGCGTCGGCGCGCCGAGTGGGCGGCGGTGGAGTCCACCGGTGTCTGAGCGCCTCGAGACGCTGGCCGCGAACACGTCGCGGCGCGGGTTCCTGTCGAGGATCGGGACGGCGTTGATGGCCGCGACCGCGGGCGGGACGGTCGCGAAGCTGATCGAGCCCGGCGACGCCGACGCGTTCCACTTCTGCGGCCACATCTTCACCACCGGGTCGTGCCCCCACCCGAGCGGGCTTCCCCGGATCGACGCGAACGGCTATCCCCTCCGGCACCGGGACGGGAGGCCGATCGACAACCTCGGGCGGCTGATCAACGCCCGCGGGGAGCCGATCCACGACAGCGGCGCGCCGAAGCTCGACCCCGACGGACGACCGCTCCCGCCCGCGCCCCGGACGAAGGTCTGCGACGAGGTGTCGCGCAAGTTCCGGATCGGCACCTCGGTGGACGGGAGCTGGCACCGGTGCTGCGGGGGGCGGGTGCGAAAGCTCGTCGACTGCTGCTCGCCCTCCAACACGCGGATCAACGGCGACCGCGCGCTCGAGGGCTACTGCTTCCGGGGCCGCAAGGTGTTCTGCATCATGTACTTCCAGACCAAGGTGCCATGCTGAGCGCGAGGCTCTACAAGGGTGGGGGCGGGCGGGGAATCTGATGTTGGGCCGAGCGCGAAGGTGAGTTGATGTTGAGCGGGCTGGAGATCGCACTCGCCGGGGCCGCGGTGCTGATCGGGCTCACGGGGACGTGGTCGCCGTGCGGGTTCTCGATGGTGGAGACGATCGGCCCGACCGGCCACACGGGCGGGCGCCGGACCGCGATCGCGGCGAGCGTGACGTTCGTCCCCGGCGCGATCGCCGGCGGGGTCCTCACCTTCGGCTCGCTCGCCGTTCTGGGGGGCCTCGCGCACGACGCCGGCCGCCTCGCCTACCTGCTCGCCGCGGCGATCGCCCTCGTCGCGGCCGCGGCGGAGACGCGCGGGACCCCGATCGCGCCCCAGATCCGCAGGCAGCTACCCGAACACTGGCGCCGCGCTCTGCCGATGCCGATCGCGGCGGCCCTGTACGGCGTCCTGCTCGGGCTGGGCTTCACGACATTCGTGCTCAGCTTCGGCGTCTGGGCGCTCGCGGGGATCAGCTTCGCGGTCGGCGATCCGGCCGCCGGGCTCGCGATCGGCATCGCGTTCGGGATCGGCCGGGCGCTGCCGATCGCCCTGCTCGCGCCGCTCGCCGACCGCCCCGCGGGGG
>JBOGZL010000378.1:0-2284 GCA_050697195.1 Solirubrobacterales bacterium
GCATGCGACGGGCGGGGCCCGAAGGCCCCGCCCGTGCTTACGACTATCTGCTCGACCCTTCGGCTACAGGATCTCCACGTTGCCGAACGTGGCGCAGTCGTTGCCGTTGTAGTCCTCCTCGAGGAGATACGTGCCGGTGACGATCGTGTCGTTCTGACCGTTGCGGAATGTGAACGTCCCCTGGACGCTGTCGTCTACCGCATCAGCATCCAGCTGCTCGGTCTGGTTATTGTCGAACGCGTCGTCCTCGTCGTAATTCGCCGTGTTGGCGTTGTCGATCGTCCCCACATGGATGATCGAGTTGTTGGCCAGCGACCGCGCGTTGACCTCGAGGTCAGTTGCGGCACACGTCGCCTCGATCCGGACTCCACCACCCTCGAACAGGTTCGTGATCGTCGCGTCGGTGTCGGTCAGGTACGAGAACCGACCCTGCTGCCCAAGCGCCTCGTCCGCCGAGGCCTGCGCCGCGTCGGCCGAGCCCTGCGCCGCGTCGGCCGAGCCCTGCGCCGCGTTCGCGGCTTGGTTCGCTTGCTTCGCCTTCTTGTTCGCCTTCTTCGCCTTCTTGTTCGCCTTCTTCGCGAGCTTCTTCGCGCTCGCCGCGCTCGTCGCCGTCGGCTCGGACGACTGTCCGAGCGCCGGAACCGCCACGGCCACGGCCAGCACGATGCTGAACGCAAGCACCAGATAGCGCTGCTTCATTCCCATTCCTCCCTGTCTCGGGGCCTAACCTGCCGGATCGACTCCATCAGACGGAAACGTCAAAGTCAAGGAATCGCTAGCGGGGCCCTCGCGCACTGCTCGAGGACGAGCGCCTGGATCCCCCGCTCGGTCCGAGCGCCCGCCTTGGCGAGCGCCTCGCTGAGAGGCGGCGCGGCACGACTACCGGTGCTCCGCCCTCGTTCCGCGACCGTGGTGAGCTCGGCTTCGAGCGCCTGGATGCGCTGATCGAATTGCTCGGCGGCCCCGTCGAGATCCGGGGGCGCATCAAGGGCCTCTAGCTGCGAGCGCCAGCCCGCGACGACCTCCGCGCCGGCTGCGCCGTACACGGCGACCGCGCCAGGATCGCGGCGGGAGCCGGACAACTCTTCTGAAAGCATGGCGAGCGCCCGCGTTCGCTCCACGCAGATCCTGTCGGCCTGCTCGAGATACGCGTCCTCGGCGTCGTCGCTCCCGGGAAGCCCATCCGTGGTGAGGACGAGCGTGGCGACGATCGCGATCACGATCGCCACACCCGTGACCGCGCTTATCAGTCGCTCGCGCCGGCTACGCCCGACCAGCCTCGCGGCGCGCTCGCGCAGGGAACGCCGCTCGCGGCCTGGCGGGGCCCGGTGATCCGGCTCCGGCAACCGGGACCCGCACGAGCTGCAGTACGTCGCGCCCTCTTCGTTGCGCTTGCCGCACCGGGGGCAGAACATCGCGAGCACGCTAGCGGACCGCCTGCAGCCGGCTGTCTACGTCAGCACGAAGTAGTCGCGGTGCACGGCCTCCTCGGAGGCGTGCGGCATCAGCTCCCGGACCTCGGCGCTCTTCATCCCCTTTATCCGGGCCAGCTCCGCGGCCGAGTAGTTGACGATCCCCTTGCCGACGACCTCGCCGTCGGTGGTCACCTCGATCGCGTCGCCGGCGGCGAAAGCGCCCTCGACCGCGGTGATCCCGACCGGAAGCAGGCTCGACCCGCGCTCGCGCAGCACGCGCGCCGCGCCGTCGTCGACGACCACGCGGCCCTGCGCCGGCTTCGCGTAGCGCAGCCACAGCTTGAAGCTCGAGGCCCTCTCCGGGTGAGCCGCGAACCGCGTCCCGACCGGCTCCCCCGCCGCCGCGGCGGAGAGCGTGCCGGGCGCCGTCCCGTCGCAGACGACGACCGGGATCCCGGCCGCGCTCGCCATCTCCGCCGCCCTGACCTTGCTCCGCATTCCCCCGAGCCCGAACTCGGAGGTGCGATCGCCGATCTCGTAGTGCTCGAGCTGGCCGAAGTCGGTCACCTCCGCGATCAGCTCGGCGCCGGGGGCCGTCCTCGGGTCCGCGGTGTGGAGCCCGGCCGTGTCGGTGAGCAGCACGAGCAGGCGCGCGTCGAGCAGGATCGCGACCTGCGCGGAGAGGAAGTCGTTGTCGCCGAACGTGATCTCGTCCGTCGCGGTGGTGTCGTTCTCGTTCACCACCGGGACGACGCGCCACTCGAGCAGCCGGCGCAGCGTGCCGCGGGCGTTGAGGTACTGGGTGCGGGCGGAGACGTCGAACGCGGTCAGCAGCACCTGCGCGGCGTGGACGTCGTGGCGCGCGAGCC
>JBOGZL010000379.1:0-8389 GCA_050697195.1 Solirubrobacterales bacterium
GCCCGGCGGAGCCACGCGGCAGCCGCGCCGGGCGCCCCGCGAGTGTGGGCGTCCGCGGCCACGCGGCGCAGGAGCTCGACCCGCTTTGGGTCGGCGGCAGGCTCCGCCTCGACGATCTGGGCCGCGATCCGCTCCTCCGAGGTGGCGCCCTCGGCAAGGATCCCGACCGCCCGCGCATGCGCTTGGGCGCGCGCACGGGAGCCGATGTCCGCGTAGACGGCCTCGCGGACGATCGGATGCGCGAACTCGAGGCGCTCCCCCGGCTTCAGGATCGCGACCGCCGCCAGCAGGTCCGCCGCCCGAACCGCCTCCTGCTCGTCGAGTTCCGCCAGGCGAGCAGCCTCGGCCAGACTCGCTCCGTCGCCGAGCACGGCGACGGAGCGGACGAGGGCAGTGGCGGCTTCCGGCGCTTGGGCGAGACGCAGGAGCACCGCCTCGGCAACGGTCGCCGGGCCGATGTCCCTGACTCCGGCGGCGCCGCTGGCGTCGGGCGGGAGCTTGCGCTCGCCCACCTCCCGCAGGAGTGCCTCCAGGAAGAACGGGTTTCCGCCGGTGGCCTCGCGGCAGGCCGAGACAAAATCGGGCGACACGTCGTCGCCGAGCCTGCGCTTGCTGAGCGTGGCGGTCGCCCCGGTGCTGAGCGGCCGGGGCCTCAGGACCGTTGCCTCGGGCGCGGCGGTCAGTCGGGCCAGATCCGCCGAGACATGCTCGCCTCCGCGGGTGGAGGCGAGGACGGCCACCGGCAGCCCATCCAGCCGGGGTGCCAGGTAGTTGAAGAAGCGCAGCGATTCCGCATCGGACCACTGGATGTCGTCGACCACCAGAGCAACCGGGCGTTCGTCGGCCATGTTGTTGAGCAGCCAGTAAAGGCCGTGCAGCATCGAGAATGCGCTGTCCGTCGAGGCCGAGGGCTGGGTCGCATCGATCGGTGCGAAGAGAGCCCTCGAAAGACCGGCGGCACCCTGAAACAGCTGGCCGCGCTCCGACTCGACGGCCTTTGCGACGACGGGCTCGAGCAGCTGCCGCACCAGGCCGTAGGCGAAATCGCGCTCGAGCTCCGTGGCCCGGGCGCGAAGGCACGCGAAGCCGAGCTCGACGGCGGTCTCGGATCCCGCCGCGAGCAGGCTCGTCTTGCCGAGCCCGGCGGGAGCCTCGATGACGACGACCCGCCCGCGGCCCGCCTTCGCTCCCGTCAGCGCTTCGGCGAGCTCGTTCAGCTCGCGGTCGCGCTCCAGGAGTGTCTCCGCCGCCTCGATCGCCATCTCATTCGGCCTTGGGAACGAGGATCGAGAAATGACCGAAGTCGGCGCCCGACACGGGCTCCCCGAACACGCCACGCATCGGGGCGAGGGGCGCCTCGCCGGCGGCGACGGCCTCGGCGGCGTCGGCGAGCTCGCCAAGGAAGCGCGGAGGAACCGACGCCCGCAGGCAATGAGCCGTGTACACGACCCGGATCGCCCCGGCGAGCTCGTCGGCGAGCCTGCGAGCCGAGCGGGCGAAGATGGCCGGATCGGTCCCATTCTCGTAGACCAGGTGGGGGCCGTAGTAGACCTGGTCCTGGGCGAACAGGATTCCGGCGGCCTCGTCGACGAGGCAGATGTGATCGGGTGCGTGACCCGGGGTGTGGATGACGCGGAGGGTGCGATCGCCGAGCTCGACGAGGTCGCCGTCGGCGAGCAGCCGGGTGGGCGACGGGGGATCGATCCGCCACCCCAGTTCAGAGATCTCGTGCGCGGGCCAGGGACGCATGGTCTCGTCGGGGCCGACGAGGAACCAGTTCTCCCGATCCACCTCATGGAGGCGACGCCAGCTGTCGTCCATGCCCTCCACCGCCCTCTGGTAGCCGCGCAGCTGGTCCTCCGCGGACCCGAACTCGATCCACTCGGGGCCGAGCTCGTGCATCTCGGTGTGCTCGAACAGCTGATTGCCTCCGACGTGATCGAAATGGACGTGGGAGTTGACGACGATCGTTGGCGCTGTGGCCACGGGCGAGATCGCGGCCGCGATGTCGGCGAGACCGAGGCCGGTGTCGAGCAGCACGCAGCGTTCGGAGCCGGCGATCAGCCAGCTGAAGACATGACCGGGCTCCGCGACCAGATGCAGCCCGGGCTCGATCTCGCCGACCTGGAACCACTCCCGCGCGTCGGCGGCGAAGCTACCTGAAGGCACCCCGCCATTCTGGCGCCTCGACGAATCGAGCCGCGCTACGACGCCGGCTCGGTGGAGGAGGCCTCTCCAGCGCCCCCGGCAGGACTCGAACCTGCGGCCCTCGGATTAGAAATCCGACGCTCTGTCCACTGAGCTACGGGGGCTCGCGGTCAGGGTAGCGCCGGGAACGCCCTACAGACGGAGGGGGACGGCAGCGGCAGAAGAGCGCCCTTCGGGAGTTGTGATCACAACACTTAGCAGCGTGCGCGCGCTGCGGACGCGCCGGATCGCGCGCCTGCCGCCCTCATCGAGGCGCAGCGGAAGCGTCGTCTCCCCGGCCTCCCCGAGCCGGGCGCGCCCCCGGCCGAGCACAGCGGACTTCGCGCGCGCCAGGTCGAGCCGGCGCGCGAGCGGGCGGCGGGCGAGCACGGCGGCCTCCACCTCACCCGCCCCGTCGGAGCCGACCGTGACGCGGAGCCGCTCGTCGTTCGCCTCGACGTCGAGCCTCGGAGCCGGGTCCCGGGGCGGCGGCGTCGGGTAGCGGAGCAGCGCCTCGATGAAGTAGTGGTCGCCGAACACGAGCCCGGTGTCGGCGCTGCCCTTCGGCTGATCCTGGGTCCCGTGGAGGAGGATCGCATCGGTCTCTCCCTCGCGCCCGAGGTCGGCGGGCGAGGACAGCGACGCGATGATCGCCTCCGCGGTGGCGCGGTAGCGCCCCGCGCGGGCCGCGTCAGGCTCGAGCGCCTCGAGCTCGAGCAGCCCCGAGGCGGCGATCGCGGCCGCCGATGTGTCGCGCGGCGCGTCCGGGATCCCCGGCGCCTCGAAGTCCCAGTAAGGAACGAAGTCGGACGGGAGGTGGTCGATGAACCACTCCGCGGTCCGGCGCGCTGCCGCGAGGAACCTCGGGTCGCCGCTCTCCCGGTAGGCGACGGTAAACCCGTACACGGCCCACGCCTGTCCCCGCGACCAGGTCGAGCTCCGGGCCTGGCCCTGGCGCGTGCGCTTGCGCTCCACCGCGCCCGTGTCGGCGTCGAAGTCGACGACGTGGAAGGTGCTGCCGTCGGGACGCACGTGGGCGCGCAGCGTCCGCAGGGCGTGGGACACGGCCATCCCGTGCCACGCGGGGTCGCCGCCGTGCTTCGCGCCCCAGAACAGGAGCTCGAGGTTCATCAGGTTGTCGACGATCACGGTGAACCTGGGCGAGCGGGGATCGCCCCACGACCGCGTCGCGCCGACGGCGGACCCGAATCGGGACGCGAGCGAACGGGCGCCGCGGATCGCGACCCGGCGGTACGCGTCCTCCCCGGTCACGCCGTGGGCGGTGCCGAAGCTGTCCAGGAGCTTGAACCCCTGGTCGTTCCCCGTGGTGTCGCGCTTCTCACCCTCGAGCGCGGCGAGCCGCGCCTCGGCCTGCGAGCGAAGGTACGGATCCCCGGTCGCGCCGTGGAGCAGCCACAGCGACCCGGGGAAGAACCCGCTCGTCCAGTACGCGGGGCCGGAGGTGACCCAGTCGCCGTCGGGACCGGTGCGGACCGGATAGCGCCCGAAGGGGGTGGAGGCGGCCGTCGCGGCGAGCCGCTCGCGCGCGAGCTCGAGGTCGGCCTCGACCGTGTCGTCGATCACCGCGCCGGCGGCCGGCGCGGTGGTTGCGGCGAGGACGGCCAGGCCCACCGCCAGGGCGATGCTAGGGACCGAGGTAGGCATCGGTGCTCATCCACTCTGGAGGATCGAGCCCGACCTCGTCGCGCAGCACGCGCTCGGCCGACCGCAGCGCGCCCTCGGTCCATCCCTGAAGGTCGGACCACGCCTCGCCGCAGACGTGGATCGGCGTCCCTTCGAGGGGACGGCGCATGCGGGGCACCACCTCCCACGAGCGTGCGCCGATCGCCCACCGGTGCGAGGCGGCCCCGTACAGGTCCGAGCGCCAGTCCATCAGCGTCGCCCACGGGGACGATCGCTTCGGCAACTACGTCAGCGTCGAGGTGCTGATGCTCGGCGGCGAGTTCCACGCGCTGACGGTGTCGGACCGCACGAAGCAGCTCCCGCCGTTCCGCGAGATCGGGTTGTTGCTGCCGTCGAGCCTGCCGGACGCGCGCACCGAGGCGATGGTCGAGGCGGCCCGAGGCGCCGCCGAGGCGGTCGGCGCGACCGACGGCCCGCTCCACATCGAGGTGATGATGACCGCGGACGGACCGGTCGTGATCGAGGTCAACGGCCGGGTCGGGGGGTCGATCCCATACATCTTCGACGAGGTCACGGAGGTGAGCCTGTTCCGCGAGATCGCGAAGATCGCGCTCGGGATCGAGCCGCGGACCTCACCCGCATTCGACGGCCACGGCGGAATGTTCAACTACCACGCGCCGGGCGAGGGCCGGGTGACGCGGCTCGACGGAGTCGACGCCGCGCGCGAGCTTGCCGGCGTGCGCAGGCTGATGGTCGCGGTCCACGAGGGCGACCGCGCGAGCTCGATGCTCGGCCTGCTCGGGGGGATGATCAGGGCGATCTGCGCCGCCCCGACGGTCGAGGAGCTGTTCGCGATCCGCGACCGGGTGATGGAGACGATCATCTACGAGGTGGAGGGCGACGGCTGACGCGTGCCCTATCGTCACCTCTCGCAGCGGACGGAGGTGAGGATCATCGCGCCGAACGAGCGCTCCGGCGATCTCGCGACCCAGGCGCCTCACGGGGCGCCGGCGGCGGCTGCCCCGCCGTGGGAAGAGCGTGCCCGCCTCTCCCCCACCCTGACCTGGCTGTTCGAGGGGTGGGGCTACCTGTACGTCACGCTGGTCGTAGACGCCGCGCTGCTGCTCGTCGCCCTCGTCGTCGCCGACGCGCTCAATCCGGCGCCGTCGTACCTCCCGGTGCTGCTCGTCAGCCCGCTGACCGTGGTGCTGCTCGCGAGCCGGCGCCTGTACGACCCGCACGCGCAGATCGGCCGATTGGATCGGATCGCGGCGATCGGTGGCTCGACCGCGGCCGCCGCGCTCGCGGTCGCCGGGTTGGTCGAGCTGACGCGCCCCTCGGTCACCGACGCGGGCCTGATCGCGATCCAGTTCCTCATTGGCACCGGGCTCCTGGTCTTGTGGCGCACAGGGTGGTCCACGGCCCGGCTCCGGGCTCGCCGCGCCGGTGCGTCGGGCCGCCCGACCCTGATCGTCGGCGCCGGGGAGGTCGGCGCGCGACTCGAGCGACACCTGCGCGAGCTCACCGGGCTCGGCCTGATCCCGGTCGGGTTCGTCGACCCCGACCCGGTGCCGACGTTCGAGCTCGACCGGCGGCGCGCCCCCGTGCTCGGCTCCCCCGCAGAGTTCGACGCGATCGTGGACGAGACCCGCGCCGCACATGCGATCCTCGCGTTCCAGATCGAGCCCGATGTGACCCTGCGACGCATCGTGCGCCGATGCCGCGAGCGCGGGCTGACGATGGCGATCGTCCCGCGCCTGTTCGACGACGCGACGAACCGGATGGTGCTCGAGCATGTGGGTGGGATCCCGGTGTTCGAGCTCCGGCAGGTCGACCCCAAGGGTTGGGAGTTCGCCGTCAAGCACGGGATCGATCGCGTCGCTTCGGCGCTCCTGCTCGTGCTGCTGTCCCCGCTGCTCGCCGCGATCGCGCTCGCGGTTCGGGCCTCCTCGCCGGGGCCGACCCTGTTTCGCCAGCGCCGGGTCGGCCGCGACGGTCAGGTGTTCGACGTGCTCAAGTTCCGCTCGATGCGCGTCGCGCCGGAGAGACCGGGCGCGTCGGTCGCGCACGGCGACAGCGCACCCGGCGGGGTCGAGGGGGAGGACCGGCGAACGTCCGTCGGCCGCTTCATACGCGCGTTCCAGCTCGACGAGCTGCCCCAGCTCGCCAACGTCCTGCGGGGGGAGATGAGCCTCGTCGGTCCGCGGCCCGAGCGCCCCGAGCTGGCCGGCGAGTTCGCCGAGCACATCCGCCGCTACGAGGAACGCCACCGGGTGCGATCGGGGATCACCGGGTGGGCGCAGGTCAACGGCCTGTTCGGCCCCGGCACGTCGCTCGCCGATCGGGCGGAATGGGACAACTGGTACATCCAGAACTGGTCGTTCTGGCTCGACTTCAAGATCCTGCTGATGACGATTCCGGCGGCGCTGCGCCGCTCCGAGTGAGGTCTAGCCGAGCCCCCTGAGTGCGGCCCGCGCCCGCGGGGCTTGGAGAGGGCTGAACCGGGGGGTCTGCTCGAGGAGTCCGCCGAGCAGGCGCCGCGCCTTGCCGAGCCGACCATTCGACCGGGCGATCAGCCCGGCGTGATAGATGAACTCGGGGTCGCGCGAGCCGAGCTTCATCGCCTCGGTCGAGAGCCGCGCGGCGGCCCGCGAGCGCCCGGCGCGTTGGAGCGCCCACGAGTAGGCGTCCGCCGCGGACACGCTCGGCGCCGCGCGCCAGGCGCGCCGGCCCAGCCGAACGGCGCGGGCGGCGCGACCGTGCTCGGCTTCGAACAGCGTCACGCCGGCGTCCACGTGGGAGCCGTCCGCGAGCAGCGCCCGCTCGAGCTCCCCGGCGGTGGCGTAATGGCGCCGCGCAGCGCGGTGGAGCCCGGCGGCCTGCTCGACCTCGCCGAGCTCGGCGAGGGCGTCGGGGGAGGGCGGGTCTCCGACGAGCCCGCGAAGCTTCGCCACCGCCGCGCCGAGATCTCCGCGGCCCGCCTGAAGATGCGCGAGTCCGGTGCGCGCTGAGCCGAACTCGGGATCGACGGCGAGGGCCTCGCGATAGGCGCGCTCGGCCGCCCCGTAGCGGCCCCGGTCGGCCTCCAGGTCTCCCAAGGCGGAGCGCACGAAGGCGTTCCCCTCGGCGGTCCCCGCGCCGGCCGAGACCCCCAGCCGGAGCGCCTCCGCGGCGCCGGCCGGGTCGCCGTTCAGCTCGCGGAAGTAGGAGATCCGGGTGTACGCGGCGAGACTCGGCTTGCGGCGCACCATCTGGTCCAGTGTCCGTGCGGCCTCCCCGTAGCGGCCGGTCTCGATCAGTCCGTCGACGAGCGCCGGGTAGGGGGCCAGCAGCGCCGGCTCGAGCCGGTGGGCGCGCCGCGCGAGGTCGAGGCCGCCCGTGAAGTCGTGCCGCGAAAGCGCCACGGTGGCGAGGCCGGCGACCGCCGTGACGTCGTCCGGGTCGCCGCGCAGCGCCGCGTCGTAGGTGCGCTCGGCGCGCCGGACGTCGGCGGGGTCGCCGCTCTCGCGGGAGCGCGCGTAGTAGGCATCGCCGAGCAGGGCGTAGGCGTGGGCATCGGCGGGGGCGGTTTGGACCGCGGCGCGGAGGCTCGCGATCGCGGTCTCGGTATCCCCGGCCGCCTGAACGGCGTTGCCGGTCGGGCCCTGGGATGTCGGTGAGCCGTTGGTGGCGGTGAGGACCGCCACGACGGCGCCGAAGGTGAGCACGGGGAGCGTGAGCAGCGCAAGCCTCTGGCGAAGAAAGTCCTGGAGTGTCGGCATCTCGATCCTCGTTTCGTCGTGGGGAGGGCCGGCCTGCGGAGGGAGCGCCCGTCGCGGGCGCTCCCTCCGGCCGCTGCGTCGTCGATCAGCCTCCGCCCGGCGGCACCGGGGGATGCGGTGGCTGCACGACCTGTCCGGGGTTCGAGTCGAACCCGGAGTCGGGCGCGGCGAGATACGGGAACTGGCCGAGGAACGACTTGTCGTTCTCGTCCACCCCGTCGCCCAACGGCACCGCGTTGTCGACGAGGATTCCCGCGATCACCTGGAGGTCGATGTCCACGACGTCGTCCTCCAGTCGCCGCCCATTCGGGTAACCGGCGTTGTCGCCGCCGATCACGCCGAACCGATTCGGCGAGTCGGTCGGCGGCACGCCGAGATTGAGCTTCAGGGTGTCCACCGGCGTGCCGGCGAACTTGCCCCTGTGCTCGTTCAGCCCCGGGATGCCCTGGAGGACCGCCTGGACGATGTCCGTGCGGTCGGTCTCGGGCGCGTTGACGTCGAACAGCGCGTTCAGCACCGCCGCCAACTCGGGCTGGGTGACGAACTGCCCGTACAGCTCGGCGTCGCGATCCGGCGTCGTGCGGTTGAACCGGTCCTTCATCCCGAGCGGGATAACGACCTCGTTCACGAGCGGGTTGCCCAGTCGCGAGACCTGGACCCACTTCTTGCCGCCCTTGCCCTTCGACTTGGCATCGAAGTCCGCGTTCGTGACCTCGAGGCGGCGCCTCTCGGTCGAGGACCAGATGCCGACGACAGCGTTCTTCGCGTCCGCCGAGGCGACGGGCTCCCCGTCCCTG
>JBOGZL010000380.1:0-25845 GCA_050697195.1 Solirubrobacterales bacterium
GACCGAGCTTCACCGCCGCACCGACCCGGAGTCCGGGCTCGCGGTGATCGATCCCGAGCTCGGGTAGAACTGACCCGCGTGTATTCACCCACCCGCTGTGTGGGTGAATCGCCGCGCGTGAGCTACTGGGTGACGGTCCAGGTGTCGCCGGAGCGAAACAGCGCGTTGAGGTCGTCGGCGCCGAACCCGTCGCGCGTCTTTTCGAGCTCGGCGGTCATCGCCTCGGCGTAGACCGGGCGCTCCGCGGCCCTGAACACGCCGATCGGGGTCGGGCCGGCCGGGCGCTCGGCGAGGTGGGCGAGGGCGAATGCCTGGCTCGGGTTCGGATCGTGGGCGTCGTGGACGAGCAGTGCGTCCTCGCCGACGCCGGCCACGTCGGCGATCTCGAGCCGCCCGCGCGAGTCGCGGACGACGCCGCGCTCCGACTCGGCTCCGAACCGGATCGGCTCCCCGTGCTCGAGCCCGATCTGGTTCGCCTCCTTGCCCTTCGCGCGCACCGCGTCGAAGGCGCCGTCGTTGAACACGTTGCAGTTCTGGTAGATCTCGACGAGCGCCGAGCCCTCGTGCGCGGCGGCCGCGCGCAGGACCTCGGTCTCGTGGCCGCGGTCGGTGTCCACCGTGCGCGCGACGAAGGTCGCCTCCGCTCCGAGCGCCAGCGCGAGCGGGTTGAAGGGGTGGTCCTGGGAGCCGAACGGGGTCGACTTCGTGACCTTGCCCTCCTCGCTCGTCGGCGAGTACTGGCCCTTGGTAAGCCCGTAGATCTGGTTGTTGAACAGCAGCACCTTGATCGGGACGTTGCGACGCAGCGCGTGGATCAGATGGTTGCCGCCGATCGACAGCGCGTCGCCGTCGCCGCTCACCACCCAGATCGAGAGGTCGGGCCGCGACAGGGCGAGCCCGGTGGCGAGCGCGGGGGCGCGGCCGTGGATCCCGTGCACCCCGTAGGTGTTCATGTAGTAGGCGAACCGGCCCGCGCACCCGATCCCGGCGACGAACACGATCCGCTCCGGTGGGACCCCGAGCTCGGGGAGGAACTGCTGCACGGTGGCGAGGATCGCGTAGTCGCCGCACCCCGGACACCAGCGGGTCTCCTGATCGGACGCGAAGTCCTTCTTCGTCAGCACCGGGGCGCCGTTGCCCTCCGCGGCGGCCTCGACGACTCCGTTTCCACCTGTCGTACTCACAGCCTCTCCATGATCGCGTCGTCGAGCTCCTCGGCGAAGATCGGGAGCCCCTCGACCTTGGTGTAGCTCCGGGCGTCGACGAGGTACTCCGAGCGGATGATCTTCACGAGCTGTCCCGTGTTGGTCTCGGGGACCAGGACCTTGGGGTAGGCCCGGACCACGTCCGCGGTGTTTCGCGGGAGCGGGTTGAGGTGGTAGAGGTGAGCCCGCGCGACCCGCTTGCCGCGCCTCCGCACCCGCCTCACCGCGCCCTTGATCGCGCCGAAGGTGGAGCCCCACCCGAGAACGAGCATCTCCGCGCCCTCCTCGTGGTCGACCTCGAGCTCGGGGATCTCGGCGGCGATCGCCGCCACCTTGTCCGCCCGCAGGCGCGTCATCAGGGCGTGGTTGTCGGCCTCGTAGTTGACGTTCCCGGTCCGGTCCTCCTTCTCCAGCCCGCCGATCACATGCTGGAGGCCCTTGGTGCCGGGGATCGCCCACGGGCGGGCGAGCCGCTCGTCGCGGACGTAGGGCAGAAACTCGCCGTCCTGGTTCGGCTCGGTCGCGAATCCCGGGTCGATCTGTGGCAGGTCCGCCGCGTCGGGGAGCTGCCAAGGCTCGGAGGAGTTGGCGAGGAAGGTGTCGGACAGCAGGATCACCGGCGTGCGATACGTGATCGCGATCCGGACCGCCTCGAGCGCGGCGTCGAAGCACTGCGCCGGGGTGGCGGCGGCGACGATCGGCAGCGGCGACTCGCCGTGGCGCCCGTGGAGGGCCATCAGGAGGTCGGCGGCCTCGGTCTTGGTGGGCATCCCGGTTGAGGGGCCGGCGCGCTGGACATCGATCACGAGCAGCGGAAGCTCGAGCGCGACGGCGAGGCCGATCGTCTCCGCCTTCAGGTCCATTCCCGGGCCGCTCGTCACGCTCACTCCGAGGTGGCCGCCGAACGACGCCCCGAGCGCCATGTTGGCGGCGGCGATCTCGTCCTCGGCCTGGACGGCGCGGACGCCGAACCGCTTGTGGCGCGATAGCTCGTGGAGGAGCTCGGACGCGGGGGTGATCGGGTAGCTGGCGAGGAACAGCGGCAGGCCGCTGTTCACGCTCGCGGCGATCAGGCCGAGCGCCGCCGCCGTGGTCCCGTTCACGCCGCGATAGGTGCCGGGCTCGGCGGGCGCGGGCTTGACCTCGTAGTGGACCTGGATCAGCTCGGCGGTCTCGCCGAAGTTGTAGCCCGTCCGGAACGCGGAGAGGTTCGCCTCCATGACGTTCGGCTTCGCGGCGAACTTCTCCTCGATCCAGCGGGTGGTCACGTCGGTCGGTCGGCTGTACATCCACGACACGAGCCCCAGCGCGAACAGGTTCTTGGACCGGGCCGCGTCGCGCGAGGTGATCCCGTCGATCCCATCGGTGGCCCGGACCGTCATCGAGGTCATCGGGACGCGCAGGACCTTGTAGTCGTCGAGCGTCCCGTCCTCGAGCGGGTTGGCCTCGTACTGGGCCTTGCGCAGGTTGGCGTCGGTGAACCCGTCCTCGTTCACGAGCAGGATCCCGCCGCTCTCGAGCTCGCCGAGGTTTACCTTCAGCGCCGCGGGGTTCATCGCCACGAGCACGTTGGGCTGGCCGCCCGGGGTGAGGATGTCGCGGGAGGCGAAGTGGATCTGGAACGCGGACACGCCGGCGAGGCTGCCCGCCGGGGCGCGGATCTCGGCCGGGAAGTCCGGCAGCGTGACGAGGTCGTTGCCGATCAGCGCGGTGGCCGCGGAGAAGCGGTTGCCGGCGAGTTGCATGCCGTCGCCCGAATCGCCGGCGAAGCGGACGACGACCCGCTCCTTCTCCTCGACGACCTTACTCACGGGGAGCCGTCACCCCCTCGCATGATGGATCGTGTTCCTGCCTTGAAATCGTTGCGACGCCTTCGTTCGTTCGATTGTACGCATGCCGTCGGCCCGTGGAGTTCGCCTTCCCGGAATGCGGGGGATTCGTCCCCGCCGTATGCGAACATGCGTTCGTGCGTTGGGAGAACCTCAGGGTCGAGCAGGAGGAGGGAGCGAGGCTGCCGGGCTACAAGGATCCGGCGGTCGTGCGGACATTCGACGCGCCGGAGGCGCTCGGGATCAACTTCTACGAGGTCAGTGCTCGCTCGGCGCTGAACAAGGTCCCGGCCAAGTCGCGGATGCCGTTCCGGTGGACGATCAATCCGTATCGGGGGTGCTCTCACGCCTGTACCTACTGCCTCCACGGAGCCACTCCCATCCTCATGGCAACTGGTGAGTCCAAGCCCATGCGGGATGTTCGCGTGGGCGATCGGATCTATGGCACCGTCCGTGACGGGAGGTATCGCCGATATGTCACTACCGAGGTCCTGGCGCACTGGGAAGTATTCAAGAAGCCGTATCGGGTGATCCTGGAAGATGGGACGGAGTTGGTGGCGAGCGGCGACCACCGATTTCTCACAAACCGCGGGTGGAAGCATGTTGCCGGGACCGAGCGGGGCCGGTGGCGGCGCCCCCATCTGACGCTTAACAACAAGCTGATCGGGACGGGGGCGCTCGCCCCTGGGCCGGCCGAGACGCCAGACTTTCGCCGCGGGTACCTGTGCGGACTCGTTCGTGGTGATGCAACGCTCGCGTCCTACGAGCATCGGCGGGCAGGCCGAATCCGACACATCCACAGGTTCTCGCTCGCGTTGACTGACTTCGAGGCGCTCAGAAGGGCGCAGCGATACCTCGCCGAGGCCGACGTCGCGCTTGAGAGCCACTCGCTCCAACAGGCCTACGAGGCAGGGAGTGCGAAGCCGATGCTGGTCATCCGCAGCGGAGCCCGAGCCCGGGTCGAACGAGTGCGGGAACTAGTCGCTTGGCCTCGGTCCCCGGGCGACGACTGGTGCAAGGGGTTTCTTGCCGGGATCTTCGACGCAGAAGGGAGCCACTCCGGATCCCTCCGGATCGCGAACACCGACCAGGAGATCATCGAATGGACGGCGTATTGCCTGCGGCGCTTCGGATTTGACTACATACTCGAGGATCGCGATCGGCCAAATGGGCTCCATTACGTGAGGCTCCGCGGGGGGCTCCGCGAGCGCTTGCGCTTTCTCCATCTGACCGAGCCGGCAATCACCCGGAAGAGAAGCATCGAGAACCTCGCGCTTAAGAGTGACGCTCGGCTGTCGGTTGTCTCAGTCGAGCGCCTGACCAACAAGACCCGGCTCTACGACATCACGACCGGCACCGGCGATTTCATCGCCAACGGCGTCGTGAGCCACAACTGCTTCGCTCGCCCGAGCCACACCTATCTCGACCTCAACGCGCGCGAGGACTTCGAGCGCCGGATAGTCGTCAAGGTCAACGTGCCTGAGCGGCTGCGGGCCGAGCTCGCGCGACCGAGCTGGAAGCGCGAGCACGTCGCGCTGGGGACGAACACCGACCCGTACCAGTGGGTCGAGGGGCGCTACCGGCTGATGGAGGGAATCTGGGAGGCGATGCGCGACTTCTCGAACCCGTGCTCGGTGCTGACCAAGTCCCCGCTCCTGCTGCGCGATCTCGCGCTGATGAAGGAGATCGCGGCGCGGACGGACTTCGGCGCCAACCTCTCGGTCCCGACGCTCGACGAGAAGGCGTGGCGGGCGACCGAGCCGCACACGCCCCACCCGCGCAAGCGGCTCGAGGCGGTCGCGGAGCTGAATCGCGCCGGGATTCGGACCGGGATCCTGATCGCGCCGCTGATGCCGGGGGTGAACGACGCCCCCGAGCAGGTCGAGGAGATCCTCGAGCTCGCGGCGGAGGCCGGGGCGGCGAGCGTCACAGGCGTCGGGCTCCACCTGCGCGGCGAGGTGCGCGAGATCTGGTTCGACTGGCTGCGCGACAACCGCCCCGACCTGCTCGCGCGCTACGAGGAGCTCTACCAGCGAGGCGCGTACCTGCCGAAGGAGGAGGGCGGGAGGCTGTCGCGACTCGCGAAGCGCGGTAGCAACCGGTTTCGGGGTCGCGATCCGTCGCCGCATGGCGACCGCGACAGGCCGGGCCCTAGGGGCCGCGGGCGGAGCCCGCGACGGAAGGAGCCGGCTCCGCCCGCCCAGCGGAAGCTGTTCTGATCCCGGTCGCGATCGCGACCGCGGCCCCGCACGCGCACGCGGCCGCGAGCCAGAAGGCGGCGGCGTAGGCGCCACCCAACGCCACCGCCGCCCCGGTCAGCGGCCCTCCGATCCCGACGCCGATGTCGAAGAAGGCGGTGAAGGTGCCGACCGCGGAGCCGCGGCGGCTCTCCGGGACCCGCTCGACGACGATCAGCACGAGGGACGGATACAGGGTCGAGAAGGCGGCGCCCATCGCGACCGCCCCGATCAGCGTGGTGAGGAGGTTCGGGGAGAGCGCGACCACGGCGAGGCCGAGGGCTTCGATCGCGGCGGCGGCGAGCGCGCACCGCGCCGCGCCGAGGCGATCTGGTAGGTCGCCGCCCGCGAGCCGCGTGACCACCACGCTGACGGCGAAAACCGTGAACGCGAGTGTGCCGTGCCCGATCCCGCGCTCCTCGAGATGGAGCGCGACGAAGGCGGCGATCGCCGCGAACCCCACCACCCCGAGTGACAGCGCCACCCCCGGGCCCAGCGACTCGCGCGCGATCAGGGTGCGAGGCTCCGAGCGCGGGGCCGGCGTGAACGGGTCGGGGAGTCGCAGCGCGATCAGCGCGCCGAGCAGCGGCGCCGCCGTCGCGAATGCCCACACGAGCTCGTAGCTGCCCACCTGGAGCAGCAGGTCGCCGATCGGGGGGCCGAGGCTGAGCCCGGTCCATACCGCGAGCCCGTACAACCCGACCATTCGCCCGCGGCGCTCGACCGGGGCGAGGTCGACCACCCACGCGGCGCCCGCCGTGAACACCGTTCCCTCCCCGGCGCCGAGCACGAATCGCGACGCGACCAGCCCCGGAAGTCCCGCGGGAACGAAGTACAGGAGCCCCGCCACCACCGCGAGCGAGGATCCGAGCACAACGGCGACGCGGCGTCCCCGGAGGTCGGCGAGGTGTCCGGCGAGGGGCCGCGCGGCGAGGCCGGTGAACGCGAACGCGCCGATCACGAACCCGACCGCGACGTCCCCCTCGCCGAGCGGGCCCTTGACGTAGCGCGGCAGGACGGGGATCACCGCGCCGACCGACAGCAGGCCGAGGAGCGTGACGGCGAAGATCCCCGCGAACGCCGCGACCGCCGGAGCCGGCCTGCGCTGGAAGAGCGACGCCATCGCCTAGGAGGTCCGCAACTCGGCGCGTCTGATCTTCCCGCTCGAGGTCTTCGGCAGCGAGTCCGCGAACTCGACGATCCGCGGGTACTTGTAGGGCGCCGTGGTCGCCTTGACGTGGTCCTGAAGCGCCCCGGCGAGCTCCGGGCCGGGCTCGCCGTCCCGGAGCACGACCACCGCGCGGACCACCGAGCCGCGCTCGGCGTCGGGCGCCGGCACGACCGCCGCCTCGGCGACTGCCGGGTGGGTGAGGAGCGCCGACTCGACCTCGAACGGCCCGATCCGGTACCCGGCGGAGATGATCACGTCGTCGCCGCGCCCCTCGAACCACAGGTACCCGTCCTCGTCCTCGGTCACGTAGTCCCCGGTCGCCCACCACCCCTCCCGGAACGGCTCCGAGTCGAGATAGCGCGCGAAGAACGTCGGGCAGGTCTCGGCGCGAACCTGGAGCTCGCCCTCGTGGACCCTGACCTCGATTCCCGGCAGGGGGCGGCCCATCGAGCCGTCCCGCGGGTCCTCGTCCGCCCGCATCCCGGTCACCGGCCCGGTCTCGGTCTGCCCGTATCCGTCGTGGATCGGAAGCCCGACTTCGGTCCGGAACGCCCTGATCACCTCCGGGTTCAGCGGCTCACCGGCGGAGACCAGGTGCCTGAGCCCGTCGATCGGCTTCAGGGCGGAGCGCCTCGCGATCATCCGGTACTCCGTCGGTGCCTGGCAGAGCACGTTCACACCCTCGCGCTCGACGATCTCCATCCGCTCCTCGGGGTCGAAGCGGCCGTCGTGAAGGAGGGCCGCGGCGCCGGTCAGCCACGGCGCGATGAACACGTTGCGCGCCGACTTCGACCATCCGGTCGAGGCCGTGCACCACGCCAGCTCGCCGTCACGCGATCCGAACCAGTGCTCGGCCTGGAGGCGCTGCCCGGCGAGGTACCGCTGCGGGTAGAGCACGCCGCGCGGCTCGCCCGTCGTCCCCGACGTGAAGATGATCACCGCCGGGTCCTCGGGCGCGAGGTCCAGCGGCTCGACCGGAGCCGCCTGGGGCCGGTCCTCGTCGAGGACGTCGGCGAGCTCGGCGAGGGTCATCGAGGCAACCCCCTCGGGCAGCTCTTCCAGCTGCGCCTCGTCTCCGATCGCGAGCCTGGGGGCGGCAGCCGCGACTCGGTGGGCGAGGTCGGCGCGCCGGAGCTGGACGTTGCACGGCATCGCGATCGCGCCGATCCGGAAGCACGCCAGCATCGAGAGCACCCACTCGGGCCGGTTGCCGATCAGCGTCATCACGACGTCCTCGCGGCCCACGCCGCGGGCGGCGAGCGCACCGGACAGCCCTGCCGTCCGCGCCGCGAGCTCGCCGAAGTGCCACGTCTCGCGGCCACCCTCCGCGTCGAGCGCGACCAGGGCGGGCCTGGATGCCGGAAAGCGCTCGAGGATGTCGTGCGCGAAGTTCACGCGGCAGAAGTGTGCCGCAGCGCGGACTTGGGTTATCTCACCACCAATCGGTAGCGGGGAGGGTCGCGGGTGGCGGGGGCCCCGCGACCCACTCCGTTCGCCCGGCGACCTTGACAGGGGACCGCGGTATCGATATTGCTCGGCATGAGATGCGCTCCTGCTCGCCGACGGTGATGGTCGTTTCGATCAAGCGGGGAGCCTTCGCCTTGCTGATCGCGCTGCTCGCGCTCGCCGGTGCGCTTCTCGCGGGCCCCGCCGCCGCGGCAGCGAGCGCGAAGCCCACCGAGAAGTCGGGTGCGCACCACGGACACCCGACCCGACACGTAAAGGCCGGCGCCGCGAGCCGTTCCGTGCTTCCGCTGGTCAACGGCTCGCGCAAGTATCTGCGGGCCGGCTTCCCACCTGACGACGACGCGATATCCCCTGGGATCTTCGTCCCCGAATGGGACGACGGCAGGATCGCCGTCGGGAACGGCGAGGACGAGGCGCACTGGGTCCGCGACGACCTGCGGGTGCGCGCACTGGCGCTTTCGAGGCCGTCCAGCAAGCGCGTGACGGTCCTGCTCTCGGCCGACCTCTACATGATCTTCCGCGTCGACGCCGAGTCGATCAGGGACAAGGTCGACGATCGCCTGCCCCGACGCGACGTCAACGTGTTGGTCGGCTCGACCCACAACCATCACGGTCCCGACACCGCGTTCGACGTCAACCACGACTGGTACGAGCACATGACCGATCAGGCCGCGGACGCCGTGGTCAGGGCCGTGAAGCGACTCCGTCCAGCTCGCCTCCGCGTCGGATCGGGCGAGCACTGGTTCGGGATGGACGACGGCGACCCGCAGGTGATCGATCCGAGCATGAACGTGCTCCAGGCCGTCGGCGTCAACCGCCGGATCATCGGGACCGTGGTGCAGTGGAACAACCACCCGGAGACGACGCTCGGCTGGTCGCCTCCGGTCGACCTCGCCGAGGACTGCGCGATCCTCGGCTGGGAGGGGGAGCAGTGCGACGCGGAGGGCAGGTACTTCACGAGTGACTACGCGGGGGAGCTCTCGCGGACGATCGAGCACCGGGTCGGCGGCGAGGCGCTGTACTTCGTAGGCGCGCTCGGCCACCTCGTCGGGCCCGGGGGCGCCAACGTGTGGGAGGTCGACCGCGACCACCCGCTCGGTAACCAGTTCGACCCTCCACCCGGCGCCGCAGTGCCCGGTGGGGCGGGGTTCACCTACACGGACAGGAACTTCAGGCGGGCGATCGTGATCGGCGAGCAGGCCGCCAAGGAGGCGCTGGACATCATCCGTGACGGCGAACGGATCGACCGCCCGAAGATCGAGTTCGACCGCCAGACGTTCTACTCCCGGCTGTCCAACATCGGCTTCCGCGTCCTGCTGGTCGTCGATCCCCAGACCGGGTATACGCAGCTCGGACACGTCCCGCCGACGGCCTACACGTGCCCGGTCGCCGGCCCGAAGACCGACGAGACCTGTGAGAGCGAGGGTCTCGAGGACGAGGAGGACCCGCTCGTCGGCACGATCCGCAGCGGGGATCACCTCAAGAGCGAGGTCGGATACCTGCGGATCGGCCCGGTGGGGATGATGTTCCTGCCCGGCGAGGTCGCGGGCGAGCTCGTCATCGGCCTCCCGGCCGAGTTCCGGTCGGATCCCGCACGCTGGTACGAGGAGCCGCTGGACCTCAACGCCTTCGGCGACGACTACACGACGCCCGGCTACCTGCTCAACAGGATGCACGACCGCTACGAGTTCACGATCGGGCTCGGAAACGACGAGCTCGGCTACATATTCCCGATCAGCAACTGGCGCGTGAAGTGCGTCGCCGACGACCTGGCGGGCCCCGGCACCTGCCAGGCGCTCCACGACGCCGGCGTGATCGAGCACCCCGACGCGGTGGCCGGCACGACGTGCAAGGCGATCACCGAGCACCCCGAGCAACTCGACCAGTATCCGCCCGACGCGGCGCAGGCCGTGTCGGCGAGCTGCCGCTACGGCCAGGCGCTGGGCGAGGCCCAGAACCACTACGAGGAGACGAACTCCGCCGGCTGGGATCTCGCGGAGGACATGCTCGGCGCGGTCGCCGAGCTGACCGGCGACGACGACCCCACCGAGGTCAACCCGGATTTCCCGGGCTACTGGGAGGGCTACCCGCCTCCGGGCTGACGCCTGAGCTCGGTCCCGTCGTAGAGCTTCTTGACCCTGACGCTGCCGGGGGGCGCCGCCTCGATGCATAGCTCGCACAGCACGCACTCGTCGAGGTTCTCGTCGACGATCTCGAGCGTGCTCTCGTCGCTCGTGGCGAAGATGTCGACGGGGCACACCTCCTCGAGCTTCGCGGCGAGGTCGGGGTCGTTGGCGACCGAGTCGTCGACCTCGACGTCGATGAAGATCCCGTTGAGGGTCGTCAAACCGCCGCCCCCAGCCGTTCCCTGACCGCGTCGGGGATCTCGTCGATCCGCTCCACGACCCGGATCCCGGCGCCCTCGAGCCGGGCGATCTTCTGAGCCGCCGTGTCCTCGGTGCCCTCGACGATCGTCCCGGCATGGCCGAAGCTCATTCCCTTCATCTCCTCCTCATCCATGAACTTCCCCGCCATGAAGGCGACGATCGGGAGGCGGGAGTCGTTCTCGGCCATCCACCCCGCGAGCTCCGCCTCCATCCTGCCCCCGGGCTCGGTGTAGATCACGATCGCCTCGGTCCCCTTGTCGGCCTCGAAGTGGGGCATCAGCTCGGCGTAGGTCGAGCCGATGATCGCGTCGCCGCCGATCGAGATCGCGGTTGATTGCCCCAGCCCGGCCGCGGTGAGCGTCGAGGAGATCTCGGTCGTCATCCCGCCCGAGCGCGACATCACCCCGACGGGGCCCGGGCTGTAGGCCTTAGCGGCGTCCTTCGCGGGGCCACCGATGCCGCCCATCTTGATCACGTCGGGGACGATCAGCCCGAGGCAGTTGGGGCCGATGATCCGCGCGTCGAAGACGCCGGCGAACTCGACCATCTCGGCGACGTCGAAGCGCGGGATTCGCTCGGTGACGATCACGACGAGCTTGATCCCGTGCTCGATCGCCTCGAACACGGCGTCCTTGGTGAACGCGGGGGGGACCGTGACCACGGAGCCGTCGATCGAGTCGCCGTGGTGCTCGACCGCCTGCTCGACGGTGTCGAAGACGGGGACCCCGTGCACCTCGCGACCCTTCCGCCCCGGGGTGACTCCGGCGACGATCTGAGCGCCGGCGCCGTAGTCGAGGCATTCCCTGGTCAGGTTGACCGCCTCGCGGCCCGTGATCCCCTGGACGATGAACGTGAAGTCCTTGTCCAAGAGCACGCTCATCCCTGAATCTTTTCGACTGCGCGCCGAGCCGCCTCCCACATCGAGACCGAGCGGTCGCAGTACTCGACCCCGTAGCGGTCGAGGATCCCGTAGCCCTCCTCTTCCCACGCGCCGGGGATGCGGAAGATCGCGATCGCCTCGCCGGGGTCACGGTCGAGCTCCAGGCACGCCTTGATCACGCCGCGGGCGACGATGTCGACCCGGGTGTTGGAGACGATCGACATCATCACCGCGATCTTCTCCACGCCGTCCTTGCGGAGCACCTCCTTCGCGAGTCCGCACGCCTTGGAGACCGAGGGGTTGCCGCCGATCTCGGTGTAGTTGGCGGGCCTGCCGCCCTGGCTTCGGACCGCGTCGGTGAGCGTCAGTGACCCGCCGCCGGCGCCGATCACCAGCCCCAGGTTGCCGTCGAAGCCGTGGTCGCGGCCCTGGACCACCCCGCGGTGGTCGGCGGAGTCGATCGCCTTCACGTTGCGCTCGAACTCCGAGGGCTCGTAGGGCTCGCGGGTGTCTTCGGGCTCGATCCCGAGCACGTCGGTGAGCAGCTCGCGCTGGCGCGGCTTCGCCTCCTCCTCCATCTCCATATGGGCGTCGAGGGCGACGAACGAGCCGTCCGCGAGCCGCGCCACGGGGTTGATCTCGGCGAGGGTCATGTCGCAATCGCGGAACAGGCGCGCGAGCCGGGCGAGAATCGGGGTCGCGCGGGTGAGCTCGCGCCCGCTCAACCCCGACGCCGCGACCACCTCCTTCGCGCGGAAGTCGGGCGGGTCGATCAGCCTCGAGATCAGGTGTCCCCGCCCGACGTGGTCGGGGTGCTTCTCCGCGACCTCCTCGATGTCGATCCCGCCCATGTCCGAGAACAGCATCAGCGGGCACTTCGCGGCACCGTCCCAGACCACGCCGGCGTAGTACTCCTGCTCCACGTCGGCCTTCGGGTCGACGAGCACGCCGCGAGGCCACTGGCCGTTGATCTCGAGCTCGAGGATCTCCGCGGCGTGTGCCTCCGCCTCCTGGGGCGTGTCGGCGAACTTCACCCCGCCCGCCTTCATCCGCCCCCCTGTCAGCACCTGGGACTTGATCACGACCGGGCCCTCGATCGCCTCGGCCGCGGCGTGTGCCTGCTCGGCTGTCGTGCAGAAGCCGTACTCGGTGACCGGGATCCCGGCCCGCTCGACTATCCGTCGGGACTCGTACTCGTAGAAGCGCATGACGGGCGCGCAATCTACCGCGGTGCGATAACAATGGCCGCACCCAAGGAACGAGGAGTGAAAGCACAATCTCGAGCGAGGAAGCCGTTACAACCGCCGATCCCCCGACCACCCACCCGAAGCTGAAGGACTGGGTCGAGGAGATCGCCGCCCTGACCCAGCCCGACGCGGTCCACTGGTGCGACGGGTCGGCGGACGAGTACGACCGTCTTTGTCGGGGCCTGGTCGACGCCGGGACGTTCGAGCGCCTGTCCGACGCGAAGCGGCCGAACTCCTATCTCGCTCGCTCCGACCCGGACGACACAGCGAGGGTCGAGGACCGGACGTTCATCTGCTCCCGGGACGAGCACGAAGCCGGCCCGACGAACAACTGGCGCGACCCCGACGAGATGCGCGAGGTCCTCGAGGAGCTGTTCCGCGGCTCGATGCGGGGACGCACGATGTACGTGGTCCCGTTCTCGATGGGCCCCCTCGGATCGCCGATCGCACACATCGGCGTCCAGCTCACGGACTCGCCCTACGTCGCGGTCTCGATGCGGATCATGACCAGGATGGGGAGGGCGGCGCTGGACGTCCTCGGCGAGGAGGGAGAGTTCGTCCCCTGCGTGCACTCGGTCGGCATGCCGCTCGCGGACGACAACGACGTCGCGTGGCCGTGCAACGCGACCAAGTACATCGTCCACTATCCGGAGACGCGCGAGATCTGGTCCTTCGGGTCGGGGTACGGCGGCAACGCGCTGCTCGGCAAGAAGTGCTTCGCGCTGCGGATCGCCTCGGTGATGGCCCGCGACGAGGGGTGGATGGCCGAGCACATGCTGATCCTCAAGCTCACCTCGCCGGAGGGAGCGGTCAAGTACGTCACCGGCGCGTTCCCGTCGGCGTCGGGGAAGACGAACCTCGCGATGCTGATCCCGACGCTCGAGGGTTGGAAGGCCGAGACGGTCGGGGACGACATCGCGTGGATGAAGTTCGACGACGAGGGCCGGCTGCGGGCCGTCAACCCGGAGGCGGGCTTCTTCGGCGTCGCTCCCGGCACGGGGGAGAGCACGAATCCGAACGCGATCGAGACCATCGCCCGCAACTCGATCTTCACGAACTGCGCCCTGACCGACGACGGCGACGTGTGGTGGGAGGGGATGACCGCCCAGCCTCCGGCGCACGCGATCGACTGGCGAGGGAGGGAGTGGACGCCCGACTCGGATGAGCCCGCGGCGCACCCGAACGCGCGCTTTACGACCCCCGCTGCGCAGTGCCCCTCGATCGCGCCCGAGCGGGAGGACCCGGCCGGGGTCCCGATCGACGCGTTCCTGTTCGGCGGCCGCCGCGCGACCGTGATCCCGCTGGTCACCGAGGCGTTCGACTGGGAGCACGGGGTCTTCCTCGGCGCGACGATGTCGGTGGAGACCACCGCCGCGGCCTCGGGCGCCGTCGGCGAACTGCGATTCGACCCGTTCGCGATGCTGCCGTTCTGCGGCTACAACATGGCGGACTACTTCGGCCACTGGCTGCGGGTCGGGCGCGAGGCCGACGCGGGCGTGCTGCCGCGGATCTTCTACGTGAACTGGTTTCGCAAGGACGACGACGGCGCCTTCCTGTGGCCGGGGTTCGGCGAGAACAGCCGCGTCCTGGAATGGATCTTCCGGCGCTGCGACGGGGAGGCGGAGGCGACCGAGACGCCGATCGGGCTCGTGCCCGCCGAGGGCGCGATCGACACCGAGGGGCTCGAGATCGGCGAGCCCGAGATGCGCGAGCTGCTGAGCGTCGACGCCGAGGCCGTCGAGGCCCAGCTCCCCCAGGTCGAGGAGCACCTGGCGCGCTTCGGGGACTCCCTGCCGGGCGAGCTTCGCTCCCAGTTCGAGGCGCTCAGGCGGCGCCTCGGTGGCCGCTGAGCGGCGCGGCCAACGTCACCGGTCGCCACCCGCCGACCCGGCCGACCCCCGTCGATTCACACCCCTCCTGTGTGGGGGAATCCACGTGCCTGAGGGAGGCACGTGCCGAGAGCGTTGCGAATCTCGGACTCGAGTGTGTCGGCCTGGCGGTGAAGGTGCGCCCAGGTGACGCGCATCGGGAGCCACCCACCCGCGATCAGCGCCCTGTCGCGGGCGCGGTCGCTCTCGAAGGCCTCCTCGGTGCGATGTGCTGCGCGGCCGTCGAGCTCGACCACGAGTCTCGCGCTTCGCCACACGCAGTCGACCTCGAAGCGCCGACCGCCGACCTTGAGCGCCTGATTGGTCTCCGGCAACGGCAGCCCCCGCCCGGCGCAGAACGCGAGGAAGCGGTCCTCCAACTCGCTGCGGGTACGACCTGTCTCGAACATGTAGCCGCGGACGAGTCGCGCGAGCGGCCGGCGTCCCCGCCGGCGGGGATGACGCTCCAGGACGGCAGTGAGGGCGGCGAGATCCGTCAGTCCCAGAAACTCGGCCTGCTTGAGCAGCCGTCGCAGGCGCCTCTCCTCCACCTGCCCCGAGAGGTCGAGCAGCGTCCTGGCGACGCTGGTGACCGGAATGCCGCGGACGAGCGCGAGCTCCGAGGCCGGCAGCGCGCCACGATGGACCCGAACGCCGAGCCTCGACCGGCGGCTTTCCGCCGTGGTCACCGCAATCGGTCCCGCCGGCGGATCGCACAAACCCCACAGCGCGGCGGCGGTCGTGTGGCTCGCGGCCGCCTTGGGCAGCAGCGACAGCACGGCCGCAGCGGCCCGGGCCGAGTACGGCATCGCCTCGTGCCCGACCGCGTACACGCCGGCGTGTACGCGGCGCAGCCGACCAACTCGCAGCCGGTGCTCGATCGCGCGCGAGCTGACGCTCAGATCGAGCAGTTGGCCGCGGGCGACAATCCCGTGCTGGCGACGAGCGAGCAGTGCGATCGCTTCGTCGTCCGCCTGCTCTTCACGGACGTGGATCCGTCCACACAGGAGGGGGGTGAATCCACGCACGTCTGGCATCGCGACGATCCTCGGGGATCGCGGCGCGCGCAACGCACGCGATTGGCGTCGGATCGGCGCCTAACGCCGGTCGAGCGTCTTCCGCAGGCGCTTGATCGCCGCGAGCGTCTCGACGTCGATCAGATCCTGCGGCCGACCCGCGGCTTGCTTCATCGCGATCATGTCGTCGGGCGAAGCGACGAGCACCGAGAAGTCACCGAGGTCGCACCGCTCCGCGTGCTCGCGGAGCCGGCGATAGGGAGGGGCACCGTCGACGGAGCGGTGAACGTCGAACCATCCCGCGGACGTCACGAGGGTGTGGAGCTGAACGTTCCGGAGGGTTGCCCCGTCGGATACGAATGGAACGCTCTCGTCGACCTCGCGCAGCCTCGCGTCGAGCTCGACCAGAACGCGGCCGAGGGCATCGAGGTTCGCATCATCCGGCGCGAGGACGATGTCGAGGTCTCGGGTCATGCGAGGCGATCCAAGCAGCACGAGTGCGATGCCGCCGATCACCACGAAGTCGACCCCGCCCGAGGTGAGTCGCCGCAGCAGCTCCTCCGCCTCGAGTGGGGGAAACTCCGCGGGGAGCCGTTCCTTAGGGTCCAAACGACCTCCTCCCAGCCTCACTCAGCTTGCGAGCCGAGGCGTAGGCGGCGGCGAAGCGACGCAGGCGATCGCGGGGCTCGATTCGCAGCGCTGACGCGATCAGGCTCTCGTCGAGGCCGAACCCGGGCTCGAGCGAGACGGTGACGCGCTGACCGGTCGACGCGACGGCGCGATCGAGCGTCTCGACGCGTGGATTGGAGCGCGGCGATTCGAGCCGCGCCACGGCGGATTGGGTCGTGCCCATGCGGTCGGCTAGCTCGGCCTGGCTGAGCCCCGCCGCCTCCCGCGCTCGTCTGACGATCGCTCCTGGCGAGATCACTGCCATCTCATATTAGCGATATCGCACGGAGGCTATGTCAAGTGCGTCTCCAGCGCGGCGCGGATCTCGTCGGGGATCGAGATCTTCTCGCCGCTCTCGATCTCGATGAACACCTGCGCGAGCTCGGCCTCCGCGACGGTCACGCCGTCACGATCGATCGCGATCGCCAGCTGCATCGAGCTCGTTCCGAGGCTCGCGACCGTGAGGCTCATCTCGACCTCGTCGTCGAACCGAAGCGGAGCGAGGAACCGGATCCGGGCCTCGGCGACGACGACGTCGATGCCCTTCGCCGCCATCCCCGCGTAGCCCTCGACGACCTCGCGCCACAGCTCCACGAGGCAGATGTCGCAGTACGCGAGGTAGTTCGCGTTGAACACCACCCCCTGGGGGTCGCATTCGTGGTAGCGGACGCGGAGGCGGTGGCGGAAGGGCTCGCCCACGGCGCCGCGATCAGAGCTCGTACGCCTTCGCCAGCTCCGGGTCGCGCTTCGCGAGCATCTCCGCGAGCGAGACCATCACCCTGCACTGCTTCCAGGTGGCGTCGTCCTGCATCCGGCCGTCGATGATGTGGACGCCGCGACCGTCGGGGATCGCCTCCAGCACCTTCTTCGCGAACCTGACCTCGTCGGGGTCGGGGCTGAACACCTCTCGCGCGATCTCGATCTGGCGCGGGTGCAGCGACCACGCCCCGACGCAGCCGAGCAGGAACGCGGCCCGGAACTGCGCCTCGCAGCCGACGTCGTCGGAGATGTCGCCGAACGGCCCGTAGAAGGGCAGGATGCCCGCCGAGTTGCAGGCGTCGACCATGCGCGCGATCGAGTAGTGCCACGGGTCCTGCTGGAAGCTCGCCCGCGGAGCGTCGGGGTTGTCGGGGTCGGGGTCCTCGACGACGCGGTACGCGGGATGGCCGCCGCCGACCCTGGTCGTCTTCATCCGCCGCGATGCGGCGAGGTCGGCGGGACCGAAGCTCATTCCCTGCATCCGGGGGCTCGCGGCGGCGATCTCCTCCACGTTGGAGACCCCGAGCGCCGTTTCGAGAATCGCGTGCACGAGCAGCGCCCGCTTCAATCCGGCCTTCGCCTCGAGCTGGGCGAGCAGCCGGTCGACGTAGTGGATGTCCCACGGGCCCTCGACCTTGGGGACCATCACCACCTCGAGCTTGTCGCCGATCTCCGGGATCAGGCGGAGGAGGTCGTCGAGGGCCCACGGGCTGTCGAGGCTGTTGACCCGCGTCCACAGCGCGGTGTCGCCGAAGTCGGTCGTCTTCGCGAGCTCGATCAGTCCCTCGCGGGCGGCCTCCTTGCGGTCGGCGGGGATCGCGTCCTCGAGGTTGCCGAGCAGGACGTCGGTCTTCCCGAGCATGTCGGGGACCTTGGAGACCATCTTCTCGTTGCTCGCGTCGAGGAAGTGGATCATCCGCGCGGGCTTGACCGGGATCTCGAGCGGGGGCTCGGGCGCGTCGAGGGCGAGCGGGTGCGTGAACTGGCGCGGGTTTCGCATTCGCCGGAGCTTATTCGGACAGGCCCGCGGCCTTCATCGCTCGGTCACGGTCGAGGTGGAACTCGATCCGGGTCAGCGTGCCGTCGCGAAACGTCATCACGGCCGCCCCCCGGCTCACAATCGGAGCGCTCCCGGCCTCCGTGCGGCCGGTCTGGCGGGCGAGCTGGACCACCTTGTCGCCGGCGTCCACGAACTCCTCGGTCTCGATGCTGAAGCTCTCCCACGGTCCGAGCCAGTCCGTCCAGAACTCGAGGAAACCGCCGAGGCCGTGATACGTGATTCCCTCGCCGGTGTAGGGCGGGCCGATCCTCACCACCTCGATCTCGGGGTCCACGAACGCCCCCCAGGTGGAGCCCATCTCCTCGATCGCTTCGGGATCCCTCATCGCGCCCGCGAGGTCATCGAGTGGCAGCGACGACATCAGTCGAGCGGCGCGCTCCACGTTCTCGGTGGACACGACCGCAGTATCCTGCTCATCCGCCACAGATGGCAGTCGCCACGCCGACATACACGGAGAAGACCGACGAGCAGAGGGCGATCACCGAGATGGTGCGCCAGTTCGTCGACAACGAGATCCTCCCGGCCGCCGAGGAGTTCGACCACGAGGACAAGTTTCCCGAGGCGATCGTCGAGCAGATGAAGGGGCTCGGCCTGTTCGGGGTCACGATCCCCGACGAGTACGGCGGGATGGGCCTCGACCTCACCACCTACGCGATGATCGTGGAGGAGCTCTCGCGCGGGTGGATCTCGATCTCCGGCGTCGTCAACACCCACTTCATCGGCTCCTACCTGCTGATGAAGTTCGGCACCGACGAGCAGAGGGACCACTTCCTACCCCGGATGGCGACGGGGGAGATCCGGGCCGCGTTCTCGCTCTCGGAGCCCGAGGTCGGCTCCGACGTCCAGGGGATCAAGTCGGTCGCGAAGCAGGCCGACGACGGGAGCTGGGAGCTGAGCGGGCAGAAGATGTGGGTGACGAACGGGCTCCTGTCCGGGGTCGTGTTCGTGCTGATGAAGAGCGATCCGAAGGCCGACCCGCCGTACAAGGGGATGACCTGCTTCATCACCGAGAAGGAGCCCGGGACGAGCGAGAACAGCGGCGAGTTCGCCGGACTCACGATCCCCCCGAAGATCAAGAAGATGGGCTACAAGGGCGTCGAATCGACCGAGCTCGTGTACGACGGATATCGCTGCCCCCCGGAGCGGGTCCTCGGCGGCGAGGATGGGGTGGGGCAGGGGTTTCGCCAGATGATGGACGCGCTCGAGGTGGGGCGGGTGAACGTCGCCGCCCGCGGCGTCGGGATCGCCCAGCGCGCGCTCGAGCTGGCGCTTCGCTACAGCCAGGAGCGGAAGGCGTTCGGCCGCCCGATCGCGAAGCATCAGGCGATCCAGTTCAAGCTCGCCGACATGGCGACGAAGGTCGAGGCGGCGCGCCTGCTGACGATGAAGGCCGCGCGGCTCAAGGACGCCGGCGAGCGCTCCGACCTCGAGGCGGGGATGGCGAAGCTCTTCGCGTCGGAAACAGGGAAGGAGGTGGTCGAGGAGGCTTTCCGCATCCACGGCGGCTATGGGTACTCGAAGGAGTACGAGGTCGAGCGCCTGTACCGCGATGCGCCCCTGCTCCTGATCGGGGAGGGGACGTCGGAGATCCAGCGAATGGTGATCGGAAAGAAGCTGCTCGAGCGCCACCCGGTCTGACCGGACCGCATCACGCGAAGCGCTCCTCGAACCTGGATCCCATGGCCCGCGCTCAGGATTTGATCAACACCGCCTACCGGCGCTTCATCGCCGAGGTGCCGGCGCTGGACAAGATGAAGCTGGTGATCCGGCTCGAGCTTCGCGGGCGCGGCGACGTGCAGGTCTTCCGAGTCCGCACCCCGGGCCCCGAGATCTCCAAGGGCGAGCCGGAGGACGCGCGACTGAGCGTCGCGATGCCGCGCTCCCACTTCAACGAGCTCGCGACCGAGGGCCGGCTCAAGGACTGGCGCGAGGCGTACGAGCACGGCCAGATCAAGGTCTCGGGCGACCGGCGCGTGCAGCGCCTGATCGAGAACGTGATCGAGCGCCACGAGAAGCGCGGCAAGGTAAAGAGGGCGCGCTAGCGCCGGGATGGGCCGGGCGCGCGCCAGGTCGCTCGACCCCGAGCGATTGGCGCGGGTGCGTTTCGCGGCGCAGCTTCTGCACAGGCCGACCGCGATTCGCGATTCGGCCGAGGTCGCGCGGCTGACCGCGGGCATCCAGGCACAGGACCCTCCTGCGGCGCGGCTCTCGTTTCGCTCCCGGGCTCGTCGCCTGACGGCGGCGGACGTCGATCGCGCCAGGACGGGGGAGCGATCGCTGTTGCGCACCTGGCTCATGCGCAAGACGATCCACATCATCGCCACCGAGGACGCGGGCTGGATTCTGCCGCTGTTCGAGCCCTCGATCGAGAGGTGGTCGAGGAGGCGGCTGGAGCAGCTCGGGATGCCGCCCGGGACGCAGGAGAAGGCGCTCCGAACGATCGCCAGAGCGCTCGACGACGGCCCGCTGACCCGTACGGACGCCGCCGCGCGGGTGACCGACGCCGGGATCGCGCTCAACTCTCAGACCCGCCTGCACGTCGTGGGGCTCGCGGTCACCTCCGGGCTGGCGCTGCTCGGCCCAGACCGCGGGGCCCAGTCGATGCTCGTCCGCCGGGAGGAGTGGATCGGGACGGCACCGCCGTTCGACCGCGACCGCGCCCTGGCGGAGCTGGCCCGACGCTATGTCGGTGCCTTCGGGCCGGCGACAGACCGTGATTTCGCCTACTGGTCGGGGCTCCCGCTGCGCGACGTCCGCGCCGGATTGGACGCGATCTCCGCCGAGCTCGAGGAGATCCGCGTCGGCGAGGAGGGCATGGTGGTCCTGCGCGGCCGGCTTCCGCGCCTCCCACGGCCCGATCAGGTCCGCATGCTGGGCGGGTTCGACACCTATCTGCTCGGCTACAAGGAGCGCGGATTCGCGACCGGTGATGAGCACCGGGGGACGGTCTCGGATGGGGGCGGCGGGATCTACCCCGTGATCGTGCGCGACGGCGTGGTGCGGGCGGGATGGCGGGTCTCCCGGAAGCGGGGCGGGCTCGAGATCTCGTTCAACGATCCCGAGTCGATCCCGCGTGACATGCGCGCGGCGATCGACGCCGAGATCACCGACATTCGCCGCTTCGAGGACGCTCCTGTCACGCTGACAGGCGGATAGGATGCCGCGCCTGTGAGCGCGAGGCTCTACAAGGGTGTGGGTGGGTGGGGAATTTGATCTTGAGCGGAGCGCGAACAAAGGCGTTGTGATGACCGAAGAGAACCACGAACTGCGTGCTGGTCAGGCCGAGCGCGAGGCCTCCGGCGCGCACCGCTACGGCCGCTATCTCGAGGAGTTCGAGGTCGGCGCGACCTACGAGCACTGGCCCGCGAAGACGGTCACCGAGGCCGACGACCACCTGTTCTGCCTCCTGACGATGAACCACCACCCGCTGCACATCAACGACGTGTACGCGTCGGAGTCCCAGCAGGGCCGCAACGTGGTCGTCGGGCCGCTCGTGTACTCGCTGGCGCTCGGGATGTCGGTCGGCGACGTGTCCGGCAAGGCGATCGCCAACCTCGCGACCGAGGACCTCAAGCATCCCGCGCCGGTGTTTCACGGCGACACCCTGTTCGCCGAGTCGGAGGTGCTCGACGTCAACCCCTCGAGCTCGAAGCCCGACCGCGGCGTGGTCAGGGTCCACACCCGGGTCTACAAGCAGGACGGGACCCTGGTCGCCGAGTTCAAGCGCGCGGTGCTCGTGCCGCGGCTGCCCGACGCCGGCTCCGAGTAGGGCGATAGAGGTCCCGAAAGGCGGGTCGGCGCTGGGCCGTCGACGGGCCCCGTGCGCGGAGGGCTGGGTGAGGGAGTATCACGTCGGCAACGCCACACACGTCGGCGATCCAGGCGCCCGTGTGGCATTGACGTCGATATACGGGGTCAGCGCCACGCGCAGCTTCGAATCGAGACCGCGTGTGGTGTTATCGACCTGCGCCCGGGATCTCGCGGCTTACTTCCTCTACCCAGCCCCCGCCACGCTCTGCGCGGCGGGTTTGGAGCGCTCGACGGCGGCTAGTGCGCCTCGTCCGAGGCGTGCGCCGGCGGGCGCGACTCTTCGGCGAGCGCGGTGATCTCCAGCGTCCCGCGGGCCGCCGCCTCGAGGACGTCGGTCGCCTCCTCGCCCGACCTGGCGTAGAGCTCGACCAGCAGGTGGATGACGATCTGCTCCTCGTCGTGCTTGTGGAAGCGCACGTGGGTGAAGAACTCGCGCGTCCCGGAGTCCCCGAAAGCCCCGAAGGTGAGGCTGTCGGCCGCCTCGGGGCCGGAGCACGTCTCGACCAGGTCCTGGTCGACGGTGACCGTGCACGAGGCGACCCACGGGGTTCCGGCGACCATCCGCTCCCAGCGGTCCTCGACGGGGACCACGCGGCCGTCCTCGACCGTGAGGTGGGGCTGGTCGTGCATGCAGTCCACGCACTGGACGACCGCGTCGGAGACCTCGTCCACGCGCTCGGATGACTCGCCCGTGTCCGCGTCGATGCGGATGATCGCGTCGTAGTGGACCTGGGCCTCGAGGCGCTGGGACCAGCACCGATAGCAGCGAAGCCAGGCGCCGCGGCTGTTCAGCTCCTGCCGGTCTCTCTCCGGCTCGCGCCCCGTTCCGGAGGACTCGTGCATGCACTCAGCGTACTCGGCCCGACGCCGGTCAAGCGGGCGAAACCGCGGGGGTGGCGACCCCGTTGCGCTCCGCGACGAGCTCGACGATGTCGCGCATGATCCGGTTGATGTCGAAGTCCTTCGGGGTGTACACGCGCGCAACCCCGGCGTCGCGGAGGGCCTCGGCGTCGGGCGGGGGGATGATCCCGCCGACGACGACCGGTGCCTCGACTCCCTCCTCACGCAGGCCGCGGACGATCTCGGGCACGAGCCGGCCGTGCGAGCCCGAAAGGATCGAGAGGCCGACCACGTCGACGTCCTCCTGGAGCGCCGAGCTGACGATCTGCTCCGGGGTCAGCCGGATCCCCTGGTAGACGACCTCCATCCCGACGTCGCGCGCCCGGACCGCGATCTGCTCCGCGCCGTTGGAGTGCCCGTCGAGCCCGGGCTTGCCGACGAGGATCTTCACCCGCTTCCCGAGCGCCTCGGAGACCTCCTCCACCCGGCCTCGGGCGTCCGCGAGCAGCCCGCCATCGTCGATCGCCGCCGCCGCGGCCACGCCGGTCGGCGCGCGGTAGTCGCCGAACACCTCGCGCAGCGTGGCGGACCACTCGCCGGTGGTCGCGCCGGCCCTCGCCGCCTCGATCGTCGCGGGCATGATGTTCCGGCTCTCGTCTGCGGCCGCCTCGGCCAGGCCCTCGAGCGCGCGATCGACCGCTCCCTGGTCGCGCTCGCCTCTCCACCGCTCCAGCGCGTCGATGCACTCGCGCTCGACCTCGGGATCGGGGGTGAGGATGCCGCGGTCCTCCCCGGTGGTGAGCGGGGAGTCCTCGGTCTCTGTGAAGCAGTTCTGGCCGATCATCTTCAGCTCGCCCGCCTCGATCCGCGCCACCCGCTCGCGGTGGGACTCCACAAGGCTCGCCTTCATGTAGGGGACCGCCTCGACTGCGCCGCCGTGGCGCTCGACCACCGTCATCTCCTCGCGGGCGCCCTCCGCGAGCTCGGCGACGAGCCCCTCCATCACCTTCGAGCCCTCGAAGATGTCGGGGTAGTCGAGGAGGTCGGTCTCGAACGCGAGGATCTGCTGGATCCGCAGGCTCCATTGCTGGTCCCAGGGGCGGGGGAGGCCGAGCGCCTCGTTCCAGGCGGGGAGCTGGATCGCGCGGGCGCGGGCGGCGCGCCCGAGGGTTACCGCGAGCGCCTCGAGCGTGATCCGCTGGACGTTGTTCTCCGGCTGCTGCTCGGTGAGGCCGAGCGAGTTCACCTGGACCCCGTACCGCATCCTCAGGTACTTCGGCTCGGTGACGCCGTATCGCTCGCGGCCGATCCGCTCCCACAGCTCGCTCATCGCCCGGAGCTTCGCGTGCTCCTCGATGAAGCGGACCCCGGCGTTCACGAAGAACGAGATCCGCCCGAACACCCGCGGGAAGTCCTCGTCGGCGACCTGTCCCCGGTCGCGAACCTCGTCGAGGACCGCGATCGCGTTCGAGAGCGTGTACGCGATCTCCTGGACGGGAGTCGCGCCCGCCTCCTGGAGGTGATAGCTGCACACGTTGATCGGGTTCCACCTCGGGATCTCGTTCGCCGTGAACGCGACCGTGTCGGCGATCAGCCGCATCGAGGGCCCGGGAGGGAACGCGTAGGTGCCGCGCGAGAGGTACTCCTTGAGGATGTCGTTCTGGGTCGTTCCCGAGAGCGCCGAGCGCTCGATCCCGTTCTCCTCCCCGACCACGGCGTAGAGCGCGAGCAGCCACGCGGCCGTCGCGTTGATCGTCATCGAGGTGTTCATCTGGTCGAGCGGGATCCCGTCGAGCAGCGTGTGCATGTCGCCCTTGTGGACGATCGAGACCCCGACCTTGCCCACCTCGCCCCGCGCGAGCACGTGGTCGGGGTCGTACCCGGTCTGCGTCGGCAGGTCGAAGGCGACGGACAGCCCGGTCTGGCCCTTGGCGAGGTTGCGGCGATAGAGCTCGTTCGACCGCCGGGCGTCCGAGTGCCCGGCGTAGGTGCGCATCACCCAGGGCCGATCGGGCTCGGGAAGGCGGTGCTCGGTCATCGCCTCAATTGTCCCACGGGCCGTGCCCAGGCCGACCCCATCGCTCAAGACAGCCTCTAAGTTGCGGTCATGGGCGTGCGCCTGATCGATGTCATGCATCTCGGTTGCGATCGGGTGATCGCGGCTCACGAGGTGCGCGGGCTGATCGTCGATCCGGGGCCGACGACGGGGCTGGAGGCGCTGCTGGCGGGGCTCGGCGACGAGCCGCGGGGGCTGCTGCTGACGCACATCCACCTCGACCACGCCGGGGCCGCGGGCGTGCTGGTGCGCCGGTTCCCGGCACTGCGGGTCCACGTGCACGAGGTCGGCGCCCCGCACCTGGCCGACCCGTCGAAGCTGCTGGCGAGCGCCGGGCGGCTGTACGGCGATCAGATGGAGTCGCTGTGGGGCGAGGTCGCGCCGGTTCCGGAGGCGAACCTGGTCGCGCTCGCGGGCGGCGAGGAGGTGGAGGGCTTTCGGGTCGAGCACACCCCCGGCCACGCGAGCCACCACGTCTGCTACCTGGACGCCGACAGCGGCGACGCCTTCGTCGGCGACGTCGCCGGGGTGCGAATCCCGCCGTCGAAGCTGACCCTGATGCCGACCCCGCCGCCGGAGATCGACGTCCAGGCCTGGGAGCGCTCGCTGGCGCTGGTTCGCGGCTGGCGCCCGCGCCGCCTGCACCTCACGCACTTCGGCGCCGTCGACGACCCCGAGCGGCAGATCGAGCGAGCGCTGGAGGCCCTGCGCACGGAGGCCGAGGGGGTGCGGGCGGAGGATCGGGAGGCGTTTCGGGCGGAGATCGAGGGCCGGATCGAGGCTGTCGGCGACGACGAGGTCGCGGCGCGCATGCGACAGGCGATCCCGCCCGAGCAGATCTGGCTCGGGCTCGAGCGCTACTGGCGAAAGCGCGCCGAGCGCGAGGCCGAAGGCGCTGGGCGCTAGGGCGCAATCCCGCCTGCAAACGGCGCTCCGATCGCCGCGGGGCGGTGTTGTTCAGGGTTCCACCCCCGCTACGCTGCATCCGCCGCGCCCTGATGAGAGGAACCCGATCCACACGAGTGATCGCGGCCGCGCTAGCGGTCGCGCTGGCCGCCACGGCGACCGCCGTTGCCGGCGTCACGGTCTACGAGAACGACTTCTCGACCCGTGCCGAGTTCCGCGAGATCGCCAAGTCGGGCGGGGGCAAGCGCTGCGATCGCAGCTACCGCAAGAAGAGCAAGGCGATGCGCGCCTCGGTCAAGCAGGGCCCGACCACGTGCTCGTTCCGCCCCCCGGTGCAGGGGGACGGCGAGCTTCCCAACCACGTCGGCCGCCTGGATGGCAAGATCCTCAAGTCGACCGCGAACTCGGTCCGCGGCCGTGCCTTCATCGAGATCAGCC
>JBOGZL010000381.1:0-6597 GCA_050697195.1 Solirubrobacterales bacterium
CGCCTGGAGCTCCTCGATCAGCGTCGCGAGCGCATCGGCGAACCCCGACCGCCGTGCCGAGCGGGCGAGGATCCCGAGCTCCGTGGTGGCGATCGCCCGGCGCACCAAATGCGCGGATTGAGCCGGGGTGAGCGGCGGGCGCACCGGGGCGCCGGTTGCCCGGACGACCTCGTCGAAGAGGCGCTCGAAGGTGAGGATCGAGGCGCCGAGCACCGCCTCGTCGGCGCCGCACAGCTCGCGCTCGAAGCGCGAGGCGTCCTCGACCGTCGGCACGACCAGAACCGGGTCTCGCCCCAGGGCGGCGGCGAGTCGCTCGCGCGCCGCCCCTGCGCGCCCCGAATTGGGCGGCCCAACGATCAATTGAAGCGACACGCGTCCAGCATAGGTCCGGATGCGGCGTCGATCGGCCCGACGGCGACCCCGCCGCGGCGGACGCGTAGCGGAGCACGCGGCGGGCCTGACTCCGGTTCCGTCGGATCGCGGTTCTATCTTTGGCGCGCCGGACTACCCACACACCACACGAGCCGATGCCCCTCTGCTTCATCGATCCCGCCGACGCGATCCGCGCCGTTGCCGACTCGGTCGGCCGCGAGGCGCGCCGCCAGCTCCTCGGGGAGGCGGTGCGCGCGTGGGTGGACGAGATCCCCGACGACGAGCTCGAGGCCCATTACGCGAAGGCGATCGCCGACCTCGACGAGCACGACATCTCGATGCTCGCGGCGTGGCACGCGTCGCTCGACGTCGGCCACCCGCTTCCGAACCGCGACTTCCTGATGGGCGCGTTCTCGACCCTCGGCGAGCACAGGCGCGAGGCGCTGAAGCTCGCCGCCGGGTTCCGCGGCGAGGAGGCCGTCGATCGCGGCGTCACCGAGGAGCGAGCGCTTGAGACGGTCCTCGGATGGCTCTCCGGCCCGCGGCTGATGGAGCTCGCCGCCGAGGCGATCGAGCTCTACGTCTGGGATCGCTGCGGGTCCGAGAACTAACCGCGCGGCTGGCTAGACGCCCTCCGGCTGGGTGCGCCCCTCCCCGTAGTCGGGGATCTGCTGGACGGCCCACCCGTTGCCGTCGGGATCGCTGAAGTACACGAACCTCCCCCACGGGAAGTCCTGGACGTCGGAGACCGCGAGTCCTCGCCCCGAGAGCTCGTCGCGCGCCGCCTCGACGTCGTCCACGACGAGCTGAAGCCCCTCGAGCGAGCCCGGCTCCATCTCCGTGATGCCCTCGCCGATCGAGACCGAGCACCCTGACCCGGGGGGCGTCAGCTGGACGAAGCGGACGCCCTCGCTCACAGTCACGTCGTTGTCCACGCTGAACCCGGCCTGCTCGTAGAACGCCTTTGCCCGCTCGACGTCCGTGACCGGAACCGGGATCAACTCGAGCCTGAAGTCCATCCGGCGCGGCAGTCTAGCTCCTACCGCGCGACCGCCGACTCGATCTCGGTTATCGCCTGCTCGTTCGACTCGAAGTGGACCGCGGTCATCCCCAGCTCCCGCGCCGCGGCGCAGTTCACGTCCGTGTCGTCGACGAACACGCACTCGGCGGCGCGGACGTCGCCGAGCCGCTCCAAGGTCAGCTCGTAGATCTGGGGCTCGGGCTTTCGCATCCCGACGAAGGCAGAGTCCACGATCAGCTCGAAGATCTCGTCCACGGGGAGCATCGAGCGCCACAGGGGCTCCCATTCGCGAACGTTGTTCGTCAACAGCGCCATCCGATGGCCGCGTCGCTTCAGGTCGCGCATCAGCTCGACCATCGGCTCGTTCGGGTCGAGGGCCTCGAAGTAGATGTCGCGGAAGCGGTGGATCTCGGGTCGGTGGCCGAGCTCGGGCTCGAGCGTGTCGCGAAGCAGATCGAGGAAGGCGGCCTCGGTCATGTTGCCCTTCTCGAGCTCGAACAGCGGGTAGGCGCCGTTCTCCTCGGCGGCCGACTGCATCGCCCTCCCGAGCGACTCGAACGAGATCCCGGTCTCCTCCTGGAAGGCCGCGAACGAGCGCAGCAGAGGCGTCGTCAGCACGCCGCCGAAGTCGGAGATCACGGCCCGGACGGCGATCAGGAACCCCTCGCCAGGTCGTACCTTGCCGTCCCGGCGGCGCCGTTGAGCCTGAAGCGGAGGAAGGCCGTGTCGCCGGCGCCGCCGATCAGCGTTCCCGCGCCACGGAGCGCGGCGGCGTCTCCACGCGCCCACAGCTCGACCCCGGCACGGCGATGGCGTCCGTCCGCGCCGTACTCCGTCGACATCAGCGGCTCCTCGAACCGGGTCACCGCACCCTCGTGGTCGACGATCACCGCGTCCACCACTTCGTCGCCGTGCCCGGCCGCGCCGGCGGGCCGGGCGGCGGCGACGACGAGCAGCGATCCGTCGTCGAGCACCGCCGTCAGCGATCGGACCAGCTCCACCCGCGTCCAGTCCGGCTCCCCCGATGTGCGGACGATGCTTCCCGACACGTCGACGCGGCGCCGTTCCCCGAGGCGCCACTCGCCGCGGACCCGGGCCGCGAACGCCTCGAGGAACACCCCGGTCGCGTCGGCGACCGCGGACCCCTGTTCGAGTGCCACCCCGACCGAGCGCGTCGCCTCGAGCTCGAGCTCGCCGGCGTCGATCGTCAGCGTCGCAGCCGCACGCTCGCCGTCGTCCGCGATCCGGAGTCCGTCCGACCCCTCGCCCTCGGTCGCGCGCCCGCGGTCGAGCACCAGCCACGCGCCGCTCTCGCCGTTCGCTTCCGCGACCCGCAGGAGCGCGGCAGCGTGGCGCTCGGGGTCGGCGAAGTCGAGGCTGAGCGTCGCGCTCACGACGGCAGCGTGGGCCGGCCGGGTCCGTTCGGGCCCGGCTCCTCCGGCACCTCGCGTGCCGTCCCCTCCACGTCGTAGGAACGGCGGCCGGGGTCGGGAGCAGGGCCCCGGCGCGGCCCGCGACGGCCGGCCGCGCGACCGGCGGTCCAGAACACCACCCGCTGGCCCATGCTGAAGCGGCGCAGCGCGACCACCGTCACGGCTCGGCGGATCAGGGCGCGGCTCGGCGGGATCAGGAGGCAGAGCCCGAGCACGTCGGTGATGAAGCCCGGGGTGAGCAGCAGGGCGCCGCCGAAGATCACCATCACCCCGTCGAAGGTCTCGCGGTGCGGCACCCGGCCCTCGTTGAGGGCTGCGTTGAAGCGCCGCCACGCCGCGCGGCCCTGGTGGCGCAGCAGCACGGCGCCGAGGACGGCGTCGAGCAGCAGGAGCGCGATCACCGGCCCCGCTCCGATCGCCTGGCCGACCTGGATGATCACATACAGCTCGACCAGCGGAACGACGATGAACAGGATCACGAGCAGGAGCACGAGCACAGCGTACCCAGGCGTCCCCGGCCGCCCCCCGGCGCGCAGCGGAGGAGCCGCCCATCGTTCCGGCTACGATTGATGCATGGTCACCGACGCCGATGTGAACGAGGCGCTCGAGGAGGTGATCGACCCCGAGCTGGGGCTCGACTTCGTCTCCCTCGGGCTCGTGTACGACGTCGAGATCGAGGGCGGCGAGGTGTTCATCACCTTCACGCTCACGACCCCGGCCTGCCCGATCGGCCCCCAGGTCACCGAGCAGATGCGCGAGTTCGTCGGCGAGCTCGACGGGGTCGAGAAGGTTCACCCGAAGATGATCTTCGATCCCCCGTGGTCCCCGGAGATGATGACCGAGGACGCGAAGTTCGCGCTGGGGTTCTGAGGGGCTTGGCAGAGCGGTTTCGGGGCGCTTGGCTGGCCGGCGGAGGCCGAATCTGCAAACGGATTGCAAACCCCAGCGCCTGAGTGGCGGCGCACCACCCCCGCAAGAGATGAAGCCGTGATGGATGAAGCCGTAATGGTTCTCGCGCCAGGACGAACCGCCGCCAGTCGCTCCCACTCTTCGCGCAAAGGAGTAGCGGGGTAGGCCGTTCTTCTTCCGGGGACGGTCGAGGCGGCCCGTTGAAAGCAGCGGTCTTGTGTAGTTCGCGCGGAGCCCGGGGGGCCTCGTCTGATTGCAGTCCCTGTGCTCCTACGATGGCGTGATGGCGCTCCACCCTGGCGATCGGATCCAGTTGAAGAAGCGGATCGCCCAGACTCTCGCCCAACAAGACTGGGACGACATCGACCTGACGCTCTCCGAGTTCGGCTTCCCGACGACAGACCTGTGGGATGGCGGCGCAGACGATCGACGTGGCTACGTGATCCAAATGCTCGCCGGATCGAACGACGATGTCCTAAGCCAACTGGACGACTACCTGCACCCGACGGCGGTTGAGCCAGCTACGCCTCAGCCCGAGTCGTTCGAGGATCCGCGAAACCCGTGGAGCGGGGATGGCTTCAAGCTCTTCATCAGTCACGTCCACGGTTACGCGGCGCATGCCGGGGCGCTGCGCACGGAGCTTGGTCGCCGGTCGGTGGATGGCTTCGTTGCGCACGACTCGATCGAGCCCACCGAGGACTGGCAGGACGTGATCCGGTACGCGCTGGCGAGCTGCGAGGGCTGCGTCGCCCTACTCACCGCGGCTTTCGCGAGAGCCCGTGGACCGACCAAGAGGTCGGTTGGTGTATGGGGCGCGGCGTCCTCGTGGTGCCGGTTGAGTTCGGACTCAACCCATATGGGCTCCTTGGGCGGTATCAGGCGTTTCGCGTGAAGAAGGGTCAGACGCCTGCCGACATCGCTCTCGGGATCTTTGAGTTGCTTGTCAGGAAGCCTGAAAGCCGCGAGGCGATGGCGCGCGCTGGTGGATAGGTGGGTCGCGACTGCGTCGTTCGATGACGCCCGTGAGAACTATGGGTTCCTGCGGAAGATTCCAAGGGATGCATGGACTCGAGTTCTGGTGGACCGAACCTGCAAGGCGCGAGACCAGAACGTCGATCTTCGGGAGGCGAGCATCAACTGGAAGTCATCCGAACTTGCGCTGAAAGAGCTGTTCACGGGCCTCCCCTACCGTTGCCCTGAGCCCCCGGAGTCTGAGACCGCCGTGGGTGCGGATGACGACATCCCGTTCTGACAAGCGTCGTCAGCCCGGTGCATTGAATGCCGCTGTCGCGTGCACGCTCGTCCCCGCTCCTGTCTGCTGCTGGATCTCGCGCGACGCGACAGCGAGCTTCGTCGCCGGCGTGAGGTCGCCGTACTCTTGGGGTTCGAGTGGTTGAGGCACCGGAGACGGGCTGGACGCCCGAAGACCACGAGCACCTACGAGCGCTAATCGCTGCGGAGCATCTACCCGCCCTCCGCGCATGTGACGAACTCCAGGCGGCGACTGTTGCGAGGATCAAGCCGTGGTCCGGCCGCGCGCAGAGCCCGGATGAACCGGACTTTACGGCGAACCAGCTCATCAGCCTAGAGTTTGCTCGGGCGACGAAGACTTTCGCAGCCGTATTGCTTCTTTGTCGCGATGGCTATGGCCAGCAAGCTGCGATGCTGAATCGATCCGTGTTCGAGGGGATGGCGGTTGCACATTGGGTCCACGAACACGCCGCCGGAGCGGAGCAGGGAGCCAAGGAGTCCCTTCGCTTCGGCTCGCACCTAGCCGCCGTCCTCATTGACGAACTCGGTTGGGCGGACGAGGTGGACGCCGAGGAACTCGCCGCAGCGCGGCTCGAAGGCGAGACGCTCGAGACTTTGGAGAAGAAGTTCGGCCCCTTTGGGGATCGGATGTGGACCGGCCACCGCAACCTGCCCGCCTTGCTCAAGGAAATCGAAGGCCAGTGGGACGACGGCGGCGGGCAGCTTTGGTTGTTCTTCAAGGTGGTCAACCGCGACAACAACCAGCAGCTTCACTCGACAATGGTCGGGCTAACCAGCGCCTTCAGTCGTCACGTCGAGGGCGGCGCAAACCTGTGGATCGGGCCTCGAACGTTCACATCGGCGAGGCGCTCCACGGCGCCTATTGGACCTATGGGCAGACGCTGACCCTCGTGGCTGAGCGCTTCGACCTCGCCCACCGCGAAGAGCTCGGGCCACTGATTGAGCAAGGTGGCTTCGGCCTTCACCCGCTCGACGAGGCCGCTGTTTCCGAGGTCGGACGAAACGACCCGTGCCCTTGCGGAATCGGCAAGAAATACAAGGACTGTCACCTCGAGCAGATCGAGGCGGTCCAGCGCGTGAAGCGGCAGGCCAGGGACCGGTAGGAGCCATAGTTCTTCGCGCAAGTCGCGTGGTCGGGCGCCTGGTTTGCGCAGATCACCCGGAAGGCGACGTCCTCTCTGCAGCGCCGCTCGATCCCGCGCGAGCTTCGCTCGCCGACCGCGTAGGCGTAGGTGAACAGGGTCACCATCATCTTCGGATCGTGGGCGGCGGCGCCGTGGCCGTCGGCGCGGTAGGCGGCGTAGAAGGGCTCGAGGTCGAGCTCCGCCACCGCATCGATCACGAACCAGGCGAGGTGGTCGTCTGAGAGCCAGTCCCGGAGGTCCGGCGGCAGGAGCATCGGCTGGTCACGGTCGCAGCTGAGGAAGTTCTGGGGCATGGCTCAGTTTCTCCCTGCAAACGGGCAGAAAGTGGCGCGCGGCCCATGGGGTCGTCGAGCGATCTCGCCAGCGTCACTCGGGGCAGCGCGCCCCGAGCGAAAGCGCGACGCTCCGCGGCGAGCGGGCATCGTCCGCGTAGACCTCGAGCGGC
>JBOGZL010000382.1:0-1519 GCA_050697195.1 Solirubrobacterales bacterium
GGCAGTCAGTCTATGCGGCGATCACCTCCTCTCCGGTTGACCGCTCGGCTCGCTCGCGAGCGAGCCGGTCGAGTGCCAGCCGATCGAGGTCGGTGAACGTGATCCCGTTCGAGTGCGAGATCACGAGGTCGAGCACCGCCCAGCAGAGCGAGAGGCAGCTCGCCTCGCCGGGGAAGCGCCCGATCACCCTGGTCCGCCGGCGGACCTCGCCGAGCGAGCGCTGGAGCAGGTTGGTGCTCGGCCAGCGGCGCCGGTGTCGCAACGGGTAGCGCAGGTGGACCAGGAGCGCTGAGAGATCGTCGGCGAGGCATGCGGCCGCGGCGGCGAAGCCGGCACGCTCGAGCTCACCGATCAACGCCCCGACTCGCTGCCGCCCATCGCCGACGTCGGTCGCCTCATCCAGCGCCCGCCGGTAGGCGAGCCGGAAGCGCTCGCGCTCGCGCTTCGGCAGCTTGGCGAGCACGTTGCGCAGGCGATGGACCGTGCAGCGCTGGCGGTCCGAGCGCGGCCAGAGCTGCTCGATCGCGTTGGTGAGCCCGGGGGCACCGTCGGCGACGACGAGCAACGGGCTTGGTAGCCCGCGGGCGGTGAGGTCGCGCCCGAGCGCCAGCCAGTCCTGCTCTGACTCGCGCATCCCGAGCGAGACCGCCAGCAAGACGCGCTCGCCGGTCTCGGCGACCCCCCAGGCGCAGAGCACGCCCTCCTTGGCGCCCGCGGGGCGGACCGGCAGGTAGATCGCATCGCAGAACAGGGTCACGAGCCGAACCTCGGAGAGGTCACGGGCCATGAACGCCGCGAAGCGGTCGCGCAGCTCGCGACAGATCCGCGAGGCGGTCGACTTCGAGATCCGCCCCAGCCCCGCCTCCTCGCAGAGCGACTCGACGTCGCGCATCGAGAGGCCGCGGACGAAGGCGCCGACGACCATCGCCTTGAGCGGCTCGGTGGTCAGAAGCCGCTTCGAGCCGCGCGGGAACAGCCTCGAGGTGAACGGCTCGGCGGTCTCGCGCAGCTGCGGGACCTCGACCTCGATCTCGCCCTCGGCGGCCTGCACCCGCCGCGGCCGCCACCCGTTGCGCTTCCCGGGCGGCGCCTCGGGGCGGCGCTCGTAGCGAGCGCGGCCGATGAAGGCGTCGAACTCCTCCTCGACCGCGCGCTGGATGATCAACTGCGCTCCGAGCCGGGCGAGCTCCGAGAGCGGGCCCTCCGGCTCGCCGGAGGCGATCCCTCCGGCGAGCAGCTCGTCGATCTTTGCCTCCATCTCCGCCGACGGCGGTAGCGTTCTTCTCACGGCGTAGGTCTCCCTTCTTGGTCTTGGCAAGGACTTCGGGGAACCTACGCCGTGGCTCTTACGGAGCCGGCGGAGTTACAGCAGTTGGGGGACGCGACCTCATCAGATCTCGCGCCCGTCCGCGCCGTCGAAGATCAGGCTCCCGGCGTAAACCTCGGAGAGGGGAAACAGGCCGAACTCGAGAGCGGTCACGATCCCGAACCCGCCGCCGCCCCGCGCAGCGCCCAGAAC
>JBOGZL010000383.1:0-7429 GCA_050697195.1 Solirubrobacterales bacterium
CGGTCGGGTGCATGCGTCGGTGTTCGCCGCCTCAGGCGAGTTTCCGGTCAAACGTTGTGAGACAGGGCACTAGGCGGGCCGTCCCGCCGGCCGCCGTCCTCGCGCTCGTCGCGGGGGCGCTCATCGCGATCGCGGCCGCGGCGACGATCGCGCTTCCGGGAGCCGATCGGGCGGAGGCGAAGAAAAAGAAAGGGCAGCGGCCGAACGTCGTCGTCGTGATGAGCGACGACCAGACCGTCGAGTCGATGCGCGCGATGGGCAACGTCAACTCGCGTCTGGCGCAGTTCGGGACGACGTTCGCGAACAGCTTCGTGAACCTGCCCGTGTGCTGTCCGTCGCGCGCCACCTTCCTCACCGGCCAGTACGCCCACAACCACGGCACGCTCACCAACGGACCGCCCCAGGGGGGCTTCGGGAAGTTCCTCGCGGACCACGGCGGGAACATCCTCCCCGGGTGGCTCCAGGGCGACGGCTACTTCACCGCCCACGTCGGCAAGTACCTGAACGGCTACGGCAGCGGCGGGACCGAGACGCTGGTCCCGCCGGGCTGGAGCGAGTGGTACGCCGCGGCGCCAAACACCCAGAGCGTCTACGACTACACCCTGAACGAGAACGGCGCCCTCGTCGGCTACGGCACCGCGCCGACCGACTTCAAGCAGGACGTGATCACCTCGAAGGCGGTGAGCCTGATCAACGCCCGCGCCCCGGCCACCCGGCCGTTCTTCCTCTCGGTCGCCTACACGGCGCCGCACAGCGGGGGCCCGAACCCCAACCCCAACCCGCCCGGGAACTGCCAGGGCACCGCGAAGCCGGCGCCGCGCCACGCGACCGCGTTCAACGGTGAGCCGCTGCCCCAACCGCCCAACTTCAGCGAGGCCGACGTCTCGGACAAGCCGCCCGACGTCGCCAACCTCGATCCGATCGCGCCCGCCGAGCGCAACACCATCGCGAGGCGCTACCGCTGCCGGATGGAGTCGATCCTCTCGGTCGACGAGGGCGTGAGCGCGATCGTCGACGCGCTCAAGGCGCAGCACGAGCTCGGCGAGACGCTGATCGTGTACACGTCCGACAACGGCTTCTTCCACGGCGAGCACCGGGTGAACAACGGCAAGCTCCGCCACTACGAGCCCTCGAGCCGGGTGCCCCTGGTGATGCGCGGGCCAGGCGTCCCCGAGGGCAAGACGGTGCGCGAGCTGGCCGTCAACGCCGACATCGCGAAGACGGTCCTCGACGCCACCGGTACCTCCCCCGGCCTGAACCAGGACGGGCGCTCGCTGATCGGGCTCGCGCAGGAGGCGAAGCGCGAGCGCGGCCGCGAGCTCCTGATCGAGACCACGACCTATACGGCGATCCGCAACGCCCGCTTCAAGTACGTCGAGCACCACGCCGGCCGCAGCGCCGGCGCGACCGAGCTCTACGACCTCGAGGCGGATCCGTTCGAGCTTCAGAGCCAGCACGCCAACCCCACCTACGCGTCGCTGAGGGCGCAGCTCGCCGCCCGGCTCGCCGCGCTTCGCGACTGCGCCGGCGATTCGTGTCGCACGAAGCCGAAGCTGAAGCTGAAGGTGGAGAAGAAGCGCGGATGCGCCCCGCGCGGCGCACGAGCGCGGATCAAGGGCCGCGACACGAGGATCCTCGGCGACGTCAGCTTCACCGTCGACGGGAAGGGCGCGGGCAGCGACGGCAGCAAGCCGTTCAAGGAGAAGCTCGGAAAGCTGAAGCGGGGCCGCAAGTCGAAGGTCCGCGCCACCGCCGAGCTGACCGACGGGCGCCGGATCACGCTCGACAAGAAGGTCCGGGCGTGCCGCTGAGCGGTACAGCCGGCGCCATGTTTCTGGGTGCCTCGCGCCCGTTGCTGCGATGAGGCGGAACCGATCGGCTTTGGCCTCTGTGCCGCACCGGAACGAACCCGAGCGTCCCCTGGGGGGAGGAAATCAATCGCGTTGTCACGCGGACCCCCGACCAAGAGCAAGCGAGAAAGTAGGCGAAAGGCTCGCCGCTGCTCGCTGCCCAGCTGACCTGTTCCCGCTCCCGCATAATTGTGCGTATGTGGTCTGTCGCAACCCGAGCCGGTCAGACCGTACCGGGCGCGCCGCGGCGCCATCGATCTCACCCTTGGGCAAATGTGGGGGCCCAGCTTTGAGCGCCCCGGGGGCGCCCCAGCTGGTGGCGGGGGACTGGCTCGCGGACGGCCGTCGGGTCGTTGCCGCGACGCTTGTCGAGAGGATCGGATCTGCACCGCTCGATCCGGGGGCGGAGATGCTGGTCGACGATCATGGCCGCATTGAGGGCTCGGTGACAGGTGGATGTGTCGAAGGTGCCTTAGTTGAGGAAGCGCGCCGGATCCTCGACGGCGGGGAGTCGCGGCTCGTCACCTACGGGATCTCCGAAGAAGAGGCAGCGGGGGTCGGCCTGATGTGCGGAGGAACGGTGCACGTTTTCCTCCACGAGCTGGGCGAGGCCGCGCGCGAGCCCCTTGCGGAGACGCGGCGAGCGATCGCCGCCGGCCGGCCCGCCGCTCTGGCAACCCTTCTGGACGGCGAGGATGCCGGGGCAAAGCTCGCCGTTCTGGAAGACCGCGTTGCAGGCAGCCTCGCAACGACCGAGCTGCTGGACCGCACGGTCGAGCGCGAGGCGCGCGGCCTAGTCGAGCAGGGCCTGTCGCTTGTTCGCCGCTATAGCGCAGCCGGCGAGGTGATGGGGGCAGAGCTTCGTGTCTACATCCAGGCGTTCGCGAGCCCACCGTCCATGGTCATCTTTGGGGCGATCGATTTCTCCGCGGCGGTGGCACGCCTTGGCCGCGAGCTCGGCTTCGCCGTGACTATCTGCGACGCTAGAGCGCCGTTCGTAGAGAGCCCGCGCTTCAGCGAGACCGCCGAGGTGGTCGTTGATTGGCCGGACCGCCACCTTGAGGGGCGCGAGCTAGGGCCGCGCGATGTCGTTCTTGTCTTCACTCACGACCCGAAGTTCGATCAGCCGGCGCTCGTTTCGGCGCTTCGCAGCGGTGCTGGCTATGTCGGCGCGCTCGGCAGCCGTCGTACGCACGCTCACCGCATCGAGCGACTTCGGGCGGCCGGCGTCGCGGAGGAGATGCTCAAACGCGTTCACGCCCCCTGCGGGCTAGACATCGGTGCCCGCACCCCTGCCGAGACCGCGGTCTCGATCCTTGCGGAGGTGATCGCAGTGCGGACACGCCGCAGCGGCGCCAGCCTGCGCGAAACGTCCGGACCGATCCATCCCCGCGGAGGCGAGCACGAGGCCGCCGCGACTCCCACCGCCGGCGCTCGCGAGCCGCCACCATGATCGGCGGCCTCGTTCTCGCGGCCGGGGAGGGAAGGAGGTTCGGCGGGCGGCGAGCGGGGGGATAACCTCGTAGGTATGAGCGGATCCTGGTACTCGCAGGCAATCGCGAGCGAGTGGCTCGAACAGGGGCGCAGGGTGATCGCATCCACCCTATCCAGGTGCTGAGATGCTCGTTCGAGGAGGCGCAGCAAGTACTGGCCGGCGAGGGGCCGCGGAGCGTTCAGTACGGGGTTTCCGGCGAGGAAGCCGCCGAACTCGGGGGGCGAGGAACTCGGGCCTCTTGGTGAGGTAGCCCGATGGCGCTGCGCCGCGAAGAGGTTGCGGATCGGCTCCGCGACGAGGCGGGATACCTGGCCGACCGCGGACTGGCAACTGTGATCGCGGTCGCCCTCGCGCTTCGCAAGCCACTGCTGCTTGAGGGCGAGGCCGGCGTGGGCAAGACGGAATGCGCGAAGGCGATCGCCGACATCCTCGATCGACGCCTGATCCGACTCCAATGCTACGAGGGAATCGACATCGCGAACGCGCTGTACGACTGGAACTACGCGCGTCAGATGCTCTACATCCGCACCCTCGAGGCCGCTGATGCGGTCGACCCCGGCGCGGTCAAGGATGTGTTCGGGCCAGAGTTCCTGTCCCGACGTCCGCTTCTCGAGGCCATCGAGCATGACGATCCGGCTGCGCCCGTTCTGCTGATCGACGAGATCGACCGAGCCGACGACGAGTTCGAGGCATTCCTGCTCGAACTGCTCGCCGACTTCCAGGTGACGATCCCCGAAATCGGCACGGTTCGCGCGGACGAGCCGCCGATCGTCGTCCTGACATCGAACCGCACCCGCGAGCTCCACGATGCTCTGAAGCGCCGCTGCCTGTACCACTGGATCGGTTACCCGAGCGTCGGGCGCGAGGTGGCGATCGTCCACCTACGGCTTGCCGACGTTCCGGACCGCCTCGCTCGCGAGGCGGTTTGTCTCGTCGCAAGCCTCAGAGGGCTCGACCTCTTCAAGGCACCTGGAACCGCCGAGACGCTCGACTGGATCCAGGCTCTGCTCTCGCTTCGAGAGAACGAGCTCCACCCCTCGCTGATCGACGACACGATCGGCAGCCTGCTCAAGCACTACGAGGACATAGACCGGGTCCGGGAGCGGGGGTTGGACGAGCTCCTGCCTGAAGCAAGGCACCGGGCCACGGGGCGTATGGAGCGCGGTTGAGCCGCGGCCCTGGCGACACGCTGGTCCGCAAGCTCGTGGGCTTCGGGCGCGTGCTCCGCGAGGACGGCGTGGAGATCGGGCCCGGAAGGATTCAGGATGCCTTCAGGGCGCTCGACGTGGTCGGCATCGGCTCCTCTCGGGACGTCTACTGGGCGTTGCGGTGCACGCTCATCGCCCGTCGGGAGGACATCGATGCGTTCAGCGAGGCGTTCGCCTGGTTCTGGACCCCGCCCGGCGTGCGGGACCAGGAGCCGGACGAAGAGGAGCTGGAAGACGGGGACCGGGTTCGCTCTCCGGCAGTGTCCACTCGGTACGAGGCGAGTGCGGCGGCGGCCGCAGAGTGCCCCGGCGGAGATCGCGCGGCCCCCGAGCGCGGCATGGCAGCATCCAGCCTGGAGCGGCTGCGGCACATGGACTTCGTGGAGTACGGCCCGGACGATCTACGGGTCGCCCGGGAGGCCGTGCAGCAGATAGCGCGCGCCATGCCGAAGCGCAGGTCCCGCCGCATGGAGACGGCGCATCAGGGCACCAGCATTGACAAGCGCCGGACTCTGCGCAGCGCGATGAGGACGGCGGGCCATCCCCTGGAACGGTGGTGGAAGCAGCCCCGCCTGGTCCCGCGTAAGCTCGTCTTCCTCCTCGACATCTCTGGCTCCATGGAGCCATACGCCCGGGCGGTCGTGATGTTCCTCCAGGTGGCTGTCCGCTCGGGCCGCAGGGTCGAGGCCTTCACGTTCGGGACCCGGCTGACGAGGATCACCCGCGAGCTCTCCGGTCAAGACCCGGATCGGGCCCTTCGAGCCGCGGCCCGAGCTGTCCCCGATTGGGCCGGCGGTACTCAAATAGGCGAGAACCTCGCGGCCTTCAACGACCTGGGGTCACGAACGGGGACGGGCCGGGGTGCGGTCCTCGTGATCGTGTCCGACGGATGGGAGCGGGGCGACCCGAAGGTGCTTTCTCGCGAGATGGCCCGGGCCTACCGCCTGGCGCACACGACGATCTGGGTCAACCCGGCTGCCGGACAACCCGGATATGAGCCGATCGCCCGTGGGATGGCTGCGGCGATGGAGCATGTGGACGTGTTTCTGCCGGGTCACGACCTGCAAAGCCTCGAGACGCTTGCCGGAACGCTCGAGTCGCTCCCCGCCGTCCGCCACCAGGCGCGGGCGCATTCTCAGGGGCGCGCCGGACGGGCCCGATCGATCCAACGCTCGATCTGACGCAGGTCCTCGGGGGCATCGACGTCCGCGGGGTTGGCCACGTCATCGCAGGCGACCTCTCTGGTCGATGCGGTCGCCAGGACCTCCCTCGCCCCGATGTCCCCGACGATCCGCGCGAATCGGGGAAACAACGGACGCTCGACGACGACGGGATGTCCCGGAGCGCCCCTGAAGGTCGCCCGGATGGCCAGCGCTCCATCGCGGCGGGCCCCTACGACCCGCTCGATCGCTGCGGTGGTCACCAGCGGTTGATCGCCGAGCAGGATCACCGCAGCCTCGTCCTCCTCACGAAGGGCGTCGATTCCGGAACGCAGGGACTCGGATTGACCCTCCGCCCACGTCTCGCAGACGACCGGGTGCACGTCGTGGAGCGGTACATCCCGGGACACCTGCTCGGCGCGTGAGCCGAGCACGACGATCCAGCGGTCAACGAGACCGGTCGCGACGGCGTTCCGGATCACGTGCTCAAGCAGCGGCCGGCCGGCGAGCGATGCCACCTGCTTCGGCTCACCGAACCGCCGGCTTCGGCCGGCGGCAAGGATCACGCCGGCCAGCAACCTGTGGGGCGCCCCGCCACGTCGGTCACCAGGTGTGACTCAGCTGGAGCGTGACCTTGGATCGCCTGCGACGCAGGATGGCAAGCACGATCAAGGCGAGCAGTGCCACCACCGCGATCGATCCGTAGCGAAAGGCATCGGTTTGCGTGAGAACAGATCCCAGGTCAAGGGCTTCCTCTGACTCCTCGGCTGCAGATGCGGATGGCTCGGCGGTAGCGGGGGGCGGCCTCTCCGTCGAAGGCGCTGCGGCCACGCCCGCGCCCCGATCCGATGCGGCCGTATCGTCATCGTCGCTTCGGCGCCCGGCCGGCTCGTCCTCGGTCCCCGTCAACAGGTAACGCTCGAACCGCTGCGCGAAGTCGCCAAGCATCCTGGCGGCAACGTCCTGCATGACTCCGCGGCCGAACTGCGCCTGGCGTCCGGTCACCTTGAGGTCGGTCTCCGCGATCACCTGTGTCTTCCCGTCCACCGATCGCACCGTGCTGTGGATCGTGGCGGCCGCCGATCCCTGTCCGCTTGCCTCCTTGGCTTGGAGCTGGAGCTCGGCTGTGCGTCGCGCCTTATCCACCTCTCCGAGGGTCGCCGTGCCCTTGTAGTTGGCCACCACCGGGCCGAGCTTGATCCGCATCGAGCCCCGGTATGCGCCGTCCTCCTCGGCGGGCTGGACGGTCGCACCAGGCAGGAAGGTGGCGACGCGCTCGATGTCCAGGAGAGTCTCCCAGGCGCGATCGCTTGGTGCTGCAACTGTGAACTCGTTGCGCAGCTTCATTGCTCAGCGTCGCTCCAGCCGAGCATAGCGGCACGTTGCGGACCCTGCAAGCAACTGGTCCAACCTCTCACCACGACCACGCGATAACGACAAGACAGTGCCTTGCAACGTTCGCTGGGAGGTGATATTCGTTAGCGCGATCGGCTCGAGACGTTTGGAGGTCTGACCAGTTGACTCGCTGGGTCGGAAAGCGCGTTGCACGTCGTGAGGATCCCGAGCTGCTGCGGGGGAGCGGCCGCTATATCGGCGACATCGTCCGCCCTGGGATGCTGCATGCGGCGTTCGTGCGCAGTCCGTTGGCTCACGCGCGGATCGGGGCGATCGACGTCGGGAGCGCCACGGCGACGCGCGGCGTGCGTGGCGTGCTTA
>JBOGZL010000384.1:0-1515 GCA_050697195.1 Solirubrobacterales bacterium
AGGCGGACGAGCCGGTCGAGCGAGTCCGTGCCGCCTTCGGAGACGAGGCGTTCGCGCGCCTGCAGGCGCTGAAGAGACGCTACGACCCTGGCAACGTTCTCCGCCGCAACCAGAACATCCCGCCGGATCACTAGGCGCTTACACCTTCCTCACCCAGGGTTCATCGGGACGTAACCCACGCCGGCCGATGCCGCGGGCAGGATGGGGTCGTGGGCAGGGAGCGAGATTCGACCGCCGAGCCGGCGCTCGCCGTGTGTCACGGATTCGGCGTCTTCGGGCCGTCGGCTCAGATCGGCGTCGTCGAGGACGTTCGCTTCGATGCGGAGAGCGGGTGCCCGACGCTCCTGTCCGTGCGCGCGGGCCTGCTCGGGAGTTGGCTGGTGCACGTCCCTGTCGACCAGATCGACGAGGTGAGCCTGAGCGACCGCCGGATCGTCCTGCGCTCAGGCGGGCTCCTGGCCGGGCCTAGAAACCTCTAGCTCGGCGGAGGGAGGTACGCGCTGCGGCGTAGGCTGCCGGCGGGACCGGCTTCGACCACCCACGTCTCGCCCTTCTCGGGCTCCTCGCCGAGGAGCAGGATGAGGACGTCCCCGTGCGTGCAGAGAACCGCGGTCGAGCCGGCCAGCTCTTCGACGAGTGCCCGGGCATCGACCTCGGCGGCGCCTTCCGCAAGCTGCGCGCGCTCCTCGACCGGCAGCCCCAGCGCGGCAGCGAGTGGCTCGACCGATTGCCGGCAGCGAAGGTACGGGCTCGTGAGCACGCGCTCGACGTCGTACCCGGAGTAGAGGGCCGGGAGCCCGTGGGCTTGACGAAGACCCTGCTGGTCCAGCGGCCGCCGCCGGTCCTCGGCAGGGTTCGCAGCCGGGTCGCGGCTGCCCGCCGGTGCGTGCCGAAGCAAGAGCAGAGCCATCAGTCCAAATCCTCCGCGAGGGCTTCGAGTACGTCTTTGTCGCGTCGGTGGGTGAGCAACTCCCTCGCCTCCTCGCGCGGGAGCCAGCGCACCTCGTCGACCTCGCCGTGGGGGCGAAACTCGCCCTCGAGCCGCTGCATCGCCCAGTAGCGGACGGTCTTCGGGCGCCCTTTGCTGTCGCGGTAGCTCGTCGAGAGGAGCTCGCGCCCGAGGGCGCAGTGCAAGCCGGTCTCCTCCTCCACCTCACGGACCGCGGCTTGCTCGTGGGTCTCGCCGGGCTCCAGCTTGCCCTTGGGGAAGGTCCAGTCGTCGTAGCGCGGCCTGTGGACGAGCAGCACCTCGGGCCGCCCGCCGTCGCCGCGGCGCGAGACGACTCCCCCGGCCGCCCGTACGACCTCGGCTGCGCCCAGAGCTCCGAGCCACGCCACGGTCGGGATCGTAGCGCCCTCAAAGAGTGTGGATAGCCGTATTCCCGGGCGTTCACCGCTTTGCCACCATTGGTGCAACATGGCCTGGAGGATCCTGATCGTCGACGACCATCCGAGCTTCCGCGCGACGGTCAAGACCCTGCTTCTCGCCGACGGGTTCGACGTGGTCGGCGAGGC